>NZ_RKRA01000001.1:0-318712 GCF_003814705.1 Georgenia muralis | reverse complement strand
TCTCGCCGCGCGCCTGCGCGAGGAGGACGTCGGCACCGTCGTCGTGGCCGGGATGCAGTCCGACTTCTGCGTCCGGGCCACGAGCCGGTCGGCGCTGCAGGCGGGTTTCGCGGTGGTCCTGGCCAGCGGTGCGCACGCCACCCACGACGACGACGCCTCCGCCGCCGTCCTGTCCCGCGAGGTGGAGGAGGAGCTCGCCGCGGACGGCGTCGCCGTCGTGCCCGCGCCGGAGGTCAGGTTCTGACACCGCGCCGTGCCGGTGCGGCTCAGCCTCGGCGGGAGTCGGGCACCCCGTGGGGCAGGCGGGCGACCGCTGCGGACTCCGCGACCTCGCGCTCGCGCGCCCGCACACCGGTGGCGTGCTCCCGGTCCCGGCGGGAGACGAGGACCGCAGTGAGGAAGCGCTCGGGCGGGGTGCCCCACGGCGGCGGAGGGGCGACGAAGGGCTCCACCTCCGCCGCCAGCGCGGCCCCCATCCGGGCCCGGGCGTCCGCCGTCATCGTGGCGGACCGGCTGAGGTAGGACCGGGCCGCGAGGCCGAGGCCGTCGGGCAGGGAGCGGATGTCGGCACCGACCGCCCAGCCGGCGAGCTCGGGGGGCATGTGCAGGGGCCCGGGACGGCGCTGGCCGCCGCGGACCCGGACGGCGTAGGTGCCGGCGAGGAGGTCGCCGAGGCGCTTCCCGCGGCGGTTGAGGCCGGCGACGACGATGGCCACGGAGCCCGCGGTGAGCCACAGCTCGCCCACCCCGGCCAGCGCCCGGACGAGGGCGTGACGCAGGCGCACCGGACCGCCGTCGTCGCGCACGATCGACGTCCCGGCGGCCAGCCTGCCGAGGGACCGGCCGCGGGAGAGGGTCTCCACGACGGTGGGGGCGAGTACCTGGACCCCGGCGAAGGTGGCCACCTGGACGACGCCGAGCTGGGCGGGGTTGAGCTCGGTGAGCACCCGTCCGGCCGCGACGAGGAGCAGGACGGCGACGCCGCCGTAGACGAGCGCGTCCACGAGGCCGGCGAGGATCCGCACGCCCACCGACGCCGGGCGCACGTCGAGCGCCACGGCCTCACCGGTGACGACGAGGTCGTCCTGGAGCCGGGCTCGGGCGAGCGCAGCCTGGGGCCCGGTGGTCCTGCTCACGTGTGGCAGGGTAACGCTCGTGGACACCGATGCCTTCGCCGCGGTGCACGAGCCGCAGTGGCGCCGGCTCGAGGAGCTCAGCCGCCGCCGGCGCCTGACCGGCCAGGAGGTCGACGAGCTGGTCCGCCTCTACCAGGCCACCGCCGGTCACCTCTCCGCGCTGCGGACCTCGGCCCCGGACCCGTACCTCGTGGGCCGGCTCTCGACCCTGCTGGGCCAGGCCCGGGCCCGGATCGCCGGCGCCCACGAGCTCAGGCTCGCCGACGTGGGGCGCTTCTTCACCACGACCCTGCCGGCGGCGTTCTTCCGGGTCCGCTGGTGGACGGTGGCGGTGATGGTGGCGTGGGTCTGCCTCGCCGTCGTCGTCGGCGCCTGGGCCGCCCGGACCCCGGCCGTCATGGCGCAGCTGGGTACCCCAGCGGAGCTCGAGAGGTACGCGCAGGAGGCGTTCGAGGCCTACTACTCCGACAACCCCGCGCCGGACTTCGCCGCGCAGGTGTGGACGAACAACGCCTGGATCGCCGCGCAGGTCATCGGGCTCGGCATCACCGGAATCTTCCCGCTCTACGTGCTCTACGCCAACGCGGTGGGGGTGGGTCACGCCGGGGCCATCATGGCCGTCCACGGCGACCTCGGGGTGTTCTTCGGGCTGATCCTCCCGCACGGGCTCATGGAGCTCACCGCGATCTTCATCGCCGGCGGCACCGGGCTGAAGCTGTTCTGGACGGCGCTCGCGCCCGGCCGGCGCAGCCGCTCACGGGCCCTGGCGCAGGAGGGCCGGGCGCTCGTGACCGTCGCGACGGGCCTCGTGGTGGTCCTGGCCGTGTCCGGGCTCGTCGAGGGCTTCGTGACGCCGTCGCCGCTGCCGACCGGGCTGAAGATCGCCGTCGGCGCCCTCGTCCTGGCCGCGTACTGGGCCTACACCCTCGTGCTCGGCCGCCGCGCGGTCCGGCAGGGGCACACCGGGGACCTCGCCGACGACCTCGCCGGGCACACCCTCGCCGAGGCGGGCTGAGGGGTCAGCGGACCACGCCGCCGAGGTGGACGAAGCCGTACCCGCGAGCGCGCAGCCCCTCGATGACCGCCGGGAGCGCGTCGGCGTCGAGGGTGGTGCCGTCGTCGGGGTTCGCCCCGACGTGCATGAGGACGATCTGGCCGTCCCGGGCGGTGCCGAGCACCCGGTCGGTGACGACGTCGGCGGTGATCCCACCCTCCGTGCCCTGCCACCCGAGCGTGTCGGTGCTCCACCGGAACGGCACGTACCCCTCGCCGTTGACGACGGCGACGTCGAGGTCGGTCCGCGCACCGAACGGGAAGCGGAACAGCGGCCGGGTGGTCCGTCCCGTCAGCGCCGAGATGGCCGCCTCGGCCCCGGCCAGCTCGGCGCGGATGACCTCGTTCGTCGAGTCGGCGAACGAGGGGTGGGTGTCGGAGTGGTTGCCGACCGGGTGCCCGGCCGCCGCCATGGCCCGCACGGCGTCGGGGTAGGTGCGCGCGAAGGCACCGGTGACGAAGAACGTCGCCGGGACGTCGTAACGGTCCAGGGTCGCGAGGATCGGCGCGACGGCCGCGTCGGACGCCCCGCCGTCGAAGGTCAGCGCCACCACGGGCCCGGCGCCGGGGAGCACCTCGATGTCGGCGCCGCGCCACGCGGCCGGCACCAGCGCGGGTGCGGGTGGGGTGGCGGGGGCCGGGGCGGTCGTGGCGGGCGCGGGGTGCGTCGTGGCGGGCGCGGGCTGCGTCGTAGCGGGGGTCGGGGCGGTCGTGGCGGGCGCGGGCTCGGTGGTGGCGGGCGTGGGCTCCGGGGCGGGGCCGGTCGTCCGCGGGCCGGAGGGGGTCTCGGTGGTGGTGCCCGACGGCCCCGGGTCCGGGTCGTCGGCCGGCAGACACGCGACTGTGACCAGGGTCAGGGCCATGGCGGCGACCGTGGCGAGCACGGCCCGCACCACGTCCCTCCCGGATCCCCGGTCGGCGAGCTGCCTGCCGGCGTCCATGCCTCATTCTGGCGCCTCGTCACGGACGTGACCTGGGACTTTCGTTGCGTTCGGGTCACGATCGGCGCCGTGCCGACGCGGGATGGGGCCGTCCCGCCTCCGTCCCGGCGCCGGGTGACGGCCGCACCGGCCTCAGTGGCCACGCAGCCGGGTGATGTCGCGCCGCTCCCGCTTCGTCGGCCGGCCGGCGCCCCGCTCGCGTCGCGGGACCGCGAACACCTCACGCGGCAGCGGGGCGGGGCTGTGGTCGACCACGGCGGCGGCGGCCGCGGACGCGCCGACCCGCTTGAGCAGGACCTGGACGACCTCGACGTCGCGCTCGCGCTCACCGCCGCGCACGACCACCCGGTCCCCGGGGCCGACGGGTGCCGCGGGCTTGGCCCGCTCGCCGTTGATGCGGACGTGCCCCGCCTTGCACGCCGCCGTCGCGAGGGACCGGGTGCGGAAGAGCCGTACCGACCACAGCCACACGTCGACCCGGGCCGTCGGGGGGGCCTGCGCCGGGCTCATCCGACGAGCCTACGTCTCACAGCCGGCCCGCCGCCTTGAGGGCGAGGTAGGTGTCGGCCAGCGCGGGCGCGAGGTCGTCCGCGGTGGCCTCGACGACCTCCACGCCCCGTCGGCGCAGCCGCAGCGCAGCCGCCCGGCGCTCGAGCTCTGCCCGCTCGGCGGCCGCGGCGTCGAAGACGGCGTCGGTGTCGGAGCGGTCCCGGCGCAGCGCCTCGACCTCGGGGTCCGACGCGGAGGCCAGCACCACCGCGTGGTCCCGCGCCAGGGCGGCGGCCACGGGCAGCAGGCCCGCCGCGACGGCCGTCGGCTCGAGGGCGGTGAGGAGGACGACGAGCGTGCGGTGGGGCAGGTCGCGCACGAGCTGGGTGACGCGGGTCCAGCTCGTCTCGACGAGGGACGGCTCGAGCGGCGCCAGGGCCGACGCCAGCGCGCCGAGGAGCCGCGGACCGGTCTCGCCGGCCACCCGGGCGCGCACCTCGGAGTCGACGGCGACGAGGTCGACCCGGTCGCCGGCCCGTGAGGCGAGGGCGGCGAGCAGGAGGGCTGCCTCGATCTGGGCGTCCAGGCGGGGCGCCTCGCCGAGCCGGGCCGCGGACAGGCGGGCGACGTCCAGGACGAGCAGGACGCGGCGGTCGCGCTCGGGCCGCCACGTGCGCACGACGACGTCGGCCCGGCGGGCGGTGGCGCGCCAGTCGATGGCCCGCACGTCGTCGCCGATGACGTACTCGCGCAGGGAGTCGAACTCCGTCCCCTGGCCGCGGATCAGGACGGCGGTGCGTCCGTCCATCTCGCGCAGGCGCGCCAGGCGGGAGGGCAGGTGACGGCGTGAGGTGAAGGCCGGCAGCACCCGCAGCGTCGCGGGGGCCGGGTGGGAGGCCTGCCGGCCGGCGAGACCGAGGGGGCCGACGGTGCGGACCGTGACGAGGTCGGCCGGCCGGTCCCCGCGCCGGGTGGGGCGCAGGGCCGTGCGCACGCGGCGCCGCTGACCGGCGGGGATGTCGAGCCGGTGCCGGTCGGCCGTGGCGCCCGCCGAGGGCGGCCAGGCGTCGCGGAGGACCCCGCGCAGGCGGCGGCTACCGGTGCTCGTGAGGGTCACCACCGACGTCGCCGCCTCTCCCAGCCGCACCGACGTCCCGACCGACCGGTCGACGGTCACCGCCCGCGGGGAGGCCGCCAGCGCGGTGTCGACGGCGCACCCCAGCACGACCAGGCCCACCCAGAGGCCGACGGTGGTGGTCGTGGGCCACACCGCCGCGGGGAGGGCGCCGAGCGCGGTGACCACGGCCGCGCGCGCCGTGGGGACCATCAGCGTGGCACCGGCACCGTGGCCAGGACCCCGTCCAGGACGGTCTCGGCGGTGACGCCCTCGAGCTCGGCCTCGGCCCGCAGCTGCACCCGGTGCCGCAGCGTGGGGTGCGCGAGCGCCTTGACGTCGTCGGGGGTGACGTACGACCGGCCGCTCAGCCACGCCCAGGCCCGCGACGTCGCCAGCAGCGCCGTCGCCCCGCGCGGGGAGACGCCCAGGGACAGCGACGGCGAGGTCCGTGTCGCCCGGACGAGGTCGACGATGTAGCCGAGCACCTCGGGTGCCACCTCGACGCGGCCGACCTCGGCGCGGGCGGCGGCGATGTCGCCCGGGCCGGCGACGGCCCGTACGCCGGCCCTCGCGAGGTCGCGGGGGTCGAAGGAGTGGGCGTGCCGGCGCAGGACCTCCACCTCGTGCCCCCGTTCGGGCAGCGGCAGGACCAGCTTGAGGAGGAAGCGGTCGAGCTGCGCCTCCGGGAGGGGGTAGGTGCCTTCGTACTCGACCGGGTTCTGCGTGGCCACGACCATGAAGGGCTGCGGCAGTGCCCGCGGCTCGCCGTCGACGGAGACCTGGCGCTCCTCCATGGCCTCGAGGAGGGAGGCCTGGGTCTTGGGCGGGGTCCGGTTGATCTCGTCGGCGAGGAGGAGGTTGGTGAAGACCGGGCCCTCCCGGAAGGAGAACTCGGCGGTGCGGGCGTCGTAGACCAGCGAGCCGGTGACGTCGCCGGGCATGAGGTCGGGGGTGAACTGGATCCGCTTCGTACCCAGGTCCAGGCTCGCCGCGAGGGTCCGCACGAGGAGCGTCTTGGCCACCCCGGGGACGCCCTCGAGCAGGACGTGCCCGCCGCACAGCAGGGCGATGACCAGCCCGGTGACCGCCGGGTCCTGCCCCACGACCGCCTTGCCGATCTCGGCGCGCAGGCCGCCGAGCCGCTCGCGCGCCTGCGAGCCGGCGTGGGCGTGCGGGGCGCGGGCGCCCGGCCCGGCGGTCGGCGGCTCCGGCGGGGGTGAGGCCGGGACGGAGGGGGCGGCCGGGGTCGCAGGCGCAGGGCCGTACGGAGGGGTCGTCACTGGTGGACCTCGCTTTCCAGGGCGTCGAGCTCGGCGGACAGCGCCAGGAGGGCGGCGTCGCTGGTGGGGGGTGGGCCGTACAGCAGCTGCCGCAGGCCCGGGTCGGGGCGGCCGGTGGCGCGTGCCAGGGCGCCGAGGAGTGCGTCGGGGCCCGCCGACCGGGGCAGGCCGAGGGTGCGGGCGAGCCGGTCCGCGGTCCCGGCGCGCAGGCTCGCCGCCGCGTGGTCGTGGGCGCCGGAGCGGCGGTAGAGCCGGCCCCGGCCGCGGGTCGTCTCGGCGGAGCGGACCACCACCGGCATGACCTCGGTGACCACGGGCCCGAGCGCCCGCCCGTGTGCGAGCGCCAGGACGAGGGCGGCGGCGGCGAGGACGGTGAGGGCGGCGGTGGCCGCCGGGGGCACGAGGGGGACCGAGGCCCCGGTGCTCGTGGTGTCGACGGCGCCGGGCAGGAACCACACGAGGACCTCGTGCCGGCCGAGCGCCCGCAGGGTCAGGGCGGCGTTGCCCTCGACGGCGAGGAACTCGTTGCTCATGAGGCGCTCGTCGGCGAGGTAGCGGACGGTCCGCGCGCCGTCCGACCAGACGGCGTACCCGCCGTCGCCGTCGCCGACGGGGAAGCAGACCACCGCCTCGCCGCCGGTGCCGCCGTCCGCGGGACCGACGGAGCCGCGGGTGAAGCCGACGCGCCCGGCGGCCACGGCGTCGGGATCGGCGCAGGCGGCGTCGACGGGGTCTGCGGACCCCGCACCGGAGGTGAGCAGCGGGACGCCGAACCCCTCGAGGTCGGTGAAGGGGTCGCCGGCGATGACGAGGTCGGCCCCGGTGGCCACGATCTCGGCGCGCTGGTCGACGGAGAGCAGGCCGGGGTCGACGACGAGGACGGTCGAGCCCGGTCCGGCGAGCGCGCCGACGTCGGCGAGCGAGGAGGCCGGCCGCACCTCCACCCCCTGGCGCCGCAGGATCTCGGCGGCGGCCTGCGCCCCGTCCGGGCGAGGGTTGTCCGGCGCGAGCGGCCGGTCGGAGCTCCGGACGGTCAGCGCGACGGCGGCGAGCATGAGGACGGCGAACGCGAGCGAGGCAAGCACGGGGAACCTGTTGCGCGACCACCAGGTGGGTCCGCGCTCGACCGCCGGCGCGGCGGTGGCTGCGCTCACGGTGCCGCCGGACCGGTTCTCGTGCCGGCGCCGGCGCCGTGCGGAGCGGCGCCCGCTCCGGCGGTCACCAGCGGGTGCACGGCGGAGGCCCGCGCCGCGAGCGAGCGCATGGCCTCGTCCTCCGCGGGACCGGCCGACGCGTGACCGTACCGGACGTCGTCGAAGAGGCGCCCCGCCCAGCCGAGCGGCCCGGCGAGGTCCGGCAGCGCACCGGCCGCCAGGGCTGCGGCCTCGTGCGCGGTGAGGCCCGCGCGGTCGTCCAGGGCGCCGCGCTCGTCCAGTCGGCGGATGATCGCGCGGAAGCGGTCCAGGACGGCGGCGACGTGGTCGCCGCGACGTGCCGCGGCGTCGGCGGCGGCGTGGAGGTCGGCGCTGCTGCGGTCGTCGTCGAACAGCGCCGTCCCGCCCGGGACGTCTCGCGCCCGGCCGCGGCGCACCCGCCCGCCGAGGACCCTGGCGAGCACGAGCACGACGACGAGGCCCACCACGAGCAGCACCGGCACGACCTCGGGCGGGGTGAGCGTGTCGAGGTCACCCACGCGGCCCAGGATCCCGCCGAGCCAGTCGAGGAAGCGCTCGACGAGCCCGGGGGAGTCGGAGTACGCCGCCTTCGCGAGCTCCTCCTGCGCCCAGCGGCGTGCCTCCTCGGCGTCCGGCCGGACCGGGACGCCGACGGGGAGGAGGACGGCCGGCGCCGGGCTCATGCCCCCGCGGCGCGGGCCAGCTCGACGTCGAGGCCCTCCTTGCGCATCCGCACGTCGATGTAGACCAGGGCCAGCACGGCGGCGAGGAACGGCGTCGTGGCGGCGGAGATGAGGACCGACAGGACGGTCGTGACGACGGTGGCGGTGACGATCGCGTCGGGGCTCGTCGCCACCAGGGCGGTGATGAGGGTGGGCACCACCATGAGGGCGTAGGAGATCACCGAGACGATGATCGACGACAGCACGAGGGAGCCGAAGATGCGCCAGAAGTGCCCGGCGGTCAGCGACCACGAGCGGCGCAGCGACGTCATCACCGAGGCGCGCTCCAGCACGAGGACGGGGGCGGCGAGCGCGAGCTTGATCGACAGCCAGGCGGTCGCGACGACCGCGGCGGCGAAGATCAGCAGGCCGAGGAGGACGAGCACGCCGGCGCTGTCGCCGAGGGCGGTGGCCAGCCCGCCGATGAGCAGGGCGGAGACCACGACGACCAGCGTGATCGCGATCGTCGCGGCGACACCGATGAGCAGCGTGAGCCCGACCAGGGCGCCGAGGCGTCCTCTGGCTCGGGTCCAGACCTCACCGATGCTCACCACCCGGCCGAGGACGGACTGGCTCACGGAGATGATGAGCAGGCCGGTGAGGACGATCGTGGCGAGGAAGACGGCCACGGCGGCCGCGAGGAGGCCGAGCACGCTGCCCGGGCCGACGCCCAGCGCCTCGCTCGCGGTGGCACTGCCCTCGAGGAGGGCCGGGTCGAGCACGGGCATCGCCTGGCCGAGGAAGACCACCAGCACCACGGCCTCGATGACCGAGGCGATGCCCAGGACGAGGAGGGACAGGCCGAACATCACCTTGGGGTTGGCCCGGATCGCGCGGAACCCGCCGTCGAGGATCTCCCCGAGGTTGAGCGGTCGCAGCGGGACGATCCCGGGCTGGACCGGTCCGGCGAAGCCGGCCGGGCCGTAGGGGCGGGCCGAGCCCGGCCCGGCCGGTCCGGGCTGGGGGGCGGAGCCGTACTGGCCGTAGGCGGGCGGGCGCTGCGCGGCGCCCTCCCAGCGCGCGGGAGCGGGCGGCCGGGGGTCCTGCCAGGCTGCGGGGTCCGGCCGCGCCGCGGGGTCCGGCCAGGCTGCGGGGTCCGGCCGCGCCGCGGGTTCCGGCCGGCCACCGACGGGGGCGTACTGGCCGTAGCGCGGCTGCGGGCGCGGGTCGGGGCCCTCGGGCGCACCGGCGTCCGCGCCGTACTGCCCGTAGCGGCCGGGGTCCGCGGACGCGCCACGGGGACCGGGTCTGTCGTCCCGGCCGTCGTCCTCGATCGTCATGCCCTGCCTCCCCTGGGGGCGCACCCCGCCTCGTCTGGGTTCATGGTGCCACGCGCCCCCCACGCCGGTGGCCGTCCCACGGCGGGCCGGGCACGAACCGTGGCCGCGGGATGACACCATGTGGACATGAATGCACGCCTCCTCGTGGTCGACGACGACACCGCGCTCGCCGAGATGATCGGCATCGTGCTCGAGGCCGAGGGCTTCGAGGTCGTCTTCTGCGCCGACGGCGCCCAGGCGCCCGACATCTTCCGCGCCGAGCAGCCCGACCTCGTCCTGCTCGACCTCATGCTCCCGGGCCTCGACGGCATCGCGGTGTGCCGGATCATCCGCGAGGAGTCCGACGTGCCGATCGTCATGCTGACGGCGAAGTCCGACACCCTCGACGTCGTCACCGGCCTCGAGGCGGGCGCGGACGACTACGTCGCCAAGCCGTTCAAGCCCAAGGAGCTCGTCGCGCGCGTCCGCGCCCGCCTGCGGCGCCAGGAGGACCCCGAGCCCGAGCGCCTGCGGATCGGCGATCTCGAGCTCGACGTCGCCGGCCACGAGGTCACCCGGGACGGCGTGCCGATCTCCCTCACGCCGCTCGAGTTCGACCTCATCGTCGCCCTCGCGCGCAAGCCGTGGCAGGTCTTCAGCCGCGAGGTGCTGCTCGAGCAGGTCTGGGGCTACCGCCACGCCGCCGACACGCGCCTGGTCAACGTCCACGTCCAGCGCCTGCGGGCCAAGGTCGAGAAGGATCCGGAGCACCCCGAGGTCATCGTCACCGTCCGTGGTGTGGGGTACCGGGCGGGGGCACCTCAGGGGTGAGCCGGGACGTCGCCCAGAGCCGCGGCGCGAGCCCCCCGGCCGCGCCCGCGCTCCCGCGCGGCTCCGTCCCCCACCGCGCGGGACCGGCCACGACCTACCGGCCGCGCGCCACCGAGCCGCTGCGCCTGCGGGCCCGCCGCAAGATCCTCACGGCCGCCGGCCGGTGGCGCACCTCGCTCAGCGTCCGGGTGGTGACCATCACCGTCGTCGGCGGAGCCGTCGCGCTGGCCCTGCTCGGCGGCGTCATCGGCAACCAGGTCCGTGACGGCCTCTACGACGCCCGGGTCGAGCAGATCCTCGCCGACGCGGCTCTGCGCTCGCGCGACGCGCAGGAGACGTTCGACTCCGCGACGGCGACCACCGGGCAGCAGGTCCAGCAGGTGGCCAACGACTGGATCGACGCGCTGGAGTCCTCCTCCTCCGGCGCGCTCGGCACCGTCCTCATGCGCTCGCCCAACGAGTCGTCGGCGGTGACCATCGCCGAGCCGGCCACGAACAACGCACCCCGCGAGGTCGTCTCCGACCAGATGCGCGCCGCCCTCGCCGCCGAGGGCGGGCAGCACTGGCAGGCGGTGGGTCTGCCGGCCGAGGACGGCGAGGAGCCGGGGATCGTCGTCGGCGCCACCGTCACCCTGCCTGCCGCGGGCACGTACGAGCTCTACACGATCTACACCCTCGCCCCCGAGGAGGAGACGATCCGGCTCGTCCTGCGGGTGCTGTCGGTCGGGGCCCTCGCCCTCGTCGTCGTCCTCGGGGCCATGGTGTGGGTCATCACCCGCTGGGTGCTGCGTCCCGTCCAGGAGGCGGCGCGGGCGGCCGAGCGGATCGCCGACGGGCTCCTCGCCGAGCGGGTCCCGGTCCGCGGCCACGACGAGCTCGCGGTGCTGGGGGACTCCTTCAACGAGATGGCGGAGTCGCTCCAGCGCCAGATCGAGCGCATGGAGGAGCTCTCCCGCCTCCAGCAGCGGTTCGTCTCGGACGTCTCCCACGAGCTGCGGACCCCGCTGACGACCATCCGCATGGCGGGCGAGCTCATCCACGACGCCCGGGACTCCTTCGACCCGGCGGTGCGCCGCTCCGCCGAGCTGCTGCACACCCAGCTCGACCGGTTCGAGTCGATGCTCGCCGACCTGCTGGAGATCTCGCGCTTCGACGCCGGCGCGGCCGCCCTCGAGGTCGAGGAGCGCGACATGCGCGACATCGTCGAGCGGGTGGTCGAGCTCAACGCCATCCTCGCCGAGCGCAAGGGGTCCGAGATCCGGCTCCAGGTGCCGGCCGGGCCGTGCACGGTGGAGGTGGACTCCCGCCGCGTGGAGCGGGTCCTGCGCAACCTCCTGGCCAACGCGATCGAGCACGGCGAGGGCCGCCCCATCGACATCACCGTCGCCGCGTCCGCGACGACGGTGGCGGTGCGCGTCGTCGACCACGGCGTGGGCATGAGCGCCGAGGAGGCCCTGCACGTGTTCGACCGCTTCTGGCGCGCCGACCCCGCCCGTGCGCGGACCACCGGTGGGACCGGCCTGGGGCTGGCCATCTCCCAGGAGGACGCCCGGCTGCACGGCGGCCTCCTCGAGGCGTGGGGGGAGATCGGCGTCGGCGCGTCGTTCCGGCTCACCGTGCCCCGCCACGCCGGCGCGGTCCTCGGCGTCTCTCCCGTGCCGCTGAACCCCCACGAGGAGCCGGCCACGATCACCCAGGAGGTCTCGAGCGCCGCGGGGCCGGAGTCGTGGTCGGAGCTGGCGGAGGAGGGCTCGTGACGCCGCGTCGCAGCGTCCGGCTGCTGGCCGTCCTCGTCGCCGCGCTCGTGGCGCTCGCGGGGTGCGTGAGCCTGCCCCGCTCGGGCCCGGTCTCCGCCTCCCAGCCCGAGCTCCCGCCGTCGGAGGGCATCGGCCTGTTCGCGGCCGGCCCCCGTGAGGGCGCCTCGCCCCAGGAGATCGTCGAGGGGTTCCTCACCGCCTCGGCCGCGGGGTACTCCGACGAGTTCCTCGTCGCCCGGCAGTTCCTCGCCGGGTCCGCGGTCCAGGCGTGGCAGCCGCTCGAGCAGGTGAGGATCTACGCCGACAACCCGGCGCCGTCGTTCGGGCGCACCGACGACGACGGCGTGCGCCTCACGGTCGCCGCGGAGGCCTCGGTGGACTCCGCCGGGCACTACACGGAGTCGCCGCCCGAGACGACGATCGAGGCGGGCTTCACCCTCGTGCGCAACGCCGCGGGGGAGTGGCGCATCGTCGAGCTCGACGACGGGGTCCTGCTGCCGGCCGCGAACTTCCGCTCGCTCTACGCCCAGGGTGCGGTGTACTTCCTCACGCCCGAGCAGGACGCGCTCGTCCCCGACGTGCGGTGGTACCCGCGGGAGAACCAGGCGACGGCGCTGGTCCGCGGGCTGCTCGACGGCCCCTCGCAGTGGCTCTCGCCCGGCGTCGTCACCATGGTCCCGGCCGGCACCCGCATGACCGTCGAGGCGGTCACGGTCGCCGACGGCGTCGCGCGCGTCGACCTCTCCGCCGACGCCCTCTCGGCCGACCCGGAGCAGCGGGCCGCGCTGTACGCCCAGGTCGAGCGCACGCTGCTCGGCGTGCCCGGCGTCCAGCTCATCCAGATCACGGCGGCCGGCGCGCCGTACGAGGTCACCGTGCCGATCCCCGAGCTCTCCTCCTACCCCTACACCACCGGCTCGCTGGTGGTCGTCGCCGACGGCGCGCTCGCCGAGGTGGTGGCCGGCGAGGTCGTCCCGCTGGCCGGCGGCAGCCTCGCGGGCCTGGACGCACGCTCGCCCGCCCTCGGGTACGAGTCCGAGCAGCCCACGCTCGTCCTCCTCGACGGCGCCGACCGGCTCGTCACCGCCCCCGCGGCGCAGTCCCAGTCCTTCCTCCTGGCGCAGGGCTCGGCCCTGGTGGCGCCCTCGGTCGACATCGACGGGTGGGTGTGGACGTCGCCGCAGGAGTCCGCGGGCGACGTCGTCGCCGTCCAGGACTCCGGCACCCGGGTCGCGGTCGACGTGCCGTGGCTCGAGGGGGGCCGGGTCCACGCCCTGCGGATCTCGCGCGAGGGGGCCCGCGCCGTCGTGGTGTGGGAGTCCGGCGGACGCACCCTCGTCGACGTCGCCGCCGTCGTGCGCGGCCTGGACGGCGTCCCGCGCGCCCTCGCCGAGCCGGTGCGCATCGGCGAGCGGATGACCACCGCCACCGACGCCGCCTGGGTGGACGAGCAGACGGTCGCCGTCCTGGGCACCTCCGGCGGCGACGCCGCACCCGTGGTCCACCTGCTGCCCATCGGTGGTCCCACCTCGCGGCTGCCCGCCGTCGACGGTGCCGTGACGATCACCGCGGGCCGGGGCGACCGCTCCCTGGTGGTGGGCACCGAGAGCGGGCGCATCTACGAGCGCAACGGGGCGTCGTGGCGACCGGTGCTGACCGAGGCCTTCTTCCCCACCCTCCCCGGGTAGCCCGCCGTCCACAGCCTCGCCGCCGCGGCGGCCCGGCCCGGCCATGCTCGCCGGTGTGGTGGGCGCCGGCGGACCGGACGGGGCGGGACGGTGGCTCGGCGCCCTGAGGTCCGCGGGGCGGCTCGTCCTGCCCGTGGAGTGCGCCGGGTGCGGGCGGTGGGACGTGGCCCTGTGCCCGCGGTGCCGCGACCTGCTCGCCGCGACCCCGCGGCGGTGCGGGCAGGACGCGCCGATGCTCGCCGGGGACGGCCCGCCGGTGTGGTCGGTGGGCGCCTACGCCGGCGCGGTGCGCTCGGTGGTGCTGGCCTGGAAGAACCACCGCCGCCGGGACATCTCCGCGGCGCTGCTCGGTGCCGTCGCCGGGGCCGCCCGGGCGTGGGCCCTGGACCCGGCCCTGCGTGCGGCTCTGGGACCGGCCGTCGGCGCCTCCCGCACGGTGCTCGTCATGCCCGCGCCGTCGGGCCTGCGCCGCCGGCTGGCGCACCGGTTCGTCGTGGGCGAGCTCGCCGACGCCGTGGCGCGCGGCCTCGCGTCCGGCCTCGCCGACCACCCGGCCGGGGTGGACCGGGTGCTCGTCGTCGACGCCCTCCGGCGCCGGGGTGGCGGCGCCCACCAGGCGGGCCGGGGCGCCCGGTCGCGGGCGCGCAACCGCCGCGGCGGGGTCGTCGTCGCCGCCCCGCTGCCCGCCGGTGCCGCGGTCGTCGTCGTGGACGACGTCGTCACCACCGGGGCGACCCTGGCCGCGTGCGTCAGCGCGCTGTCGGACGCCGGCGCGCACGTCGTGGCGGGCCTCGCCCTCGCCGGCACCCCCGCCCCCGCGCGGCCCCTGCGCGTTCCCGGCGGGAGTGTCCGCGCGGACATGCCCGCGGCCACCAAATGCGACTAACGTTGGTGCATGGAGCACAGCCCGAGGCCGCAGGCGCCGCGCAGGGAAGCGCGACCCGGCCAGGGCCGGGAGGAGGTGGTCCGCACCCCCCTCGCTCGCCCGTGAACCAACCGGCGCGAGATCGTCACGTCCGGGGCCGGAAGAGCCCCCACCTATGGAGGTCACCATGGAGATCGTCGTCAAGGGCCGCAACACCGAGATCGCCGACCGCTTCCGCGAGCAGGTCGAGGAGAAGCTCGGGAAGATCGAGCAGCTGGCCCCCCGGGCGCAGCGCGTGGACGTCGAGCTCACCCACGAGCGCAACCCGCGCCAGAGCGACCAGGCCGAGAAGATCGAGATCACCGTGCGCGACAAGGGGCCCGTGATCCGTGCCGAGGCCAGTGCCTCCGACCGGTACGGTGCGCTGGACCTCGCCGTCGGCAAGCTCGTCGAGCGGCTTCGCCGGGTCCGTGACCGCCGCAAGGACCACCACCGCTACTCGCCCCCGCCGCCCGGGCAGGTTCCCAGCGTCGAGCAGGAGCCCGAGGTCGAGCAGGAGGAGCGGCCCCAGCCACCGACGAGGCCGGGGGAGAGCGTCGAGGCCCAGCTGGGCGACTCCCCGGTGATCGTGCGCCAGAAGCTGCACGAGGCCACCCCGATGACGGTCGACCAGGCCCTGTACGAGATGGAGCTCGTCGGGCACCCGTTCTACCTCTTCATCGACGAGGAGACCGGCCAGCCGTGCGCCGTCTACCACCGCCACGGCTGGACCTACGGCGTGATCCGCCTCGACACGGTCGTGACGGCGTCGAACCACGTCCTCGACCCCGCCGGGCGGCCCGCCTGACCGTCGGGTCCCACCCCTGACCAGTCCCGACCCCGGGGCCCCGTCGCCCGCCGGCGACGGGCCCCGGCCCCGTCCGGCCCCGCCGTGCCCGCCGGTCGTTGCGTGGTCCCGGCCGTCGCACTGCACCCGCTCGCCGCACCGGCCACCCCGATCTATGGTCGGGCCATGGCCACCGTCCACGTCGGCATCTCGGGCTGGCGGTACGCGCCGTGGCGGGGCACCTTCTACCCGCCCGGTCTGGCCCAGCGCCGGGAGCTGGAGCACGTCGCCAGCCGCCTGTCCACGGTGGAGATCAACGGGTCGTTCTACTCCCTCCAGTCGCCGTCGAGCTACCGGGCGTGGTCGGCGCAGACCCCGTCGGACTTCGTCTTCGCGGTCAAGGGCGGCCGGTTCATCACCCACATGAAGAAGCTCGACGACGTGGCGGGGGCACTGGCGAACTTCTTCGCCTCGGGGGTCCTCGCCCTGGGGGAGAAGCTGGGCCCGGTCCTGTGGCAGCTGCCGCCCCAGCTGCCTTTCGACGCCGGCCGCGTGGAGCGGTTCCTCGACCAGCTCCCGACGACGACGGCGGCCGCGGCGGCGCTGGCCCGCGGGCACGACGCCCGGGTGAAGGACCCCCTGACGGAGGCCCCGGCCGACCGGCTGCTCCGCCACGCCATGGAGGTGCGGCACGAGAGCTACCGGGACCCCGACTTCACCCGGCTGCTGCGCGAGCGGGGTGTCGCGCTCGTCGTCGCGGACACCGCCGGACGGTGGCCGCTGCTCGAGGAGGTCACCGCCGACCTCGTCTACGTCCGTCTGCACGGCGACGAGGAGCTCTACGTCAGCGGGTACGACGACGCCGCGCTGGACCGGTGGGCGGACCGGGTCCGACGGTGGCACGCCGACGGCCGCGACGTCGTCGTGTACTTCGACAACGACGTCAAGGTCCGGGCCCCGTTCGACGCCATGGCGCTCGCGGGCCGGCTGGCGGGCATCGCGGCGGAGCCCACCGGGGTCCGGCCGCCGGTCGGGCCCGTCCGGGCGCGGCGGGCGGTCGGTGACGGTGCGCCGGGCGGCTCCGACCCGTCGGCCCCGCCGGATGCGCCGGCCGGGCTGGGCGGGGCGGGCAGTGCGGCACGTCACCGCACTGCCCGCCCCGACCCCCTCCCGGGACGGTGACGCCTCCCCGCTAGGGGAAGGTGATGTCGTCCGCGTAGTAGGTCGTCCCCGACCCCACGGTCCCGAAGTCGAAGAAGATGACCACCCGGTCGTACTCGGCGGCCGGGTCCAGCGGCGTCGCGACGGCGTTCGTGAAGTCGAACGTCAGGGTCTCCCAGGCGCCGGCGACAGTGGTGGTGGCCTCCGTCTCGACGTTGACGGCGGGGTCGGTGCCCTCGACCTTGAGGCGGACGGGGACGCCCGCCTCGGGCGACCACACCCGCACGGTGATCGTCGTGTCCGCGTCGGTGAACGGGATCACCGGGACCCGCAGGTCGTCCTCGGTCGCCACGATCGTGCCCGCCCACACCTCGGGCGGGTTCTTCACGACCCGCAGCACCTCGTTGGCGGGGTCGGTCGGGTCGGTGGCGACCGTGGAGTCCTCGGCACCGCCGAAGCCGAGCAGGTCGGCGCCGGGTCGAACGAGATGACCAGCCCGGGCGCGACCGGGTACCCCAGGTCGTCGAGGTAGAAGGTCGCGGCGGCGTCCTCGGCCGAGTACGCGGTCCCGAAGTCGAAGAACACCGAGACCTTGTCGTAGGTCGCCGCCGGGTCGAGCGCGGCGGTGCCCGGCACGTGCTCGGCGAGGTCGAACGTCAGGGTCTCCCAGGCGCCGGCCGTCGTCGTGGTGGCCTCGGTCTCGACCGAGACGGCGCCGTCCGTGGCGTCCTCCACCTTGAGGCGGACCGGGACGCCCGCCTCGGGTGACCACACCCGCGCGGTCATCGTGGTCGCGACGTCGAACGGGATGGCCGGGACGGTGAGCCCGGGTCCGGTCGAGACCGTGACGCCCGCCCAGAGCTCCGACGGAGCCGACCTGACGATCTGCGCGACCTGGTTGCCGGCGTCGGTCGGGTCCGCGACGACGGCGCCGGCGGCGCCACCGAAGCCGGTCAGCCCCGGCGCCGGCTCCTCGTCGAAGGTGATGACGACGCCGCCGGACGGGGCGGGCGGGGTGTCGTAGGCCTGCCGGGCGCTCGCGCCGGCGGTGTTCGCGTTGCCGGCGAGGTCGCTGAAGGCCCCCGCGGCGACCGCGACCTCGAGGGTCCCGGTGCTGTCGGCCGGCGGACGTGCCACGAGTGTGGCGTGCGTCGCGTCGACCCGGGTGAACGCCCCCTTCGTGCCGCCGGTCAGGACGACGTCGGAGGCGGTGAAGCTGGTGCCCACGTCCTCCGAGAAGGCGAAGGTGAAGGTCACGTCACCGTTCGCGGTCTCGGCCGTGACGTCGTCCGTGATGCTCACCTGCGGCGCGGTGGTGTCGCTCAGGCGCACCTGGTCGAGCAGCACGGTCCCGGACCCGCTCGGGACGCCGAACCCGTAGCCCCAGACCTCGTCGAGACCGAACCCGTCGTCCGGGGCACCCGCAGGCTGGTCCGCGCTGCGCTCGAAGTCGGTGAAGGGGAGCGAGACCTCTCGCCAGCCCGTGGAGTCGTCGACGAAGGAGGCCTCGAAACGCTCGGCCGTGTCCGGACCCTGGAAGACCCGGACGTAGTCCACCTTCATCTCCTGGGGGAAGGTCGTGGCCGGGTCGACGACGCCGCCGAAGCTCCCGCCGACCGCCATGTTGAGGAGCAGGAAGACCGGGTCGTTGAACACCCACTCGTCCGGTGCCACGTCGGCCGGGGTGGCCGTGTGGTAGCGCTCGCCGTCCAGGTACCACTCGATGCGGTCGGGTCCCCACACGACGGTGGTGGTGCGGAACTCCCCGGGCACGCCGCCCTCGACGGTCACGATGTCCCCGTAGGCCTCGCCGCCGGAGTAGCCGGGGCCGTGGACGGTGCCGAAGACCTCGCCGGGGATGCGGCTGACGTACTCCATGAAGTCGATCTCACCGGTCTGGGGCCAGCCGACCTGGTCGATGTCCGTGCCGAGGCTCCAGAAGGCCGGCCACAGGCCGGCGCCGCCGTCCGGCACCTGGATGCGGGCCTCGATGCGGCCGTACGCGAACTCGGCCTTGTGCTTGGACAGCAGGCGCGCCGAGGTGTGCTCGCACTCGCCGTAGTAGCACTGCTCGCCGTCCGCCTCGCGCGCGGTGATGACGAGGTTGCCCTCGCCGTCGGTGGCGGCGTTGTCCGGGCTGTCCGTGTAGTACTGCAGCTCGCTGTTGCCCCAGCCGGGGATGCCGTTGACGGTGCCGTCACCGAGCTCGTAGCCCCAGTTGTCGGGGTTCGGTCGGGTGCCGGCCGCCTCGTCGAACTCGTCCGACCAGACGAGGTCCCACCCCTGCGGGCCCGGGTCGGGGGCACGGTTGTCGAGGACCTCGACGCCGATCTCGTCGCCGCTCCCCTGCCCGCGGTACCAGAACGACATCCCTTCGGTCTCGGACCAGTCCTGACCCAGCGCGAAGTCGCGGCCGAAGCGCTCCTGGGCGGGCAGGTTCGTGATCGCCCGGCCGTCGAAGGTCTCACCGGCCAGGGGGAGCGCCTGGTCGTCGCACGCCAGGCCGGTCTCCTTGGCGCGGACGTGGAGCACGAGGTCCGTCCGCCCGTCGCCGTCGGTGTCCGCCTCGTGGCGCCGCGGCTGGCCCGTGGGGTCGACGTGCGTCTCGTGCGCGTCCCCGAGGGTGACCGTGGTGTGGTCCACGCTCGTGGCGTCGAAGTCGGGGGTGCTGAGCACGCTCACGGTGACGACGCCGTTGCCGGCGTTGCACAGCTGCCCCTCCACCTCGACGTCGACGCCGACCGGCCCGCCGACGGTCGCCGCGAGGACACGCTCCTGCGCGCCCTGACCGGGTACCGCGTCCGGGTCCGCGGAGGCGATCTCGGGGTTGTCCAGGGTCACGGCGTCGCTGCCGTCCCACAGGTCGGGTGCGCGCTCGAAGTCGTCCAGGAGCAGGGGGTCGTACGGCTCGTCGTCGAGGATCGTGCCGGCCGCCTGCATGATGCCCGCCGCGGCGCCGACCGGGTCGGAGAGGCGCAGGATGACGCGTCGGTCGCCGTCGTCCTTGCCGTTGTCGACCGTCTCGAGGGGGAAGGTGAGCTCGCGCGGCCCGTCCTTGGTGAAGGTGAGGGTGCCGGTGACGGGCGTGTAGTCCCGACCCGCCTGCGCGGTGCCCGGCTCGACCGCGTAGCCCACCGTGACCTGGTCCGGGTCCTCCTCCCTCATCGTCCGGTTGAGCCTGACCGTGACCTCACCGGTCGTTCCCTCGGGGACGTCGACGTTCCGGGCGGCGAGGCCCACGGCGAGGTCCGGGACCTCCGCCACGCCGTAGACGCCGACGTTGTCCACCCAGTAGGTGCGCGCTCCGCCGGTGCCGAGGGCGCCGAGGGCCCACCCGTGCACCTCGGTGCCCTCGAAGCCGTCGTCCGGCGCGTTGTTGCCGACGCCCTTGCGGGTGAGCTCGGCGAAGGGGATCGAGATCTCGCGCCAGCCGGTGAAGTCGTCCACGACGTCCACCGACCACCGCTCGGCGTCGTCGCTCGTCGAGCCCGGGTTGCGGTTCTCGAGCAGGTCGACGAACAGCGTGTTCCCGGTCCCGAGGCCGCGGAGCCACATGGTGAAGCCCTTGTAGGCGCTCCAGTCCTGCGGGACCCACCGGTTCACCGCCTCGTTCGGGAACGCGTCGACGACACCGGCGTAGGAGGTCACGTCGACGTCCATCCGGAGCGCCTGACCGTCGACACCGTCGGTGGGCGCGGGCGGCGCGGCGGTGTCGATCGTGACCGTGCTGCCGGCGCCCTGGAACGTGGTGAACCCGACCGGGACGCCGTCCGGGTCGGTGCCGGCCGGCAGGGACTCGAAGTCCTCCACGACGAGCACGGGCGGCTCGGCGCCCGCGGCGCCGGCCACGCCGACCGCCGTGAGGGAGAGTGCGGCCGCGGTGGCCAGCGCGGCCCCTCGCCGCAGGCGTGACGGGGGATGTGTCGAAGCGGTCATGGCATGGGTCCTCTCGATGGGGTCCTTCGTGTGCGGTGCCGGACGTCCCACGGCCGGCCCAGGACTGGTGGGTCGTCCCGGGCGCCCGTCCGTCGGCGACCCGCCCGTGGGCCGACGACGTACGGGCGGCCACGTCCGTGTGAGAGCGCTCTCATCGCTGAGCGCGCTTCGGGACGGTGCCGAGTGGTGGGGGGTCAGGCAGTGAGAGAGCGCTCTCTCGGGAGTGAGCATGGCACGGGGGTGGGTTCCGTCACAAGGGCGGCGTCGACCGGCCGGGTCCACCCGTAGGATTCGGGTGATCCGGCCGTATGCGGCACGTCCCCCGAGGGGAGATCAGGCCCATGCCCCCCAGCGGTCGCGCCGGCCTCGAGCAGGTGGCCGCGCACGCCGGCGTCTCTCGCGCGACGGTCTCGCGGGTCGTCAACGACGTCCCCACCGTGGCGCCCGAGCTCCGGCGCCGCGTCGAGGAGTCCATCAGGGTGCTGGGCTACCAGCCCAACCTCGCGGCGCGAACCCTCGTCACCCGGCGCACGGACACCATCGCCCTCGTCGCCTCCGAGCCGGACGTGCGGGTGTTCGGTGACCCGTTCTTCAGCGGCATCGTCCGAGGGGTCACGATGGAGGCGGGCGCCGCGGGGCTGCAGCTGGTCATCATGATGACCCAGTCCCCGGAGGAGATCCGGCGCGTCTCCCGGTACCTGACGTCGGGAGCGGTCGACGGCGTCCTGATGATCTCCGAGCACGAGAGCGTCGACCCGCTGCCTCCCGCGCTCCAGGCGGCGGCCGTCCCCCTGGTGATCGGTGGCCGTCCGATGCAGCCGGGTGTCTCGGTGCCGTACGTGGACAACGACAACGTCGGTGGGGCCCGCATGGCGGCCGAGCACCTGCGCGGGCTCGGGCGCACCGTGATCGGCACGGTGGCCGGACCTCAGGACATGACCGCCGGGCTCGACCGGCTCGACGGTTTCCGTGACGGGCTCGGCCCGGCGTTCGACCCCGGCCTGGTCGAACCCGGTGACTTCAGCCAGGCCGGTGGCGAGGCCGCCACGGCACGCCTTCTCGCGAGGGCGCCGCACCTCGACGCCCTGTTCGCGGCGTCGGACCTCACCGCGCTGGGCGCACTCAAGGCGCTGCACGACGCGGGACGGCGCGTGCCCGACGACGTGGCCCTGGTCGGGTTCGACGACATCGAGGTCGCCGCCTTCTCGTCGCCGCCGCTCACGACCGTCCGGCAGCGGACCGTCCTCCAGGGCCGTGCCATGGTCCGGCTCCTGCTCGCACGCATCCGGCCCGACCGGGTGGTCGACGGCGACGGCATCCCGGACGCGCGCGGGGTCGACCACCTCGTGCTGCCCGTCGAGCTCGTCGTCCGTGCGTCGACGTCGGGGTGTGAGTCGTGGCCGTGTCGTTGAGGGTGTTTGTGCTGGTGGCTCCATATGCTGATTGTGGGTCACATAATCAGCATCAGGGGGTAGTGATGGGCAAGGACTACTCGAGGAAGAGCGAGCGGGAGCTCGCCGAGCTGCGCTCGTTGGTTCTGGACCGGATCGCCGCGGTGCCGGCGTTCCGGCGCGGGTCGTTGCAGGTCGGTTACCGCAGGTGCGGGCGGGCGACGTGCCGGTGCGCCCGCCCGGGCGAGCAGGGCCACGGGCCGCGCGGGTTGTGGACCCGTACGGTCAAGGGCGAGGGTTCGCGCGGGCAGTACGTCCCGGTCGACCAGATCGACCAGGTCCGCGCCGAGCTGGACCACTACGCCGAGTTCGCGGCGCTGGTGGAGGACTACGTGGAGATCAACGAGGCGTTGTGCCGGGCCCGGGTCGGGCCCCCGGGGCCTCGCTCGCGCCGCGTCGCCCCTTCCGGGACGGACGGGAAAAAAGGGGGCTCTGCGACCCCGAAGAGCTGAGCGTCCTGGCCGAGCGGGTCGGCGAGCTCGCCGCGGCCGAGGCCCGCCGGCTGGTCCATGGCGCGGCCGGCCTGCTGCGCGGCGGGGAGCAGGGCGTGCTGGAGGCGATCGAGCGCGCCGCCCAGCAGGCCGGGGCACGGATCGGGCTGGCCGCGCTCGCCGGGGTCATCGACTGGGCCGGCCAGGACACCCCGACCCAGGCGCCGTGCCCGGGCCAGGGGCACGGCGCGCGGTTGGTCACCCGGCGCGCCCGGACGGTCCGGACCCTGCTCGGCGCCCTGCAGCTCAGCCGTGGCTACTACCACTGCGCCACCTGCCGGGAGGGGTTCGCCCCCCTGGACCTCGTCCTGGACGTGGCCGGCACGAGCCTGTCACCGGGCCTGTCCCGGGCTTGCGCGCTGGCCGGGGCCGAGATGCCGTACGAGAAGTCCAGACAGTTCATCGCCACCGTGACGGGCCTGGACCTGGCCTCGACCTCGACCCTGGCCCGGACCACCCGGGCCCAGGGACGACGGGCCCGGGTCCTGATCGGCGCCGAGCACACCACCGCGGCCAGAGCCACCGCCACGCCCGCGCCCGCACCGGGTGAGGGCCCGGACGTGTGCTACATCGTGCTGGACGGCACCGGCGCCCCCATGCTGCCCAGCGAGACCACCGGCCGGCCCGGCAAGGATGGCGGCAGAGCCGGGACGCGGGAGGTCAAGATCGGCTGCTTCTTCACCCAGTCCGGCCGCGACCCGGCCACCGGCGAGCCCGTGCAGGACCCCGACTCCGCGACCTACATCTCCACCTTCGAACCCGCCGCCACCTTCGCCACCCACGCCAAGGCCGAGTACCACCGGCGCGGCTTCGACCACATCCGCCAACCCATCGTCCTGGGCGACGGCGCCAAATGGATCTGGAACATCGCCGATACCCACTTCACCCACGCGACCCAGATCGTGGACTACTTCCACGCCCGCGAGCACCTCGCCGACCTGACCAAGCTCCTCACCCTCGTCCTGGACGACCCCGGCGCGTTCGAGGCCGACCTCGTCGACCAGCTCGACCTGGGCCACACCGCCGCGATCGCCGCCGCCGTCGACCGCCTCGACCTATCCGACCACGCCCCCGACCTGGCCCGCCCCGCCGCCACCGAGGTCGCCTACTTCACCACCAATCACCACCGCATGCAGTACGCCGATTTCCGCGCCAACGGCTACTACATCGGCTCCGGACCCGTCGAGGCCGCCTGCAACACCATCGTCAAACAACGCGCAAAACGAGCCGGCATGCACTGGACCATCCACGGCCTCGACCCCGTCCTCGCCCTCCGCACCCTCCACCAATCCAGACGCGACGACCTCCTCTGGCCCACGACCACGAGCCCGACACCACAAACCTGACGCACACCCTCGACGTCGTCGTAGGGGCGCCGGTGTCGGTGGTTGGCGGCAGGATGGGGAGATGACCGGAACGACGCCGTCACGCGTGCTCACTCCCGGCCAGGCGCGGCGGGTCGCCGTCGCGGCTCAGCGGCTCGACCGGGCCCGGCCGGTGGGACCGGTCGGCGTCGGGCACGTGACGAGGCTCGTCGAGCGGATCGGGCTGCTGCAGATCGACTCCGTCAACGTCCTCGCCCGCGCCCACCTCCTGCCGGTCTTCTCCCGGCTGGGCCCCTACGACGTCGGCCTGCTCGACCGTCTCGCCGGGCGCCGGCCGAGGCGGCTGGTGGAGTACTGGGCGCACGAGGCGTCCTACGTCCCGCCCGCCACCTACCAGCTGCTCCGGTGGCGGATGGAGCGCCACCGGGAACGCAACCACTGGGGTCGTGAGCTCGCCCACCACCCGGGCGTCGTCGACGCCGTCCGTGGCCTGGTCGCCGAGCACGGGCCCGTCACCGCCACCCAGGTCCACGACCTGCTCGGCCACCGACGGGGCCCTCGGGAGGGGTGGGGCTGGCACTGGACGCCGGCCAAGCACGCCCTGGAGCACCTGTTCAACATCGGGGAGATCGCCACCGCTCATCGCACGCCCCAGTTCGAGCGCGCGTACGACCTCACCGAGCGGGTGCTGCCCGCCGAGGTGCTCGCGCGTCCCGTCCCGGCGGAGGCCGACGCCGTCCGCGAGCTCGTGGCGATCGCCGCCGCCGCGCACGGCGTCGCCACGCTGCGGGGCCTCGCGGACTACTTCCGCCTCCCCGTGGCCCCCACCGCCCGGGCCGTGGCGACGCTCGTGGCCGACGGCACGCTCGAGGAGGTCCGCGTGGCCGGGTGGTCCCGTCCGGCGTTCCTGCAGACCGCGGCGAGGCTGCCCCGGAGCACCCGTGCCCGGGCCCTGCTCGCGCCGTTCGACCCCCTGGTGTTCGAGCGCCGGCGTCTGCACGAGATCTGGGGGATGCACTACCGGATCGGCATCTACACCCCGGTGGCGCAGCGCACGCACGGCTACTACGTCCTGCCGTTCCTCCTCGGTGAGCACCTGGTGGCTCGGGTGGACCTCAAGGCGGACCGTGCCGCGGGCGTCCTGCGGGTGCGGGCCGCGCACGCGGAGGATCCGGCCGGGGTGCCGGGCCTGCCGGCCGGCGGTGCGGGGGTGTGGCCGGGCGCCGCGGAGGTCGTGCGTGAGCTGGCCGCAGAGCTCGCCGTCACGGCGCGGTGGCTGGGGCTGGGACTCGTCGTGGTCGACGGCGACGCAGGCGGCAGCCTCGCCCGCGACCTCGCGGGACACCTCGCCCGTGACGCCGGACACCTCGCGCGCGACGCCGGACACCTCGCCCGCGACGCCGGACACCTCGCGCGCGACGCCGGACACCTCGCCCGGAGCCCCGCCGCAGCCGGTCCCGAGTAGGTGCCCGGGCGCGCCACCGGACCTGTCACGCGGTCCGCGGACGGGCCGGAGCACCTCGTCGCCCGCACCGGCGGGGCGTGTCCGGTTCGCCCGCGGCTGACCCGCGGTCGCCCGGGGCGGCGCTACGCCTACGATGGGGACGGGCGCGCCCGCCGGGGCCGCCCGCGCCGTGCCGTCCGGCCGGCGCCTGGAACACTCACCGGGAGCTCGCGCGTGCCGACGATCCTCGACAAGATCCTTCGAGCCGGCGAGGGCCGTGTCCTCAAGAAGCTGACCGCCATCGCCGACCAGGTGGACGCCCTGGAGGAGTCCTTCGCCGCCCTCACCGACGCGGAGCTGCGCGAGGAGACCGACAAGTTCAAGGAGCGTCTGGCTGCGGGCGAGACCCTCGACGAGCTGCTCCCCGAGGCCTTCGCGACGGTGCGCGAGGCCGCGAGCCGCACGCTGGGCCAGCGTCACTACCGGGTGCAGATCATGGGCGGTGCCGCCCTGCACCTGGGCAACATCGCCGAGATGAAGACCGGTGAGGGCAAGACGCTCGTCGCGACCCTGCCCAGCTACCTCAACGCCCTGACGGGCAAGGGCGTGCACGTCGTCACCGTCAACGACTACCTCGCCGGCTACCAGAGCGAGCTCATGGGCCGTGTGCACCGCTTCCTGGGGATGAGCACCGGCACGATCCTGTCCGGGCAGACCCCGGACCAGCGGCGCGAGGAGTACGCCGCCGACATCACCTACGGCACGAACAACGAGTTCGGCTTCGACTACCTGCGCGACAACATGGCCTGGTCGACCGCCGAGCTCGTCCAGCGCGGCCACAACTTCGCCATCGTCGACGAGGTCGACTCCATCCTCATCGACGAGGCCAGGACGCCGCTCATCATCTCCGGGCCGGCCTCCGGGGACGCGAACAAGTGGTATGCCGAGTTCGCCCGCCTCGTGCGGCGGCTCGAGCGGGAGAAGGACTACGAGGTCGACGAGAAGAAGCGCACCGTCGGTGTGCTGGAGCCGGGGATCGAGAAGGTCGAGGACTACCTCGGCATCGAGAACCTCTACGAGTCCCTCAACACCCCCCTCATCGGCTTCCTCAACAACGCCATCAAGGCCCAGGAGCTGTTCAAGCGGGACAAGGACTACATCGTCGACCGTGGTGAGGTCCTCATCGTCGACGAGCACACCGGCCGCGTCCTGGCGGGCCGCCGCTACAACGAGGGCATGCACCAGGCCATCGAGGCGAAGGAGGGCGTGGTCATCAAGGCCGAGAACCAGACGCTCGCCACGATCACCCTGCAGAACTACTTCCGCCTCTACGGCAAGCTCTCGGGCATGACCGGTACCGCGGAGACCGAGGCTGCGGAGTTCTCCAGCACCTACAAGATCGGCGTGGTGCCCATCCCGACCAACCGGCCGATGGTGCGCAAGGACCAGTCCGACCTGGTCTACAAGGGCGTCACCCAGAAGTACACCGCCATCGTCGAGGACGTCGCCGAGCGTCACGCCAAGGGCCAGCCGGTGCTCCTCGGCACGACGAGCGTGGAGAAGTCCGAGATCCTCTCCGCCCAGCTCAAGGAGCGCGGCATCGGCCACGAGGTCCTCAACGCCAAGCAGCACGCCCGTGAGGCCGCCGTCGTCGCGATGGCCGGACGCAAGGGCGCGGTCACGGTCGCCACCAACATGGCCGGCCGAGGCACGGACATCATGCTCGGCGGCAACGCGGAGTTCATCGCCGTCCAGGCGCTCAAGGCCAAGGGGCTCGACCCGGCCGAGACGCCGGAGGAGTACGAGGCGGCCTGGCCCGAGGCGCTGGAGGCGGCCAAGAAGGCCGTCGCCGCCGAGCACGACGAGGTGGTCGCGCTGGGCGGCCTCTACGTCCTGGGGACCGAGCGGCACGAGTCGCGGCGGATCGACAACCAGCTGCGCGGTCGGTCGGGCCGGCAGGGCGACCCCGGCGAGTCGCGGTTCTACCTCTCCCTCGAGGACGACCTCATGCGCCTGTTCAACTCCGGGCTGGCCATGCGGGTCATGGACGGCGCCTCCTACCCCGACGACATGCCGCTCGAGCACAAGTTCGTCTCCAAGGGCATCGCGTCGGCGCAGGGCCAGATCGAGGCGCGCAACTTCGAGATCCGCAAGAACGTCCTCAAGTACGACGACGTGATGTCCCGCCAGCGCGAGGTCGTCTACGAGGAGCGCCGGCGCGTCCTGCACGGTGAGGACCTCGAGGACCAGGTCGTGGGCTTCCTCGACGACGTCGTCACCGGGCTGGTCGAGGAGCACACCGCCGGTGGGAACCCGGAGAGCTGGGACCTGGACGCGCTGTGGACGGAGCTGAAGAACGTCTACCCGGTCTCGATCACTCCTGAGGAGGTCGTCGAGGAGGCGGGCAACGCCACCCGCGTCACCCCCGAGATGCTGGTGGAGGAGCTGCGCTCCGACATCCACCTCGCCTACGAGGCACGCGAGGCCGAGCTCGGCGAGGAGGTCATGCGCCAGCTCGAGCGGCGCGTCGTGCTGTCCGTCCTCGACCGCAAGTGGCGCGAGCACCTCTACGAGATGGACTACCTCAAGGAGGGAATCGGGCTGCGGGCCATGGCCCAGCGCGACCCGCTCGTGGAGTACCAGCGCGAGGGGTTCCAGCTCTTCCAGGCCATGAACGAGGCCATCAAGGAGGAGTCCGTCCAGTACCTGTTCAACCTTGAGGTCAAGCGTCAGGAGGCGACCGGCGAGGGTGGACCCGTCGTCACCGCGACGTCGGCCGCGGCGACCGCGACGTCGGCGCCGGGTCAGCCCACCGGCCGCCCGGTGCTCGCACCCGGCGCGGCGCCGGCAGGCGGCGGCTCCGCCGCCCCGGCAGCTGCGCCGACGGACCGGGCGGAGCCGGCCCCCGCCGCTGCGCCGGCCGCCGCGCCGGACCTGCTCGGCCTCGAGCCCCCGGAGCGGCCGACGAACCTCACGTACACGGCGTCCGCGCTCGACGGCGACCCGCAGGGCGACGGCGCCGGCAGCGAGAGCGGCGGCGCGAACCGTGAGGCCCGCCGTGCGGCCGCCAAGGCGGCCAAGAAGCGCCACTGAGGACGATGACCGACGGGGCCCGCACCTGCCCCGCGCAGGTGCGGGCCGTCGTCGTCGGGGAGGGAATAGCCGCACCGGGGTCGTCGTTGACGGACACGAACATGCAGGTGCATCGAAGTGGGAGGCGCGATCATGCAGTTCGGGATCTTCACCGTCAGTGACGTCACGACCGACCCGAGGACGGGTCGGACCCCGGACGACACCGAGCGGGTCCGGTCGATCCTCACGATCGCCGAGCACGCGGACCAGGCGGGGCTGGACGTCTTCGCCACGGGTGAGCACCACAACCCGCCGTTCGTGGCGTCCTCGCCGACGACGATGCTGGGCTACCTCGCGGCGCGGACGAAGAACATCGTCCTGTCGACCGCGACGACGCTCATCACGACGAACGACCCGGTGAAGATCGCCGAGGACTACGCGATGCTGCAGGTCATCTCGGGCGGGCGGATGGACCTCATGATGGGCCGGGGCAACACCGGGCCGGTCTACCCGTGGTTCGGCAAGGACATCCGGCAGGGCATCAACCTCGCCATCGAGAACTACGCCCTCCTGCGCCGGCTGTGGGAGGAGGAGGTGGTGGACTGGCAGGGGAAGTTCCGGACCCCGCTGCAGGGCTTCACCGCCACCCCCCGGCCGCTGGACGGTGTGGCCCCGTTCGTGTGGCACGGCTCGATCCGGTCCCCGGAGATCGCCGAGCAGGCGGCCTACTACGGTGACGGGTTCTTCCACAACAACATCTTCTGGCCGATGTCCCACACCAAGCGGATGGTCCAGTACTACCGGGAGCGGTTCGAGCACTACGGCCACGGCCGGGCGGACCAGGCGATCGTGGGTCTGGGTGGGCAGTTCTTCGCCCGGAAGAGCTCCCAGCAGGCCAAGGCCGAGTTCCGGCCCTACTTCGACAACGCCCCGGTCTACGGGCACGGGCCCTCGATGGAGGACTTCACCGCCGAGACCCCCCTGACGGTGGGCTCCCCGCAAGAGGTCATCGACCGCTACGCGGCGATGAAGGACGCGGTCGGGCACTACCAGCGTCAGCTGTTCCTCATCGACCACGCCGGCCTGCCGCTCAAGACCGTGCTGGAGCAGATCGACATCCTCGCCGAGGACATCGTCCCGGCACTGCGCAAGGAGAACGAGGCAACCCGGCCCGCCGACGTCCCGTCCGGCCCCCCGACCCACGCCGAGCGCGTCGTGAAGGCGCGCCAGGCGGGCGCCACCGCCGGTGGCCACGTCGCCGGTGACGACAGGTGGACCGGCAAGACCGCCGAGGACGACACCGAGGCCGCGGACCGCGCCGGCGCCGCGTTCGGGCTGTGAGAGCACGGACCGGGAAGCAGGATCACTCATGACCGAGCGCACCATCGTCGTCGTCTCGGCGGGCCTCGGCCGGCCGTCCTCCACCCGGATGCTGGCGGACCGCCTGGCCGGCGCCACCGTCACCGAGCTCGCCGCCCGCGGGATCACCGCGACGGTCGAGACCGTCGAGCTGAGGGACGTCGCGCACGAGATCGTCAACACGATGCTCACCGGCTTCGCGACCGGGGCACTGGCCGAGGTGATGGAGAAGGTGACCCGGGCGGACGGTCTCGTCGCGGTCACCCCGATCTTCACCACGACGTACTCGGGCCTGTTCAAGTCGTTCGTCGACGTCATCGACAAGGACGCTCTCGTCGGGATGCCCGTCCTGCTGGGCGCCACCGGTGGCACCGCGCGCCACTCGCTCGCGCTGGAGTACTCGGTCCGTCCGCTGCTGACCTACCTGCGGGCCGACGTTGCGACGACGTCCGTCTTCGCGGCCACGGCGGACTGGGCCGGCGAGACGGACACCGTCAACCCCCTGCCGAACCGGATCGGCCGGGCCGGCCGGGAGCTCGCGGAGATGGTCGCTGCCCGCGAGAACGCGGGACCGGCGGACCTCTACGGTGACGTGCCGTCGTTCGACCAGATGTTCCGGAACCTGTAGCCGGTCAGCCGATCTCCAGGGCGGTGGCCCGCCAGCGGCCGCGGTGCGCCTCGAGCCGCACCGCGGCCGCTCGCACACGCTCGCCGTCGTGGACCACCACCGAGGCCTCGACCGTCCCGGGTCCCACCTCGCACACGTGGACCCGCCGCACCATGGCGCGACGTGCGACTGCCGGACGTCCCAGCACCCGCACCGCCAGGCCCGCCCGGCGGGCGAGGGAGTCGTACAGCTCCGCGCTGAGCCAGCGAGCCAGCTGCGCCGTCGGCCGGACGCCGAGCAGGGCCTCGACGGCGGACCGTACGAGCGCCCCTGCCCACTGCTGAGGATCGGGAAGCTCGCCCGGCTCGCCCGGCGGGTCCTGCGATGCCCGCGCCGGTGCCGGGCCGGTGAACCGGACCCGGTCCCACGGGCGGGCGGAGGACGTCCGGGGCACGTCGGTGGCGGCCAGGCCGTGCGGAGGCCGTCGGACCGCGCGGTGCGGTTCGCCCGCCGTGGGGGGCCGGGTGACGGTCGGTGTACTCATGGGATCTCCTCGGTCGGGGCCTGGAGCAGCTGGCCGGGATGGATGAGGTCTGGGTCAGGACCGATGGTCGCGAGGTTGTCGCGGTACCAGCGCGGCCAGGCGGCGGCCACCTCTGCGTCGCTCGCGCCCGCCCCGAGGTGTCCGGCGGCGACGCTCCACAGGGAGTCCCCGGCCCGCACCAGGTGCGCGACCTCGCCGCCGCGGGTGGGCGTCGCCCTGCGGGCGTCCGCGCCGGTCGCGGGACCCGGCACGGAGGCGGGGCCCTCGCCGACGCCGGTCTGTGTGCCGGGTGCGGCTGGTGCGCCCGGCGGGGCTGGTGCGCGCGGTGCAGCTGGTGCGCCTTGTGAGGCCAGTGGCTCGGTCGCGGTTCTCGCGACCGGCGCTCCGGTGGACGCAGCAGCGGGGTGGGCAGGGACAGGTGAGCCGGCCCCTTCGGAGGCCTTCTCGGACGTCGCGGACGGCGCCTCGTCCGGCCGAGGAGCGGACGTCGAGGTCGGGCGGGCTGGCTCGTCCGGACCTCCGGGGTCGGACGCCCCCGGTGCCGCGCTGGTCGCCCTCGGTGCAGGGGTGCTCCCCGCCGGTGCGGCGGGAGCGTCGGCTAGGACGGCGGGGGTGCGGGACGGGGCGGGGGCGCGCTCGTCCGGCCGCGACGGCGCCGGCGCTCCCCAGCCCAGATCGGCCGGCACCGGGTCGACCTGCTCTGCCGACACGGCCGGCACGTCGACCGTGCTCGACGGGCCGTCGGTCGGGGCGGCCAGGGCGCTCGTGCTGACGGCCACGCCCAAGCCCATGGACGCCACCGCTGTGGTGGCGAACGCTCGACGCAGCGCTGGGGCGCCCCAGCGCGTGAGCGACGCCTGGAGCCGGATCGACGCGCGACCGCGGCCCCGCATGAGCAGCAGCGCGGCCGCGGTCAGCGCGCTGAGGAGGTACCAGCCGGCGACCACCGCACCGACGAGCACCATGGCGAGGGCGACCACGTCCGGCACGTCGGAGCTCCGGAGAGGGGCGGTTGCGAGGAGTGCGGCCGCCAGCTCGCGCGCGTGGAGGGTCAGGGTCGAGGTCGCCAGCGCGGAGCCCACGAGGGCGAGGGGCACGGTGACCGCCGCCGCAGCGCCGCCGCGGGCGGTACCGCTCCGGACGGACCCCCTCTCTGCCGCCCTGGTGGCGCCGGTCCGGACGGACCCTGCTTCCAGACCCATGCGTCCTCCGTCCTTCCCAGTGATGGTCGTGGATCAAGAATAGTGCTGTTTGATGCGTTTTGATGACGTTAGGTGTACCGCAGTGGGGGCCCGGCGTAAAGCCTTGGCGGCGGATCTGTGGACGACAGGGCTCCCATCTGGGACGACGTGTGCACTCAAATCGGACCACCCGGTGTCCGAAGTGCCCTACGGTGCACAACGTGCGGTGGGAAACGCTCTTCCAGGACCTCCAGAGCCAGTACGACGCCGCCGCGCGCGAGGAGCAAGACCTCCAGGTCGTCGAGCTGGCCGAGGCAGAGGTCGGGACGGTGCGTCTGTCCGACCGGATCCGCGCGCGGACCGGCTCGGACCTGCGGGTGCGGTTGCGGTCAGGCGACGGCCTGCACGGACGCGTGCTGGACGCCGCCCCGCAGTGGTTCCTGCTCGCGGAGGGCGATCGGCGCACCGTGGTCCCGGTGGACGCGGTCGCGATGGCATGGCCGCTCGGTCGGGCCGCGCCCGAGGCCGGTGTGGCGGAGTCGCGGCTGCGGATCACCCACGTGCTGCGGGGGTTGGCGCGATCGGAGGCCCTCGTGCAGGTCAGCAGCGACGCCGGCCGCTACACCGGCTGGCTCGAGCGCGTCGGGGCCGACCACGTCGACCTGCGCCCGCAGCGCCCCTCGGTGCGCGGGGAGGAGCTGGTCAGTCTGACCCTGACGTCGTTGCTGTCGGTGAGTCATCCATGACGCGCCCGGTCTCGATCCGTTCGCGGGTGCGCGCGTACTGCTGCTGGATGTACTCCTCCAGCGAGGAGATCTCCACCCGCCACTGGTTGCGGCCACCCACCTGGATCGCGGGGAGCTCGCCGGAGCGGACGAGGACCCGGACCTGCGCCACGGAGACGGCGAGCTCCTCGGCGACGTCAGCGAGGGTGAGGAAGCGTTGCGCCATGTCCACATCATCCCACCGTCAACGCGCATCCCGGCGCATCCCGGGGCAGCTGTGGACATCTGACGGCACCACCAGGCATCAACGGGCACGATGGGCCGTGGTCGACGGCGAGGGGGACGACGATGGTGCACGATGACGCGGTGCGGCGACTGCGCCGCCCCACCTGGCGTGACCCGCGGCTCGGGGTCGGGGTGCTGCTCGTCGCCGCCTCGGTGGCTCTGGGAACCTGGGCGGTGCGCGACGCGGCCGACACGGTCGAGGTCTACGCCACCCGCGAGGCCGTCACGCCGGGGCAGTCCCTGGACGCGTCGGCGCTCGTCGTGCAGGAGGTGAGGCTGGGGGCGCAGGAGAGCCTCTACCTGCGGGCGGACGCCGCCCTGCCCGACGGAGCAGTCGCGGTCCGGACCGTGGGGGCGGGCGAGCTCGTGCCGCGAAGCGCGCTCGGGCTCTCCGACGAGGTCGACGCGCGCCCGGTCGTCGTGCCGCTGGACGCGTCGGTCCCGGCGGACCTCGCGGCCGGCTCCGTGGTCGACCTCTGGCTGGCCCCACCACCGCCCGTGAGCGGGCTCGGCGAGGACGAACCCGCGGAGCCGTCGCTGCTGGCGGCCGACCTCGTCGTCTCCGACGTCGTCGAGGACGAGTCCATGTTCACCGGGGGCACCGGCGTGTCGGTGGAGCTGCTCGTCCCGCGGCTCGACCTCCCTCAGGTGCTGGCGGCGCTGCCCGGGGACGGCCACCTCGTCGTCGTTCCGACGTTCGGCGGTGAGCCGTCGGACGTGGCGGTGCCCACCGACGGGGCGACCGGACCGGCAGGGACGGACGGCGGGGCGTGATCGGGGTCCTCGTCGCCCTGACCGGCCCGGAGGAGACCGACGTGGTCCGCCGTCTGGATGCGCCGGGCAGCGGGACGCGGGTCGTCCGGCGCTGCGCCGACGTCCCGGAGGTGCTGGCCGCGGCCGTGGCGGGTCTCGGCGAGCTCGCCGTCCTGGCAGCCGACCTGCCCGGGGTCGACCGGCCGGCCGTGACGGGACTGCGTGCGGCGGGGGTCGACTGCATCCTCGTGGCGGCGCCGGAGGAGCTCGAGCGCTGCGCCGCGCTCGGTGCCACGGAGGTCGTGACGAGCACCGACGCGCTCGTGGCCGCGGTCCTCGACCGGACGGTGCGCGGCCGCGGCTCCGGAGGGGCTCCCGACGGTCACGGCACCGGGGACGCGCCGAGTGCCGCCCCACCCGGCGGCGGGACCGTCCACGCGACGGGCGCCCGGGCGCGAGAGCGCCCGGACCCCGAGCCGGACGGCGCGGTTGGTACCGAGGTCGGTACCCCCGGTCGGGCGTCCCCGCCGCCCGTCGACAGTCCGTTGGCAGTCCCGGACGTGCGCCCACCCGGGCGCCTCGTCGCCGTGTGGGGCCCGCCCGGCGCTCCGGGGCGTACGACTGTCGCGGTCTCCCTCGCCGCGGAGCTCGCGCTGCTCGGCAGGTCAGCGCTCCTGGTCGACGCCGACACCGAAGCCCCCTCGGTCACCCAGACGCTGGGCCTCCTCGACGACTCGTCAGCGGTGGCCGCCGTGGCACGCCACGCCTCTCACGGGCGGCTCGACGCCCCGACGCTGCTGTCCCTGTGTCCCAGGGTCGAGCCCGGGATGCGCGTCCTCACGGGTCTGACGCGGGCGGACAGGTGGCGCGAGCTTCCCGCGGCCGCTCTCGACGTGCTCTGGGAGGTGGCCCGCGAGATCGCCGACGTCACCGTGGTCGACCTGGGACCGGGGCTGGACGAGGCTGCGGGCGCGGACCAGACCTATGGGCCGCGCCGGCACCAGGCCGCCACGTCCGCGCTGGGTGCCGCGGACGTCGTCGTGGTGGTCGGCTCCGGGGAGCCGGTGGGGATGCGGCGGCTCGTCATGGCCCTCGGCCAGCTGACGGAGGCCGGTGTGCAGCCGCCCGAACGGGTCGTCGTGGTGAACCGGCTGCGCGCCTCCGCGGCGGGACCGGCCCCGGACGAGGCCGTCCAGGAGGCGCTCGCCCGGTTCGGTGGGGTGACGGACGCCGTGATCGTCCCCGACGACCGGCCGGCGACGGACCGGGCGCTCCTCCAGGGCAGGACCTTGGCCGAGGTGGCCCCTAGCTCGGCCGCCCGGCTCGCCCTCGAGCAGCTCGCCCGCCGGTTGGCGGGGGAGAGCCGGCCGCGACCTCGGGCCCGGTTCGGGCTGCTCCGCATGGCGCGGAGCCGCTGAGCGCCGATCGCGCCACACTGTGACCATGCGTCTGTACCTGCCCGCCACCTCTGCCGACCTGCGGTCCGGCCTCACGCCGCGATGGGCCCACGCGGTCACGACGGCGTTGCGCGCCGAGCTCCCCGAGGAGGACGACGAGGGCCTGGAGATGGTGGCGACCCTTGCCGCCGCGGACGAGTCCGTCACACTGCTCGCGTCCGGCACACCCCTCGCGGGCGGCCATGTCGCGCCGCGCAGGGTGGTGATCGTCGCCGACCTGCCGGACTCCGCCGTCCTGGTGCCGGAGGTGCTGGGCGAGGAGCAGCTCCCCACGGCGGTCGAGGTCGTCGAGCCGGTGGACTGGTCCGCGGTCGTCGCGATCCTCGTCGACGAGCCGGAGGCCGAGCAGGACGTCCGGGCCGCGGCGGGTGGTGACGAGGAGGCGCTCGAGCGGGCCGCCGAGCGCGACCTCCTGTGGTTCGACGTGGTCGAGCTGGCGGACCTCCGCCGTGACCTCTCCGCCTAGCAGCGCACCCGCAGCGTCGACGCCCCGTCCGGGGTGCGCCGGACCTCGATGCGCTCGGGGATCCGGTCCTTGAGCTCGGTGACGTGCGAGACGATCCCGACGGCACGGCCGCCTTCCCGGAGCCGGCCCAGCTCGGCCATGACCGCGTCGAGGGTGGCCGGGTCGAGCGAGCCGAACCCCTCGTCGACGAACAGCGTGCCGAGCTCGACGCCGCCGGCCTCGGCCCGCACGACGTCCGCGAGGCCGAGGGCCAGGCACAGCGAGACGTAGAACGTCTCGCCGCCCGAGAGGGTGCGCGGGTCGCGGGGGGTCTCGGTGACGTGGTCCTGCACCTGGAGGCCGAGGCCCGCGCGGCGCGAGCGCTGACCACCCTCGCGCTCGTCGATGCGCTCGAGCGAGTATCGGCCGTCCGACATCTCCGCCAGGCGGTCGTTGGCCGCGGCGACGACGTCCTCGAACCGGCGCACCAGCACATAGGTGGCCAGCGTCATGTCGGTCATGTCGGTGGCGTTCGTCAGCGCCGCGGTGCGCAGGAGGGGAGCGGCCTGCTCCACGTCACGCGTGTGGGCGGCAAGGTCCGTCTCGAGTCGGTGCGCGGCGTCGGTGACGCGGGTGGCGGTGAGCTCGGCCTCGCGGGCGGCGGCCGCGGCGTCGGCGAGGTCCGCCATCGCGGCGGCGTGGGCCGCTGCGGCAGCCTCGACGTCCGGCCGCTCGTTGCCCGTGAGACTGCTCACGGCCGGCTCGGCGAGCTCGGCGCTCACCCGTTCGACCGCGCTCTCGTGGCGACGCACGGACTGCTCGAGCCGGGTCCGCTCGTCGGCCGGGAGCGCGCCGCGGCGCGCTGTCTCGGCGTCGGGGAGCCCCGTCTCCGACAGTGCCCTCGCCAGCTGGGCGAGTGCGTCGTCCCGCGCGGCGGTGGCGCTGCGCCGCTCGAGGATGGCGTCGAGGAGGGCCAGTGCGGCCGTGGCGCGACGCTCGAGCGCCCGTGCTCGCTCAGCGACCGAACCGGCCGGGCCGCAGGCGAGCGCACACCGTGCCTGGTCCTCGCGCAGGCGGGCGGCGAGCTGCTCGAGCCGCTCGGTCTCGACGGCGAGCGCGGACTGCACTTTGCCGAGCTCCGCGGTGAGGCGGGCGGTCTCCGCGTCGTGGTCCGCCAGCTCCTGCTCGAGCTCGGCCGAGCGGTAGATGGCGGCCTTAGCGTCCGCCGCGGCCCGCTCCGCATCCTCGAGCCCGCTCCGTGCGGCAGCGACGTCCAGGCCTCCCGCGAGATGGTGCAAGCCGGCCAGCTGCTCACGCAGACCGGCGACGCGTGTCCGGGCGCGGACGAGAACCTCGTCAGCGGCTTCCCGGACCGCCGTGGCCGCTTCGACCTCGTCCTCGGTGGCGTGCTCGGGCGAGAGCTCCGCCGGGGCGGGGTGCTCGCTCGACCCGCACACCGGGCAGGCCGCGTCCGGTACGAGCTCGCGCGCCAACGCGCCCGCCATGCCGGCCACCCACCGACGCCGTGCCGTGTGCTCCGCGTCGGCGGCACGGACCGCCGCGACCGCTCGGTCGGCCATCTCGGCCTCCGCCGCGGCGAGGTCGCGTGACCGGTCGGCGGCCTCGGTCGCGGCGGTGAGCCGGGCGCGTGCGTTCGTCGCGGCCGCCTGCGCCTCGGCGTGGGTCGCCCCTGCGTCCCGGAAGGCGCTCAGGGTCTCGACGAGCAGCTCGCGTGCGGCAGGGCGCTGGTCGAGCCGGTCCTGCGCGCGGGCGTAGGCCAGTGTGTCGGCCTCGTGCTGCGCTCGGGCGTCGGACAGACCGGTTCCGCGGGCAGCGAGGCCGTCCTCCAGCGTCACCAGTGCCGAGAGCGAGCCCAGCTCCGCGGTGACGGCGTCGTGGGCGGCGCGAAGGTCGTCGACGTCGTCGAGAGAGGCCAGGTCGGCGTCGGGGCCCAGGTCGAGACGTTCGCACGCCTCGTCCGCCTCCACGAGGCTGCGGCGTGCCCGGTCGAACAGATCCAGCACGGGCGCGACCGCGGCGGCGCGACCGGCGAGGCCGAGCCGGGCAGCGGCGCTCCTCACGGCCCCGTCCCGTGCGGCGAGCCCCTCCTGCTCGGCCAGGAGCTCGCGCCGGCGCTCCACGAGGCGGGCGAGCTGCTCCTCGGCGTGGAGCCGCGTCCTCGCACGCTCCTCGGCGACCCGCGTCTGCGTGCGCAGCGCCGCCGAGACGTCCACGAGTCTCCGGGCGGACGAGCGCTTCTCCGCGGTGATCCGGCACAGCGCCCGGTGGTCCATCCCGGCGGCGGCGTCCAGCACACGGCGGGTCGTCTCGTCCTCGGCCGGCACTGCGTGACGGGGCTCCTCCTCCTCGTGGCCGGCACCGGTCTCCTGGCGGGCCGCTGTGACGTGCAGGGCGGCCTCGGCGAAGGAGCGAGCCGAGGCCAGGACCTCGGCGCGGGCCCGCTCGACCGCCGCCCGCGTGTCGCGTGCCATCTCGGCGAGCGTGCGCTGGAGCTGCTCGTAGACCTCGGTGCCGAAGACGTCCTGCAGGACGGTGCGGCGGTCCTCCGGACGTGCCCGCAGGAACGACGCGAACTGGCCCTGTGGGAGGACCACGGTCTGGGTGAACTGCGCCCGGTCGAGGACGACGATCCGGCTCAGCTCCGTCCCGACCTCCTGGACGTGGGCGGAGACCGGCTCACCCTCGTCGCCGACCGCCACGAGACGCCAGAGCCGAGCCCGGGCGTTCTGCTGCGTGAAGCCGCCCCCGCGCTTCTTGGGCCGAAGGTAGGCGGGTGAGCGCCAGATCCGGAAGATGCCGGCAGCCGTCGAGAAGGTCAGCTCGACGGACGGCTCCGCCTCGGGACCGGCGAAGTCGGAGTGGAGCCGGTCGTCGGAGGCCTCGGCGCCCGCGACCTTGCCGTAGAGGGCGAAGACGACGGCGTCGATCACGGTGGACTTGCCGGCACCGGTCGGCCCCTCGAGAAGGAACAGCCCCGAGGTGGCCAGGGCGTCGAAGTCGATCTCGTGACGGCCGGGGAAGGGACCGATGGCCTCCAGGACGAGGCGGTGGATGCGCATCAGGCGCTCCGATCCCCGGCCAGGACGGACTCGTAGGCCCGGCGCAGGACCTCCAGCTCGGCCTCCTCCGGGGCGCGGCCCCCGGCGGTGAGGAGGAACTGGGCGGCGACCTCGAGCGGGTCCTGCGCGGCGGTGACGGCGCTCGGGCCCGAGGTCTCCAGGAGCCGCGCGGGCCGGTGCTGGACCACGAGGGCGTGGGGGAACCGTCGGGTGACCGTCGCCCACAGGTGCTCCGGCCGGGCGTCGTCGGTCACGGTGACCCGTAGCCAGTGGTCGGCACGGTCGTCGTAGGCGCGGGAGAGCAGCTCGCTCATCGTGCCCGTGACGTCACCGAGCCGGCGCGGGACCGGCGCCTCGAGCAGCCGGACGTCGCGGACACCGTCGGGACCGAGGTCGACCAGCGTCGTCGACTTGCGGTGGTGCTGCTCGGAGAAGGAGAAGGCCAGCGGCGACCCGGCGTAGCGCATGACCGGGTCGGTCCCCTCACGGCCCACGCGCTGGGGTCCGTGGAGGTGGCCCAGGGCGACGTAGTCCAGGCTGCCGAGCGGCCCGTAGACGCCCGAGGGGACGCTGTCCACCCCGCCCACCCGGATGTCGCGCTCGGACTCGCTCACGTCCCCGCCGGTGACGAACGCGTGCGCCAGGAGGACGGCCGGGACGCGCCGCCCGTCCGAGGAGCGGCGCGGCGCGAGGTCCGTCTGCACGCGCCGCACGGCGGCGGACGTCACCGCCTCGTGGCACCGTGCCGGCCGGACGGCCCGACCGTCCGGTCCGTCGTCGGCGAGGTGGTCGCGGGCCATGTCGGGGTCGAGGTAGGGCAAGGGGTAGACGTACGCCCCGGCGTCGCCGTCACGGTCGGGCAGGGTGACCGGCGTGCCGATCTCCGCCACGCGCGAGCGAACCGACAGCCGGTTGCGGAACATCGCGGCCCCGAACCCGAGCCGGGCGGCGGAGTCGTGGTTGCCGGGGGTGAGGACGACGTGGGCGGCCTCAGTCAGCCGGGCGAGGGTCTCGGAGAGCAGCTCCACCGACCCGACCGGGGGGACGGCACGGTCGTACACGTCACCGGCGACCACGACGGCGTCGACCGCCTCGTCGCGCACCACCTGGACGAGGTGCTCGAGGAACGCCTCGTGGTGGACACCGAGGTCCACCCCGTGCAGGGTGCGGCCCAGGTGCCAGTCGGAGGTGTGGAGGATCCGCATGTTCGTGACGCTAACCCGACCCACCGACATCGACGCCGAGTGACACGGCGGGGGACGCCCGGTCCTCGGGCGGCTCAGTCCTCCTGGGAGGCCAGCTCGGCGAGGACCGCCTCGTGGAGGAGGGAGTTCGTCACGACCGCGCTGCCGCCCCAGGGTCCGTCCACGCCTTCGAGGCTGGTGAACCGCCCGCCCGCCTCGGTGACGATCGGGACGAGGGCCGCCATGTCGTACAGCTCGAGGTCCGGCTCGCAGGCGATGTCGACCGCCCCCTCGGCCACGAGCATGTACGACCAGAAATCGCCGTAGGCGCGGGTGCGCCACACGTTCTGGGCCAGGCCGAGGAACGCGCGCAGGCTGCCCCGGTCCGCCCACCCGTCGAGCGAGGAGTAGCTGAGGGAGGCGTCGGCCAGGTCGCCGACGGCGGAGACGTGCAGCTGACGCGCCGCGGAGAGCGACCGGCCCGTCCAGGCGCCGGAGCCCCGCGCCGCCCACCAGCGCCGGTTCAGCGCCGGTGCGGAGACCACTCCGAGGACGACCTCGCCGTCCTCGACCAGCCCGATGAGCGTGGCCCAGACGGGCACGCCCCGGACGAAGTTCTTCGTCCCGTCGATGGGGTCGATGACCCACTGCCTCGACGAGTGACCGGTGGTGCCGAACTCCTCCCCGAGCACCGAGTCGCGCGGCCGGGTCCGGGCGAGCTGCGCCCGGACGATCTCCTCGGCGCTGCGGTCGGCGTCCGAGACGGGGGTGAGGTCGGGCTTGGACTCCACCCGGAGGTCCTGCGCGCCGAACCGGGACATGGTCTGCCCGTCGACCTGGTCAGCGACGACGTGCGCGAGGCGCAGGTCGTCGGTGTAGCGGCTCGCGGCTTGCTGCATGGCTGGCACCGTACCGCGCCCACGCGGTTCGGCCGGTCAGGCCTCCGCGGCGCCGGAGCGTGCGGCGAGGAGACGTCGGAACGAGTCCAGCCTGGCGCGGCCCGCGTCCCCGGCCGAGCCGCTCCGCACCCACTCGTCGAGGGCGCAGTCGGGGGCGTCCTCGGCATGGCTGCACCCACGCGGGCACTGCGCGGCGACCTGGGCGAGGTCGGCGAAACCACGCAGCAGGTCGTCCGCGCCGACGTGGCTCAGGCCGAACGAACGCACCCCCGGGGTGTCGATCGCCCACCCGCCGCCGGGCAGGGGCAGGGCGACGGCGGACGAGGAGGTGTGCCGGCCGCGTCCGGTGACGACGTTGACCACGCCCGTGGCGCGGAAGGCGTCGGGCACCAGGGCGTTGACCAGCGTCGACTTGCCCACCCCCGAGTGCCCGATGAGTACGGAGACCCGCCCCGTCAGGCGGTCGCGCAGGGCGTCGAGCCCACGGATCTCGTCCCCGACGATCGAGGTGACCAGCGCGGTGACGTCGAGAGCCTCGTACTGGGCGAGGAACGGTCCGGGGTCGGCCAGGTCCGCCTTGGTGAGGCACAGGACCGGCTCCATCCCCGCGTCGTAGGCGGCGACGAGCGTGCGGTCGACCATGCGTGGGCGTGGCTCGGGGTCGGCCAGTGCCGTGACGATGACCAGCTGGTCCGCGTTCGCGACGATGACGCGCTCGACCCCGGGGGCGTCGCCGTCCTCCGCCGAGCGGCGCAGGACCGCCGTCCGGTCCTCGAGCCGGACGATGCGCGCGAGGGAGTCCTTGCGGCCGGAGACGTCGCCGACCACGCCCACCCGGTCGCCGACGACGACGGCGGTCCGGGCCCCCCGGCCGAGCTCGCGCGCCTTCATCCCTGTGACGCGTGTGCCGTCGTCCGTGAGGAGGTGGTAGCGCCCCCGGTCGACGCCGAGGACCATCGCGCCCACGGCGTCGGCGTGGTCCGGACGGTTCTTGGTCCGGGGCCGGTTCCCGCGGGGGTTCGGCCGCACCCGGACGCGGTCGTCGTCGGTGCCGGTGTCCCGGGCCATCAGCGGGTCCTCATCCGACGAGCATCCCGTGCCACATGCCGGTGAAGTCGGGCAGCGTCTTGGCGGTCGTGGCGACGTCACGGACCCGCACCCCCGGTACCCGCAGCCCGATGATCGCGGCGAAGGTGGCCATCCGGTGGTCGGCGTACGTCTCCAGCTCGGCGCCGTGCAACGGCGACGGGTCGATCTCGACGCCGTCCGCCGTCTCGCGGGCCCGACCGCCCAGCCGGCCGATCTCCGCGACGATCGCCGCGAGGCGGTCGGTCTCGTGGCCCCGCAGGTGCGCGATGCCGCGCAGCCGTGACGGCGTGACGGCGAGGGCGCACAGGGCGGCGATCGTGGGGGCGAGCTCGCCGACGTCGTGCAGGTCCGCGTCCAGGCCCAGGATCCGTCCGTCGGCGGGGCCGGTCACGCTCAGCGTCCCGTTCTCGAGGTGCACCCGGGCACCCATCCGGGCCAGGAGGTCACGGAGCCCGTCGCCCGCCTGGGTGGTGGTGGCGGGCCAGCGGGGCACCCGCACGGTGCCACCGGCCGCCAGGGCGGCCGCGAGGAACGGGCCGGCGTTGGACAGGTCGGGCTCGACGACGATGCGCCCGCCCCTGACCGGTCCGGGATGGACCCGCCACCGCGTGGGTGCCCACTCGTTCGTCCCGCCGGCCGGAGAACCCTCCTCGGTGAGCTCGTCGACGCGCACCCCGCGCTCGCGCAGCAGGGCCACCGTCATGGCGACGTGCGGCAGCGACGGCAGGGTGGCCCCGGTGTGCCGGAGGTCGATACCGGCGTCGTAGGCGGGTGCGGCGAGGAGCAGGGCTGAGACGAACTGGCTCGACCCGGAGGCGTCGACGTCGACCGCGCCGCCTGGCAGGGAACCGGCGCCGTGAACGGTCATCGGCAGGACGGCGTCTCCGCCCGGGTCCGTCGCGCTGTCGACACGCGCACCGAGATCGCGCAGCGCCCGGACGACGGGCCCCATGGGGCGCTGTCGGGCCCGCGGGTCACCATCGAGTCGGACGTCGCCGTCGGCGAGGACGGCCAGCGCCGGGACGAAACGCATGACGGTGCCGGCCAGCCCGCAGTCGACGTCGGCCGGCCCGCGCATCCGGGCGGGCGTGACGCGCAGGTCCGCGCCGGTCTCCTCGATGGAGACGCCGAGCGCCCGGAGCGCACCGACCATGAGCGCCGAGTCGCGGGAGTGGAGAGGCGCCACCAGCTCGGTGGGCCCGTCGGCAAGGGCCGCGAGGATCAGGTACCGGTTCGTGAGGGACTTGGAGCCGGGGACGTCGACAACGGCGTCGAGCGGTCCCGTGGCGACGGGAGCGGGCCAGGGATCCACAGGCGTCGTCATGGTTGCGAGGGTAGTGCGCGGGGCCGACGTGGGCGGTGCCGTCTCCCGAGGCCGGGCGGACGCCCGACTGCCCGTGGCCCGGTAGGCACCAGCGGTCAGCTCTTGTACCGCTGCTTGAGCGTGGTCCTGACCTCGCGGAGCTCGGCGCGCTGATCCTTGGCGTTGGCGAAACGCCACGAGAGGGAGGGCCTGCCCGCCAGGTCGGCGGCCGCGAGGAGGAGGCCGCCCGCGATCCCGGCTCCGCGCAGCAGCCCGGAGAGTTGTTCCTTGCGCTCGGCGGCCGATCGGGCGGTCCAGGCGGGGTTGTTGACGATCGTCAGCGGGATGTTGATGACCGCCAGGGTCAGCGCTGCAGACCGGGGGTTCCGGCCGGTGGCGAGCATGAGGCCGGACAGTGCGCTGATGACGCCGACGGCGCGCGTGAGCATGGTGGCGTCCGCGGTGAGGACGGGCGGGAGCCCGGCCCTCTCCATCGCGGGGGCGACCTTCTTGAACCTGGCGACGTGGCCTGCCGGACGGAGCGCGGCGTCGACGCCGTCGACGATGAAGGCGGAGGCGAGCAGGGGCCGGGCGACCAGACGTGTGAGGCTCATAACACATTGCTACCGCACCAGCGGCCGGCCGGCGACCTGATCGGCCGCTCGATCGTCGACCCGACGGGGGAGAGGTGACGGTTACCGCCGGCGGTCGGACGACGACACGGCGGAAGCCCTGTGGATTGGCGCGGTTTTCCACAAATTGAAGTACACGAGTCGGACCTCTTGCGGTGTCGAACGTGCGTTCCATATCGTGGTGGGAAGGAGAGGGACCGGACCCGGGAAGGGGTGGGGTGGATGAGCACCGACGGCACCGACGGCGTCTCGTCCGAGGCCGGCCGCCCGGGGGCCGCGCCGGCCGCGTCCGAGTCGTCTGGGCCGGTGTCGTTGTCGGTGGGGTTGGCGCGGGTCGCGGTCGAGGTCGCGGCGGTGCTCGAGGTCGACGTGCTGGGCGCGGCGGGGCAGGAGGTCCTGGACGCGGTCACCGTCGTGGAGGGGCTGCGCCGTCAGGTCGAGGCCCTCGCGGGCCGGGTCCTCGCGGCGGTGGACGCCCACGGGCTGTGGGCGGCCGACGGGGCCCGGTCGCTGCCCGCGTGGTACCGCGCCCGGACCGGGCGTACCGACGTCACCGCCCGGGTCGAGGTGGCCCGGACCCGGGCCCTGCGCGACCACCTGCCCGCCACCGCGGCGGCGCTGGCCGCCGGGCGGGTCAGCCCCGACCACGCCGCGGCCCTGGTCCGCCACGCCCTGACCACCGACACCCTGCGGGGGCGGTTGGCGGACCCCGACACCGGTGAGGACTTCCTCCTGGGCCACGCCCAGGGCATGGACGCGTCCGCGTTCACCCACCTGGTCAAGGCGTGGGCGATCCGGGCCGACCCGGCCGCGGCGGACGAGCGCTACCGCGCCGAGACCGACCGGGAAGAGCTCTACCTCTCCCGCACCACCGGCGGGTGGTCCCTCAAGGGCTGGCTCTCCGAGACCAACGGGGAGGTCCTCAACACCGCCCTGACCGCCCGGACCGGCACCCCGGCCCACACCGACCCGGCCACCCCGGCCCAGCGCCGCGCCGGGGCCCTGACCGGCATCGCCCGCCTGGCCCTGGACTCCGGGACCCTGCGCCCCCACGCCCGCACCCGCCCCCACCTGAGCGTGATCGTGCCCTTCGAGACCCTCCACCGCCTCACCACCACCGGCCCCCACCACCGCGACACCACCGGGGCTGGGGCTGCCGGGGCTGCCGGTGGGGCGGGCAGCGCGTTCCACCCGCCGGCCGCCCCGGCCGGGTGCGGGTGCGGCCAGAGCGGGTGCGGGACGGTGATCTCCACCGACTACGACACCACCACCATGGTCGACGCCGACCCCGCGACCCTGGCCGACGGCACCCCCCTGCCGCACGCCCTCCTGGCCCGCCTGGCCTGCTCCTCCGCGCTGCACCGGGTCATCTTCGGCCCCGACTCCCAACCCCTGGACGTCGGCCGCGAGGAACGCCTGTACACCACCGCCCAGACCCGGGCGATCATCGCCCGCGACCGGCACTGCCAGTACCCCGACTGCACCGCCCCACCCGGCGAGGGCGAGATCCACCACAACCTGTGGTGGTACGCCCACCACGGCCCCACCGACACCAACAAAGGCATCCTCCTCTGCTGGCACCACCACGACCACGTCCACGCCCGCCGCATCACCATCACCCGCGAGCACCACCGATGGCGATTCCACCGCCACGACAACACCGAGATCCTCCCCACCACCCACCACCTCGCCGCCTGACCCCGAGCGCACGCGCTTGTCGGGGTTTCCCGGCGCGCTTCTCGGAATGCCCCGACGCGCGGTTCGGTTGTAGGAGACATGACCGCGACGCTCCAGGCTCTGGCCCCGAACCTCGCGCCGCTCCATCCCTTCGCACTGACGGTCCGGTCGGCGAAGGCGGCAGCCGGCTTCTCGCTGGCCGAGCCGGCCGAGAGCGGCACCGGCTTGCAGGCCGGGCTAACCTGGATGTCGATGACCGAGAGCCACGAGGGTGACCTCGACCGCACCTCCGACGGCGAGACCGACGCCGAGCGGTCGCTCCGCTTCGAGCAGGACGCGCTGCCCTATCTCGACCAGCTCTACGGCGCGGCCATGCGGATGACGCGGAACCCGGCCGACGCGGAGGACCTGGTCCAGGAGACCTTCGCCAAGGCGTTCGCCGCCTTCCACCAGTACCGGCCGGGCACCAACCTCAAGGCCTGGCTCTACCGGATCCTCACCAACACGTTCATCAACTCGTACCGCAAGAAGCAGCGCGAGCCGCTGCAGTCCGACGCCGACTCCGTGGAGGACTGGCAGATCCACCGGGCCGCCTCGCACACCTCGACCGGTCTACGTTCGGCGGAGGCGGAGGCGCTCGACCTCCTGCCCGACTCGGAGATCAAAGACGCGCTCAACCAGCTTCCAGAGGACTTCCGCCTCGCCGTCTACCTCGCTGACGTCGAGGGCTTCGCGTACAAGGAGATCGCCGAGATCATGGCCACCCCGATCGGGACGGTGATGTCCCGGCTCCACCGGGGACGACGGCAGCTGCGGGAGCTGCTCGTCGACCATGCCCATGAGCTCGGACTTCGGACGGAGGCCAAGGCATGACCGAGGACAATCCCGACCTGATCGACCGCGCCGAGCGAGCGGTGCGTGAGCGTTCCGGAGATGGTCGCTGCACGTGCGAGGAGCTCCTCGACAACCTCATGGAGTTCCTCGACTCCGAGCTCGACGAGGACCAGTGCGCGCGATTCCGCGCCCATGCCGACAACTGCCCCACCTGCCACGAGGCAGCTGATGCGGAGCAGCACCTCCGGGCGCTGCTGCGACGGTCCTGCTCCGAGGTCGCGCCCAGCTCGCTTCGCGTCCGGGTCGCCTCCCAGCTCAGCGTGCTGCGGGTGACGAGCGTCCGAACCGTGGAGTGACGTACACGCGGTCCGGCGACGTTCGTACGTCCGGGTGACGTCCGCATGCCGGGTGGCGTCCGCACCGATCCCGAGTGGCACCGGCCTCGGTGAAGCGCGCCGAGCGCGAAGTGTGGGATCATGATCGGCGAGATTTCGCCCGTCGCCCGGCGGACGATGAGCCGAGCAGCAGGAGACAACCATGAGCAAGCGCGGTCGCAAGCGCCGTTCCCGCAAGGGGAGCGCCGCCAACCACGGCAAGCGTCCCAACGCCTGAGGACTCGTCCTCCTAGACGGGCCGGTCCCCGCAGAGGTGACCGGCCCGTCGCCGTCCCCGGCCCTATCGTGATGGCCATGCGATGCGCCTACGTGAGGACCCAGAGCGCCGACGACCCGCTGTCCGGGCTCGTGGTGGGGGACCTGCCGGACCCTGGGTCGCCGGCCGAGGGCTGGCTGCCCGTCGACGTCCGCGCGGCCGCGCTCAACCACCACGACCTGTGGTCCCTGCGCGGGGTGGGCCTCCCGTCCGAGCGGCTCCCCATGGTCCTCGGGACCGATGCCGCCGGCACGCTGGGGGACGGCACCGAGGTGGTCGTGCACGCGGTGATCGCCTCCTCGTCGTGGACCGGTGAGGAGACTCTCGACCCGCGGCGCACCCTTCTCTCCGAGCTCCACCCGGGCACGCTCGCCGAGCGGGTCTGGGTGCCCGCGCGCAACGTCGTCCCCAAGGCTCCCGAGCTCTCGTGGGCCGAGGCGGCGTGCCTTCCGACGGCGTATCTCACCGCCTACCGCATGCTCTTCGACGCCGCTGATCTCCGGCCGGGGCACACCGTCCTCGTCCAGGGCGCGGGCGGTGGGGTCGCGACCGCCGCGATCGTGCTGGGCCGGGCCGCGGGCCTGCGGGTGTGGGTGACGTCCCGCAGCGAGGCCAAGCGCGACCGGGCGCTCGAGGTCGGCGCGCACCAGGCCTTCCCCGTCGGGGCGAGGATGCCCGAGCAGGTCGACGCCGTCCTCGAGACCGTCGGCGAGGCCACCTGGGGGCACAGCCTGCGGTCCTTGCGACCCGGCGGCACGGTCGCGGTCGCCGGGGCCACCTCGGGAGCGATGCCCCCTGCCGAGCTCAGCCGGGTGTTCTTCCGCTCCCTGCGCATCGTCGGGACGACCATGGGCACTCGCGAGCAGCTTCGTGATCTCCAGCAGCTCCTCGTCGCCACCGGTACCCGGCCTCTCATCGACACCGTGGTCCCGCTCGCCGAGACCGGCACCGCACTCGGCCGGATGGCCTCCGGCGAGGTCAGCGGCAAGCTGGTCGTGGACATCGTCGGCGAGTCCGGGCCGCAGCGCTGATCGCCGCAGCGCTGATCGCCGCAGCGCTGACGCCGCGGCCTCCCGGTCATCGCCCTCCGGTGATCGACAGCGCTGCGCACCCGCCGGGGCTCCCGAGCCGCCCGCGACCGCTGCCACACCGCTCCGGGCAGCCTCGGCGCGCGTTACCGTGGCGCCATGGCTACGCGCTCGTGGATCGTTCCCGGACCGGCACGGCACGACGTCGAGGGGGTTGACGCACTACGGGTCCAGCTCGTCGCCGGAAGCGTCTCGGTCCACGGCCACGACAGCGACCACGTGCACGTCGAGGTTGCCGAGGTGACCGGCAACCCGCTCGAGATCTCGGTGGAGGGGACCCGTCTGAGCATCGGTTACCCCACGCTCGGCTGGGACGGCTGGGCCCGCCGCCTGGGCTCGTACAGCTCCTCCGACGTCGCCAGCCTCACCGTGCACGTCCCGCACGGAACCACCGTCCACGTGGCGACGGCCACGGCCGACGCGACGGTCTCCGACGTCGCGGAGGACCTCACGCTCATGACCGCCTCCGCCGCCCTCCGGGTGCTCCGGTGCCGCGGGGCGGCCACCCTCCGTTCGGCGTCGGGCACCGTGGAGGTCAGCGACCACGTGGGCCCCGTCCGGGTCTCCACCGCCGCCGCGCGCACCGAGGTCACCGGAGAGCTGCCGCGCACCGAGGTCACCTCGGTGGCGGGCAGCATCTCCGTCACGACGACGGCGCACTCGGCCATGGCGGACCTGGCCACGGTCTCCGGCGCGATGCGGGTGCAGCTCCCGGCCGGGACGGGGCTGTCGATGACGGCACGGACGGTGACGGGCCAGGTGCGGGTCGACGGCGTCGACCGCAGGCCCGGCGGGCTCACCCCCACGACCGTGGAGGACCGGGGCGACGGCGCGGTGTGCTTCCTCACCACGCGCTCGGTCGCCGGTTCCCTCGACGTCGTCCGTGGTGCCCTGGGAACCTCCGCGTGAGCGGCGGGGCAACGGGCCCGGCCGGCGCCGGCCCCGACGGACGTGTGGCTCCGGTGGAGGGCATCGGTGACGACACCGTCGCCTCCTTCCACGCACAGGTGGCCCAGGCGGCCCGCGACCGGGCCGGCTCCTGGGACGTCGTCGCCGAGATCCTCGACGGCCCCGACGCGAGTCTGGCGGAACGGTTGCGCTCAGGAGAGCTCGCGACCCGGCTCCGCCTCGCCGCACGCTGGCTGGGCGGTGACGCCGAGATCTTCGCCGGCGACCTCATGCGGCTGGACGTGCACGCCCGCGGGGCGCGACGACGGTCCCTGGACGCCGACCTGGCGTCGCTCGCCGCCGACCACCACCTGCTCGGTGACGACGTGCCTGGTCTCGTCGCCGGCGCCCGGCAGATCGCCGCGGCCTGCCACGAGGAGGCGGCCGCCTGGGCGGCAGGGGACACCGCCGGCGGTCGCTCGCTCAGGGCGCGCGAGCAGGAGCTCATCGCCGGCCGTCTGCTCCCCGCCCTTCCCGACGCCGCGGGGCGGCTGGCCCGCGACGGCGCGTCGGTGGTGACGCGGGCCCTGGGCTCCCTGGTGCTGGCCGTGCTCTCCGTGGAGAGCGGACGGGACTACCAGCGCGCCGTTCTCCGTCCGGACGCGTGAGGACGGTGCCCTCCGGCAGGGTCACCGCCGATCAGGTCAGCGGCGCCGTGCCCGCCTGACCCGGGCTGTGACGATCGTGCGCGCCCGGTCGGTGAGGATCGTCGTCAGCACGCCGGCGCGGAAACGCAGCTCGTCGGTCTCGGGCATCACGCCCAGCTGCTGGAGCAGGGCGAAGGTGTCGAACGTCGTCGTCCACTCGCCCACGGCCTCGTCCCGGAGCCGCATGAGGGTGGTGCCGCGGATGTGGAAGGACCGGCCCGTCACCGGCAGACCCATCTCCAGGTGACCGCTCAGCGTGCCGGTAGCCGTCCACGTCGCCACCACGGCCGGCGGGTCGAGCCGGGTGAAGATCTCGATGTCCTCGACCGGGAAGTGGATGTCGGGGAAGCCGGTGAAGGTGTCGGTGAGCTCCTCACGCACGGCGTCCTTGCCGTACAGGCCCACGCTGACCGGCCAGTCCCACAGGACGTCGCCGGCGAGGTACCCGAGGACGGCGTCGACGTCGTGGTCGTTCCAGGCGCGGAAGACCGCCAGGGCGGTGCTCCGCAGATCGGCCTCGCTCAGCGGCATGGCGGACCCTCCCGTCCCGGCCGCGGGCGGTGCGCGGCTCTGACAGAAGGCTCGCCCCATGGTCGGGCGCCGGCAAGGGACGCAGGTCCTTCGGTGCCCCGGCCTGTTGCTCAGACGGGTCGGGCGGCAGCCGGGCGCCCGGGGGCGGGCACGCTCCCGAAGGGGTTGCGCCGCCGGAAGTCGCACACCGGGCACCAGGCGCCACCCGAGGTGGTGGGGAAGCGGGTGCCGCAGCGTCGGCACCGCGCGGTGGCGAGGGTGACCACCGGCACGGGCACGCCCGAGAGGACGTCCGCCCAGCTCCGCTGACCCTGCTCCGTCAGGGCACCGGCCGGGCACAGCGTGACACACCGCAGGCACCCGTCGCACGCCGCCGTGAGCTGCTCCAGCGTGGCCAGGACCGGGTCGGTGCCGGACTCGCGCCACCCCAGCGCCCCCGCCGGGCAGGCCTGGACGCAGACGCCGCAGGCCGTGCACCCGCGTGCGCCCAGGTGGCTCGCCGGCGCCGGGTACGCCTCCAGACCGTCGGTGCCGGCGGGGACGACGGCGGCCACCGCAGCGGCGAGTCGTCCCGGCGCGGGACCGTCCGGCGGGAGCTCCCGCCCGGTGCCGGAGCCCAGTCCGAGGAGCCCGCGGCGGGAGACCGGCATGTGTGAGGCGTCGAGCACCCGCCGGCGCCTGTGTCGGGACGGCGGGGAGGGGTGGGGACGACGCGTGGTGCCAGGACGGACGGTCGGACGAGGGACCGCCCCCCCGGGCACGGCCGTGGCGGTGCCCGCAGACGCGACGGCGCGCTCGTCCTCGTCGGTCGAGGTGTCGGCCGGGTCGTCCCCGTTCGCTGACGAGGTGTCGTCCGGGTGGCCCGACGCACGCGCGCCGAGGACGAGGCGTCCGGGCGCGCCGGCAGCGACGATGGCGCCGACGGGACCGAGGTGCGCGAGGGCGCCGTCCGCGTCGGCGCAGCCGTCGAGGTCGACCCGCACCCGGCGCGCCCCGAGGCCGAGCAGCTCGACGAGCTCGTACGGCGCCACGGTGGCGGCGCACCCCGGCAGGCGCACGAGGGTGCCCGCACCAGCCCCGTCACGACGGGCACGCGCGCCCGCATCCGCCGGTGCACCTCGCCCCGGGTCGGGGTGCTCGGCGCACACCAGCTCGAGGTCGACGGGCTCGGGCTGGTGGGAGAGCCAGACCTGGAGCGACCGGAGGGTCACCGGCTCAGGCGAGGAACGTCGCCCGGGCGGAGGTGAGGGTGCCGAGCCCGAGGGCGGCGACACCCTGGTAGAAGAAGGTGGTGGACGCGTTCGCCGCCTGGGTGAGGCACCGCGGGGCCCACACGAGCAGGTGGTCCGCGAGGAACGAGACGAGGCCGCCCAGCAGACGGCGGAGCTGGTCGTCGCGCCGGGACTCCAGCGCATCCATCGCGCGTTCGCACAGCGCGGCGACGAAGCTGAGCTCGAGGCCGATGTGGTCGTCCGGCTCCTTGTTCAGGCGCGGCGCAGCGAGCCCGAAGGCGGCGTAGGAGGCCCGGACCTGCATGGTCTCGGCCTCGAAGAGCAGGTGCTCCTCGGAGCGGTGCACCGACTCGTAGGGCGGGGCCTTCATGCGCTCCGGGCCGACGAAGAGCCGGTTGTAGTCCCGGTGGACGACGTCCTGCTTCTCCCCGGCCAGGGCCGACTCGGCGAGCAGCGCGGTGCCCCGGCGGCAGTCCGCGTCCATGAGCAGCGGCCACTCCTCGAGCAGCTCGGGGTCGCGCACCCGGGCGAGGACGTACGCCGTCGGCGCGGTGAGCAGGAGCCGGGAGAGGGTGGTGAACGCCGCGGCGTAGTGGTCGAGCGTGACGGCGAGGAGGCTGCGGTCCTCGAGCAGGCGGTCGACGCTCGCCTCGACCGTGGTGTCGGGGCTCGCGGGTGGCAGCGGCTGCACGGGTTCGATGGCGGCGGTCATGACCATTCCCTCCGGTGGCTGCGTCCGGAACCGGGCGCACTCCTCATGGTGCCCCGGACCTTCGGACGCCCTGTGGGCCTTTCGCCCCAGCGGCGCCCCCGTGCGGCGAGGCGTCCGTCTCCGTCCAGTGGTGACGAAGGGCCCAGGACGGGTGTGCCACCATGGCCGCACGCCCGTCGCGACGGCGCGGACGGACCCGTGGGAGGAGCACCTTGAGGGGCGACGAGACCGAGAAGATGGCCGCGATGAACCGCTGGCTCGACGCCGTGTGCGCCGAGCTCGAGGTGGACCGGTCGGTGATGGACGCCAACTCCGCCGCGCTGCTCCGGCTCATCAGCGACGTGGCGCACGGCCCCAGCCGCCCGGGGGCGCCGCTGACGGCGTTCCTCGTCGGCCTCGCCGGGGCGAGCGCGCCGGGACCCGCCGCGCCGGCCGTCGGCGAGCGCATCGAGAAGGTGAGCCGGCTCGTCGAGTCCTGGCCGGGCGCCGGGGCGCCGGCGTGACCCCCGACGGCGCGGCGGTCCCGGACCGCCTGACCGAGCCCGGTCACCGCGTCGCCCTGGCGGACGTGCGCGAGGGTCTCACGACCGTCGCCGAGTGCGCCGACGCCGTCGAGGACGCCGCGGCGGGGGCCGTGGTGACCTTCGGCGGGGTGGTCCGCAACCACGACGGCGGTCGTGCGGTCACCGAGATCGAGTACGTCGCGCACCCCAGCGCAGCGGCCCTCGTGGCCGACGTCGCGGCCGACGTGGCGAGGCGGTTCCCCGTCGACGCGGTCGCCGTCGTGCACCGGGTCGGCGTGCTGCGCGTGGGCGACGTCGCGCTCGCGGCCGCCGTCTCCGCGGCGCACCGCGCGGAGGCGTTCGCGGCCACCGCCGAGCTGGTCGAGGAGGTCAAGCGGCGGCTCCCGGTGTGGAAGCGTCAGGTCTTCGACGGCGGCGAGCACGAGTGGACGGGCAGCGCCTGACAGCGCCCGGGCACGCCGACGCGGCCTGTCGTGCACCGGGGCGCCGGCGTCGTCACGGCGCCCCGGTGCAGCTGGCCTACATGCCGATGCGGGTCATGGAGTCGTAGAACTGGGACCGGCCGATGAGCTCGCCGGCGAGCACGAGCGCGAACGCGGCGGTGGCCAGGACCGCCAGCGTGCGCGGCCGGGCGTCGGGGGAGGCGTAGCGGAAGAGCAGGACCGCCAGCAGGCCGGCCCCGAGGAAGACCAGCACGAGGCGAGCGACGAACCACGCACCGGTGAACACCTCGGCCGAGGTGGCTGCCGCCCCGCCGGCTCCGGCGAGGTTGGCGATGTGCAGCGGGATGATGAGGAACTCCGCCCCGAGCAGGACGACGGCGGCGATCCCGATGCCCTTGAGGGTGCCGGCGACGAGGGAGCTGTCGGCGAGGTCGGCCGTGGTCGCCCCGCCTCGGCGGCGTCGGACCATGAGCGTGGCCATGAGCGCGGCGCCGACGGCCAGCGCCCCGAGGAGCAGGGCCGTCGTGAAGAACTGCGCCGGGGTGGTCCAGGAGTGCCACGCCGGGACGGCGACGAGCGAGTAGTAGATCATCGACATCGACCACACCAGCACCAGGCCCACGAGGGCGGTGAGCGCCGCGAGGCCCTGACGCTGGCGGGAGGTGCCCCAGCGGAACCACTGCGCCGCGGCGAAGAGGAACCCCAGGGCCGCGAAGCCCGCGCCGAAGAGGATCTCCCGGCTGAGCCACGAGGTGGCGACGTGCCGCAGCACGTTGAGCGTGTTGCCGACGTCGTTCATGTGGAACATGGACGCGACGAGCCCGAGGACCATCACCGGTCCGATGGCGTAGAGGACGGGGTCGGTGATCGTGTCGACGGCCTCACGGCCGTACCGGCGGGCGGCGACCAGCTGGACGACGCCGAGGACGACGAAGGCGCCCACGCTCATCTGGGCGAAGAGGTGAAGACCATCATGGGCAGCTCGTGGGTGTTCACGTCACAGCTCCTCGGGGTTGGCCAGGGCGCCGGTGCCGGCCCCGCTGGGCTGGGCGTCGCGGTGCGGGGTGATGACGAGGTTGGGGCGGGTGATCGACGGGTCGGGCAGGGGCTCGACGCCGGCGAGCGTGCCGTGCTCCGCGCGCAGCTCGTCGATCGGGCCCCAGGCCAGGGCCCGGGACGGGCAGGCCGCGACGCACGCCGGGTCCTGACCCTCCGCGCGGTAGTCGGCGCACATGTCGCACTTGGACATGTGCCCGGTCGCGGGGTTGAACTGCGGCGCCGAGTAGGGGCACGCCCACTCGCAGTAGCGGCACCCGACGCACTTGTCCTCGTCGACGGTGACGATGCCGTTCTCGTCCTTGTGCATCGCGGTGGTGGGGCAGACCTGCACGCACACGGGGTTCTCGCAGTGGTTGCACGAGATCGAGGTGTAGTACGCGAAGACGTTGGGGACGAACGTGTCCCCGTCCTGCTGCCAGGTGCCGCCGGAGTACTCCGCGACGCGGCGCCAGGTGACGCCGACCGGTAGGTCGTTCTTGTCCTTGCACGCGACCTGGCAAGCCTTGCAGCCGGTGCACAGCGTCTGGTCGAAGAGGAAACCGAGCTGGGTTGCCATGATGATCTCCTTCCTCAGGCCTTGACGATCTCGACGAGCGTGGTGTGCTGGGCGTTGCCCTTGGCGATGGCGGTCGGGTGCCACGAGGTCAACGTGTTGACCGACCCCCCGACGTCGACGCCCTGGGCGTCCGGGGTGTACCAGGCGCCCTGCGGGACGGACACGACGCCGGGGGCGATGCGGGCGGTGACCCTGGCGGGGAGCCGGATCCGGCCGCGGTCGTTGAAGACGTCCACGAGGTCACCATTGACGATGCCGCGGTCGGCGGCGTCACCCGTGTTGATCCACACCACCTGCGGGTGGGCCTCCTGCATCCAGTCCACGTTCCCGTAGGAGGAGTGCGTCCGCTGCTTGTAGTGGTGGCCGATGCACTGGAGCGGGTGCTTGGCGTTCGTGCGTGCCTCCTCGGCGCCCTCCCAGGTCGCGACGTACTCCGGCAGCGCCGTGATGACGTCACCCTCCGGCAGCTCCCAGGTTTTCGCCATCTCCCACAGCCGGTCGGAGAAGATCTCGATCTTCCCCGACGGCGTGGTCAGCGGGTTCGCCACGGGGTCGTCGCGGAAGTCCTTGAGGCCGATGTAGCTCTCGCCCTTGACCTTCCACACACCCATCTCGCGAAGCTCGTCGAACGACGGCAGACCAGGGACCGCCTCGCGCGAGTCCTCGACGACCTGACGGACCCAGTCCTCCTGGGTCCTGCCCTCGGTGAACTCCTTCTCCACACCGAGCCGGGCGGCGATCTGGCTGCACATCTCGTAGACGGTCCGGCAGTCGAACAGCGGGTGGATCACCTGGTCGGCGACGATCGCGTACCCCATGTTCCCGGCGCTGCCCTGCTGGACGACGTCGAGCTGCTCGGCGTTGGACACGTCCGGCAGGAGGATGTCGGCGTAGCGGGCCGAGACGGTCATCTGGTTGTCGATGACGACGATGAGCTCGCACTTGGTGTCGTCCTCGAGCAGCCTGACCGTGCGGTTGATGTCGGCGTGCTGGTTCACGAGCGCGTTGCCGGCGTACTGCCAGATCATCTTGATCGGGACGTCGAGACGATCCTTGCCCACGACGCCGTCCGCGAGTGCGGTCATCTCGGGACCTCGCTCGATGGCGTCGGTCCAGCCGAAGACCGAGATGGCGGTCTCGACGGGGTTGGTCGTCGCGAAGGGGTTGGCCATCGGCAGGCCGTAGGAGCCCTCGCGCTCACCGGTCCCGCCCCCGGGGACGCCGATGCTGCCCGTCATCGCGGCGAGCACGAAGATCGACCGCGCCTGGTTCTCGCCGTTCGCGTGGCGCTGCGGACCCCAGCCCTGCGTGATGTGCACCGGCCCCGAGGTGGCGATCTCCCGCGCGAGGCGGACGATCGTCGAGGCGGGGATGCCGGTGATCCGGGCGGCCCACGCGGGCGTCTTCTCGGTGCCGTCGGGCCCGTCGCCGAGGATGTACGAACGGTAGGAGCTCCCCGCGGGGATGCCCTCGGGGAGGTGCTCCTCGTCGAAGCCGACGCAGTAGGTGTCGAGGAAGTCCTGGTCGTGCAGGTCCTCGCTGATCATCACGTGGGCCATGCCGGCCACGAGGGCGGCGTCGGTCCCGGGTCGGATGGGCACCCACTCGTCGGCCAACGACACGGCCGAGTCGGTGTAGCGCGGGTCGATGACGATGACCCGCTGGCCGTTGTCCTGGCGGGTGCGCTGGGTCACGAAGGTCTCCCCGCCGCCGCTCATGCGGGTCTCGAGCGGGTTGTTGCCGAACAGCACCTGCAGCCGGGAGTTCCTCGCGTCGTCGAACGAGTTCGACCCGATCCACGAGCCGAACGTGTAGGGCGCAGCCTGCTCGATGTTCGCCGCGCTGTAGTCGCCGTAGTGGTTGAGGTACCCGCCCACGCAGTTCATGAGCCGGGCGATCGGTGTCTGCGAGGGCGGCCAGCTCCGGGTGATCGTGCCGCCCAGGGTGCCGGTCCCGTAGTTGAGGTAGATCGACTCGTTCCCGTAGTCCTTGACGAGCCGTTGGATCGTCGAGGCGATCTCGTCGTAGGCCTCCTCCCAGGAGATCTCCTCCCACTCGCCGCCGCCGCGGCGGGTCCCCGGCCGGCGCCGCATCGGCGTCTTGAGCCGGTCGGGGTTGTAGATGCGGTGGCGCATCGAGCGGCCCCGGACGCACGCCCGGATCTGCTGCGTGCCGATCTCGTCGTCGCCGGTGTCGTCCGGCAGCACGCGCACGATCCGGCCGTCCTTGACCTGCATGCGCAGGGGGCACCGGGACCCGCAGTTGACGTTGCAGGAGGACCAGACCGTCCGGTCGACGTCCAGGCCGCTCGCCGCCGTCGCGGCGCTCGCGGGACCGACGCCGGGCAGGCCGCCGAAGTACGCGCCCGCGCCGACGAGCGCGGCTCCACCCCCCGCCGCGGCCGACCACTTGAGGAACGACCGGCGCGGGACGGTGGTGGTCACCGGCGGGACGGGGGGCGCGCTCATGAGGGGTCCTCTCGGAAGGGATAGGTCGGGTTCGGGACCAGGCTTCCCGACGCCCGGACGCCTCCCGTGGGGCGACCGTCCCCGTCGGCGCAGGACGAAGGGCCCGCCGGGGTGCTGCGGGGCGCGCGGTGCGCTCGGCGAGGTCGGCTGCCGGCCGGCGAGGTGGGCTGCCGGCCGCCGAGCTGGGCTGAAGGTCGCCGCAACGGGTGGCCGGACCGCGTCCCCGCGGGTGGTCGCGTCCCGGTCCACCGGCGCCCGGCGGCATGACGACGGAAACCGACCGCGCCGTCGCGCGGTGTGCCGGACGAGCGGGGAGCGGCTCCGTCAGCCGCCGGCGAACGGCGGCAGGACGTCCACGCGCACGACCGGGCGGTCACCGGCGGCGAGCGGCCCGTCGAGCTCCTCGCGGACGACGTCGTCGACGAGGAGGCTGGAGATGCCCAGGATCCGGCCCAGCTCGGACCCGTGCCGGACGGCGAGCAGGTCGGCGAGGTCGGCGGCGGTGGCAGCCGCGGGGAGCGTGAGGTCCTCGGCGGCGACGCCGGCCGCCTCGGCGGCGGCGGCGAAGTACCGCAGGTGGACGGTGAGGGTGGTGGTGGTCGCGGCAGTCACGTCAGCCTCCGATCGCGCTCATGGGCCGCTGGGGCTGCAGGAAGCCGGGGTCGTCGATGCCGTGGCCCGCGAGCTTGCCCCACATCGCGGTGCGCCAGGCCGCGGCGATCTGCTCGTCGTCCGCCCCGCCGCGGACCAGGCCGCGCAGGTCGGTCTCGGTGCGCGAGAAGAGGCAGGTGCGCACCTGCCCGTCGGCGGTCAGCCGGGTGCGGTCGCAGGCGCCGCAGAACGGCTGGGTCACCGAGGCGATGATGCCCACGGAGCCGCCGGGCAGGTCGCCGGAGGGAGCGACGCGGAACCGCTCCGCCGGTGCGGCACCACGCTCGGCGGCGTCGGTGGGCGTGAGCTCGAAGCGCTCGCCGAGGGCGGCGAGGATCTGCGCCGCCGTGATCATCTCCCCGCGCACCCAGCGCTCCGGCGGGCCCAGCGGCATCTGCTCGATGAAGCGGAGCTCGAACCCGCGGCGCAGGGCGTAGGCGAGCAGCTCGGGCGCCTCGGTGTCGTTCACCCCGCGCATGAGCACGGCGTTGATCTTCACCGGTGTCATGCCGGCGGCCTCGGCGGCGTCGATCCCCGCCAGGACGTCGGGGAGCCGGTCCCGACGGGTGAGCGTGGCGTAGGCCTGCCGGTCGAGGGAGTCCAGGGAGACGTTGACCCGGCGGAGCCCGGCAGCGGCGAGCCCTGCGGCCCTGCGGTCCAGGCCCAGCCCGTTGGTCGTCAGCGAGGTCTCGGGCACGGCGCCGTCCACGGTGCGCAGGGCCGTCGTCGCCGCCACGATCCGCTCCAGACCCTTGCGCAGGAGCGGCTCCCCGCCGGTGAAGCGGACCTCCCGCACGCCGAGCCGCTGGACGGCGACCCGGATGAGATGGATCACCTCGTCGTCGGAGAGGACCTCGCGGGGCGGCAGCCAGTCGAAGCCCTCGGCCGGCATGCAGTACTCACAGCGCAGGTTGCACCGGTCGGTGAGCGAGACGCGCAGGTCCTGGGCGACCCGGCCGAAGCGGTCCACCAGCGCGGGTGTCTCCGGTCGGTCCGGCGACGCGGCGTCACGCGCGCCCGCGTCGCGCACTGCGCGGGCGCCGGGCATACCGAGCTCGACCGACATCCCACCACTGTAACGACTGCCCGGTGGGACCTCGGCGGTGGAGCGTCGGGTGAGGTCTCGGCGCGCACCCTGCCCGCGCACCCGACCCGGGCGCCGCGGCCCGGGACAGCCGTCCGGCGGGGGAGGTCAGGAGGCCGGCTCGGCGCCCAGCCAGTCGTGCCAGCCCGAGTGCAGCACGAGCCAGGCGAGGAGCCCGTAGCCGGCCTGCCCCGGGTGCGTGCCGTCGCCCGCGGCGACGTCCGCGTGCCACTGCTCGTGGGTCCGCAGGGGTTCGAAGGTCTCCGCGTAGGGCACGTGGCGGCGCTGGCAGACGTCGGCGTACGCCTGCGACAGCGCGGCCAGCGCCTCCGGGTCGGCCGCGGGGCGCGGCGGGGGCCCCACGACGAAGCAGCTCACCCGCGACGCGGCGGCGCCGTCGAGGATGTTCGCGAGGTTGAGCCGGGACCGCGCCAGCGAGAGGCCCTCGTCGAGGTCGGTGGAGCCCAGGCCGATGACGAGCCGGTTGTCGGTGTGGGCGCCGAAGCGGCGACGGCACTCGGTCTCCCAGCGCGCCGACAGGGCGGTGCTGGACTCGCCCGGGACGGCGAGCTGGGCCACGAAGGCCGGCTCCTCCGTCGTCGTGCGCGCCATCACCCGGCCGACCCAGCCCAGGCCCCGGGCGTCGCCGGTGCCCGCCGTGAGCTCGTCCCCGATGACGCAGATCCGCAGCTGTCCCTCGCCCACCGTGCTCCTCCCGTGATGCTTCGGTGTCCCCATCCTGCCCGGTGGAGCCGCGCACGCCCCGCAGCACGCGCGGGAGCGCCGACGGGCCGGGACCTCGAGGTCCCGGCCCGTCGGCGGTGCTCAGCGGGCGAAGGCCTGCCGCATGAGCTCGGCGTTCTCCTCCACATGACGCTTGTGCGAGCCGGTCGACGGCGACGCGGCCGCCGGCCGCGAGACCACCTCGAGCGCGCGACCGTCCAGGGCGGGGGCCAGGTGGTCGGAGACGAAGGTCCACGGACCCTGGTTCTCCGGCTCGTCCTGCACCCAGACCACCCTGGCGTTGGGGAAGGCGGCGAGCTCGGACCGCACCGCGTCGAGGTCGAGCGGGTAGAGCTGCTCGAGCCGGGCGATGGCGACACCGGAGTCGTCGGCCTTCACCCGCTGCGCGGCGAGGTCGTAGTAGATCCGGCCGGAGCACAGCAGGAGCTTCTCGACCTGCTCGCCCGCCGTGCGCACCCGCTCCTCCACCTCGCCGATGACCGGGCGGAAGGTGCCCGAGGTGAAGTCCTCCACAGGGGAGGCCGCCGCCTTGAGGCGCAGCAGCTGCTTGGGCGAGAAGACGATGAGGGGCTTGCGCGGCCGGGCGTAGGCCTGCCGCCGGAGCATGTGGAAGTGGTTCGCCGGCGTCGACGGCTGGGCCACCACCCAGTTCTCCTCGGCGCTCATCTGCAGGTACCGCTCGATGCGCGCGGAGGAGTGGTCGGGGCCCTGCCCCTCGTAGCCGTGCGGCAGCAGCAGGACGAGCGAGGACCGCTGGCCCCACTTCTGCTCGGACGAGGAGATGAACTCATCGATGACGGTCTGGGCGCCGTTGGCGAAGTCGCCGAACTGGCCCTCCCACAGCACGAGGGCGTCGGGCCGCTCGACCGAGTAGCCGTACTCGAAGGCCATCGCCGCGAACTCGCTGAGCGAGGAGTCGTAGACCCAGAACTTGGCCTGGTCGGGCGTGAGGTACATCAGCGGCGTCCACTCGGCGCCGTTGGTGTAGTCGTGCAGGACGGCGTGGCGCTGGGTGAACGTGCCACGCCGCGAGTCCTGCCCGGACAGCCGCACCGGGGTGCCCTCCATGACGAGGGAGCCGAAGGCGAGGATCTCCCCGAAGCCCCAGTCGATCCCGCCCTCGCGGGTCATCTCGTCGCGGCGGTGGAGGAGCTTGTCCAGCTTGGGGTGGACCGAGAAGCCCTCGGGCGGGCGCACGTGCGCCTGCCCGATCCGCTCGAGCACCTCGGGGCCGACGGCGGTCTGCCAGCCGACCATGACGCCGGCGTCCTCGAGCTGGGACTCGGGGCGCTCGAGGCCCGCGACCTGCTCGTCCGCGGTCTCGGGCGGGGTCCACCCGCCCTCGCGGGTCTCGGTGAAGGCCTTCTCGAGCTCGCGCTGGTAGTCCTTGAGGGCCTCCTCGGCCTGCTCGGCCGTGAGGTCCTTCCGCCCGATGAGCGACTCGGTGTAGAGCTTGCGCACCGAGCGCTTGTTCTCGATGAGGTTGTACATCACCGGCTGCGTCATCGAGGGGTCGTCGCCCTCGTTGTGGCCGCGCCGGCGGTAGCAGACGAGGTCGACGATGACGTCCTTGTGGAACTTCTGCCGGTAGGCGTACGCCAGCTCCGCGACCCGGGCGACGGCCTCGGGGTCGTCGCCGTTGACGTGGAACACCGGGATCTGCAGACCCTTGGCGATGTCCGTCGGGTAGTAGGACGAGCGTGAGGACGACGGGCCGGTGGTGAAGCCGATCTGGTTGTTGACGATGATGTGGATCGTGCCGCCGGTGCGGTACCCGCGCAGCTGGGAGAGGTTGAGCGTCTCGGTGACCACGCCCTGGCCGGCGAACGCGGCGTCGCCGTGGATGAGGATGGGCAGGACGGAGAAGCCGTCCTCGCCGAGGTCGATCCGGTCCTGCTTGGCCCGGACCACGCCCTCCAGGACGCCGTCGGCCGCCTCGAGGTGCGACGGGTTCGCCGCGAGGTAGACGGCGGTCGTCTCCCCGTCCGGTGCGGTGAACGTGCCCACGGTCCCGAGGTGGTACTTCACGTCGCCGGACCCCTGGACGGTGCGTGGGTCCTGGTTCCCCTCGAACTCGGAGAAGATCTGCCCGTAGGACTTCCCGGCGATGTTGGCGAGCACGTTGAGGCGCCCGCGGTGGGCCATGGCGATGCCCACCTCGTCGAGTCCGTCGTCGGCGGCACCGGTGAGGATGACGTCGAGGAGGGGGATGAGCGACTCGGCGCCCTCGAGGGAGAAGCGCTTCTGCCCCACGTACTTCGTCTGCAGGAACGTCTCGAACGCCTCGGCGGCGTTGAGCTTCTTGAGGATCTGCAGCTGCTGCTCGCTCGACGGCTTGGCATAGGGCGTCTCGAGCTGGCTCTGGAACCACCTGCGCTGGCTCGGGTCGCCGATGTGCATGTACTCGATGCCCACGGTCCGGCAGTACGCGTCCCGCAGGAGCTGCAGCACGTCGCGCAGGCTCGCCCGGGACGTCCCGCCGATCCCGCCGGTGGGGAAGGTGCGGTCGAGGTCCCACAGGGTCAGCCCGTACGCGGCGACGTCGAGGTCCGGGTGCCGGCGCTGGCGGTAGGCGAGCGGGTCGGTGTCGGCCATGAAGTGGCCCCGGGAACGGTAGGCGTGCACCAGCTCGGCGATCCGCGCGGGCTTGCCCAGCTCGGTCTCCGGGTCGTACTCGATGTCCTGGAGCCAGCGCACCGGCTCGTACGGCACCCGCAGGGAGGTGAAGACCCGGTCGTAGAAGCCGTCGGTGCCCAGCAGCTTGGTGTGGATGATCTTGAGGAACTCGCCGGAGGCCGCGCCCTGGATGATCCGGTGGTCGTAGGTCGAGGTGAGGGTGAGGACCTTGGAGACGCCGATCCGCGCCAGGCGCTGCTGCGAGGCACCGGCGAACTCGGCCGGGTAGTCCATCGCGCCGACGCCGAGGATCGTGCCCTGGCCCTTCATGAGCCTCGGGATCGAGTGCACCGTGCCGATGCCGCCGGGGTTGGTCAGCGAGATCGTCGTCCCGGCGTAGTCCTCGAGGGTGAGCTTGTTGTTGCGCGCCTTGCGCACGAGGTCCTCGTACGCGCCCCAGAAGCCGGCGAAGTCCATCGTGTCGGCGGCCTTGACGGAGGGCACGACCAGGCTGCGGGTGCCGTCGGGCTTCGGCAGGTCGATCGCGAGGCCGAAGTTGACGTGCGCCGGCTGGAAGACGGCGGGCTTGCCCTCCTCGGTCTCGGCGTAGGAGTAGTTCATCTCCGGCATCTCCGACAGCGCCTCGACCATGGCGAAGCCGATGAGGTGGGTGAAGGAGACCTTGCCGCCGCGTGAGCGGGCGAGGTGGTTGTTGATGACGATCCGGTTGTCGACCATCACCTTGGCGGGGACGGCGCGCACGCTCGTCGCGACGGGGAGCTCGAGGCTGGTCTCCATGTTCTGGACCGTGCGCGCGGCGACGCCGCGGAGCTTGACGGTCTCGTCCTCGGCCGGGCTCTCCGCCGTCGGGGAGGGACGCCCGGTGCGCTCGACGTAGGCGGAGGTGGGGGGCTGGGCCGAGACGGGCGGCGCGGGCGGCAGGTCGTCGCGCACGGTCTCGACCGACTGGTCGGCGCGGGCGCCGGGGGAGGGCGTGCCGGCCGAGCGCGCGGCGCTGCGCGGCGGTGCGCCGGGCTCGGTGGGGGCCGGGCGGGCCGGGCTCACCACGGAGGGCGCCCCGGCCGACGGCCCGGGGTCGGCGGGCACGGTGCGTCCGGCCGGGGCGGCCTGGCCCGTCTCGGCGCCGGGTGCCTGGTCCGCGTCGCCGCCGTTGCCCGCGCTCTCGTAGTCCTCGAAGAAGTCCCACCACGCAGGGTCGACGGACCTCTTGTCCTTCTTGTACTTCTCGTAGAGCTCCTCGATGAGCCACTCGTTGGCGCCAAAGGTGGAGCTGATGTCGTGTTCCTGCGTGGACACTCGCTGTTCGCCCTCTTCCAGGGGTGTGATGAAGATCGCCTACAACCCTAGGCGACCTGCTCCTCCGACCCCACATCGAGAACGACTCCCGGCCCGAATTCGGGCGGCCTCGGCGGCCGCTGCGCCGACTCGCTCAAGAGCCGGTCAACGGGGCGTCACACGCGCCTAGGACGAACGTCCCGAACGGGTGATGTCGGGATGCACCGTCCGAGCGGGTCGCTACCATCGAGCCACCATGCGTCGCTCACGCCGCGGTCGACATCCCGCCGACCCTCCTGAACCCCCGCCCGCGGATGACACGCGCGGGTCCCGCCGAGCCACCGGGCGGGCGAGGCCGTGCTGACCGAGTGGCTGCTCGTCCTCCTCGGCGTCGTCCTGACCGCCGGGACCGCCGTCTTCGTCGCGGCGGAGTTCTCCCTCGTCGCGCTCGACCCGGGCACCGTCGACCGGCGGATCGCCGCGGGCGACAAGCGTGCGGTCGGGGTCGGCCGCGCCCTCAAGCACCTCTCGCTCGAGCTCTCCAGCGCCCAGGTCGGCATCACCGTGACGACCATCCTGCTGGGCTACACCACGCAGGCCGCCCTGGCGACGCTCCTGGCCGGCCCGCTCGGCAGCGCCGGCCTCGCCAGTGCCGCGGCCACCGCGACGGCGGTGGTGCTCTCCCTGGTGGCGGTCAACACCTTCTCGATGGTCTTCGGCGAGCTCGTGCCGAAGAACCTCGCCCTCGCCGACCCGCTCGTGACCGCAGGTCACGTCGCCCCGCTCCAGCGGGTCTTCACCCGGGCCCTGCGCCCGGTCATCACCGGCCTCAACAACTCCGCCAACGCGCTCCTGCGACGCTTCGGGGTCGAGGCCGCCGAGGAGCTCTCCGGCGGCCGCTCCGCCTCCGAGCTCGCCGCGCTGGTGCGCCGCTCCGCGGAGCAGGGCACGCTCGACGTCTCGACCGCGACGCTGCTCACCCGCTCGATCGGCCTGGGCGCCCTCACCGCCGTCGACGTCATGACCGACCGCGGCCGGATCCACGCGCTGAGCCGGGAGGACACCGCGGCCGACGTCGTCGCGCTGGCCCGGGCCACGGGCCACTCGCGCTTCCCCGTCTTCGGTGAGGACCCCGACGACGTCGTCGGGCTGGTCCACCTGCGCCGCGCCGTGGCCGTGCCCTACGAGCGCCGTGTGGACGTGCCGGTGGCCTCGTCCTCGCTCCTGGTCGAGGCACCCCGCGTGCCCGAGACCGTCGCGCTGGGCCCGCTGCTCGTGCAGCTGCGCGACGAGGGGCTGCAGATGGCCGTCGTCGTCGACGAGTACGGCGGGACGTCGGGCATCGTCACGCTCGAGGACGTCGTCGAGGAGCTCGTCGGAGACGTGGCCGACGAGCACGACCGCCGCCGCTCGGGCACGCACGCCGGCCCCCGCGGCACGTGGGTGGTCCCCGGGGTCCTGCGCCCGGACGAGCTCGCCGACCAGACCGGCCTGCGCGTTCCGGACGACGGCCCGTACGAGACCCTGGGCGGGCTCGTCATGGACCGGCTCGGCCGGATCCCCGGCGAGGGCGACGAGGTCGCCGTCGGCGACGTCCTGCTCACGGTGGAGCACATGGAGGGCCGGCGGGTGGACCGCCTGCGGGTCCGCCCCGTCCCGGCCGGGGGTGCGGCATGAGCACCTCCACGGCGCTCGTCGTCGGCCTCGTCCTCCTCGCGCTCAACGCCTTCTTCGTCGGTGCGGAGTTCGCCGTGATGTCCGCGCGGCGCTCGCGCATCGAGCCCCTGGTCGAGCAGGGGCGCCGGGGCGCGCGGAGCGTCCTGTACGCGATGGAGAACGTGACGATCATGCTCGCCTCCGCCCAGCTGGGTGTGACGGTGTCCTCGACCGGTCTGGGTGCGGTGGCCGAGCCGGCCATCGCCCACCTCGTCCAAGGACCCCTCGAGGCCGCAGGCCTGCCCGCCGAGGCGGGGCACGTCGTGGGGTTCACCCTCGCGCTCGCGCTGGTGGTCTACCTCCACGTGGTGCTCGGGGAGATGGTGCCGAAGAACCTCGCGGTGACGTCCCCCGAGAAGGCCGCGCTGATCTTCGCCCCGCCCCTGGTGTGGATCTCCAAGGTGCTGCGACCGGTCGTGGGGGCCCTGAACTGGTTCGCCAACCTCGTGCTGCGGCTGGTCGGCGTGGAGCCGAAGGACGAGGTCGTCTCGGCCTTCACCGCCGAGGAGGTCGCCTCGATCGTCGAGCGCTCCCAGGCCGAGGGGGTCCTCAGCGACGACCTGGGCCTGCTCACCGGCGCGATCGAGTTCTCCGAGCGCACGGCCGCCGAGGTCATGGTCCCGGTGGACGAGCTCGACGCGCTGCGCGTGGGGTGCACGCCCGCGGAGGTCGAGCGGGAGGTGGCGCGGACCGGGTTCTCCCGGTTCCCCCTCGTCACCGGGACCGGCGAGCTGGCCGGCTACCTCCACCTCAAGGACGTCCTGTACGCCGAGGGCGACGCGCGGGACCTGCCCGTGCCGCCCTGGCGGGTCCGGGCGCTCGCGGCGGTGGCGCCCGATGACGAGGTGGAGGACGCCCTGGCGGCGATGCAGCGCTCGGGCGCGCACCTGGCGCGCGTGGTCGCCCCGGAGGGCGACGCCGCGTCCCTGGGCGTGGTGTTCCTCGAGGACATCCTCGAGGAGCTCGTCGGCGAGGTGCGCGACTCGATGCAGCGCGAGGAGTACCGCACGCAGACGTGATGCGGACCGGTGTGTGAGCCAGGTCACGTGCGTCAGGTCGGGGATCGTCCGGTTCGTCGACATCGGTCCGTTACTGTTTCGTCACCAACCCAACTTCGGGGCTCGCGCCCCTCGTGCTCCCGCTCGGCCGTCGACAGGCCGGCGCCCTCCGGAGGTCCTCGTCGATGTCAGGTCCCGCTGTGCCAGAACGATCGGCACCGCCGACCCGGCGTCAGCTCCGCGAGGCTGAGCGGGCCCGCCTCGAGGCCCTCGTCGGTACGCCCGCGCCGGTGAGGTCGCGACGCGACCTGCGCGTCGCCACCGCCGGCGGGCAGGCTCGGCCGGCCGAGGTGGGCGCCGCCGCCGTCCCGGTCGCGGACGTGCGCGCCACGCCCGCTCCTGCTGCCGCGCCCGACGGTGCGCACGTGCGACCCCGCTCCCGACGTGAGCTGCGCACGCGCGCCGAGCAGGTGGCCCCGGCCGGTGCGGCGGCGCCCGAGCAGGTCGCCCAGGCAACGGCTCCGGCGCTTGCCGAGCAGGTCGCCCCGGCGCCCGCGCCGACCGCCGTGCCCGTCGAGGCCGTGGTCTCCGTGACGCGGCCGAGCGTGTCGGCGGCCGTCCCGGTGACGGCCCCCGCCCCGTCCGCGCCTCGTGGCAGCCGCCCGGCCCCCCAGCCCAGCCCCGTGCGTCTCGCGCCGGGCACCGTCGCCGGTCCCGCGCCCAGCCCGGCTCCCTCGTCCCCCGCGGACGACACGGCCACCTGGACCATCGCCCTGCCGGGACTCCTCCCGGCCACCCGGGAGTCGGCCCCCATGCTCTCCCGGCCGCCAGCGCGCCGGCAGCGCCGTCCGCCCGCCCCGGCCGCCGGCCGTCGCCCCGTCGCCGGCTGGGTGCCGCGAGCCGCCGTCCTGTCGGCCCTCGGCGTGCTGACGATCGCCGCACCGATGGCCGGGTTCGCCACCCCGGCGGACAGCACCCGGGCCGAGATCCCGGTGACCGCCAGCGCCATGGCGCGCCTCGACGCGGCCGCCGTCGCGCTCGCCGGCCCCGCGCCGGCGGCGCTGCTCGCGGACCCCGCGGCCGCGAGCCGGGCGGAGGTGCTGCAGACCTCCCGCGCCGCCGACCGCGACGCGCTCCGGTGCGCACCGGTGACGGGCGCCAGCGGGACGCGCGCCGCCGTGGCCGAGGAGCGCGCCGAGCTGGTCATGCCGATGGCGACCGGGACCTATCGCTTCACCTCGAGGTACGGCAACCGCTCGGACCCCCTCAGCGGGATCTTCGGTATGCACACCGGTAGCGACTTCGCCGGGTCCATCGGCACCCCGATCTACGCGGTGGCTGACGGGACGGTGGAGTACGTGGGTGCCGGCAAGGACGGCCGGTCGGGCACGCTCGTGGTGATCCGGCACGAGCTCGACGGCGCCACCTTCTACAGCTGGTACGGGCACATGTACGCCTCGGGCGTCCTCGTCGACGTCGGTGAGGAGGTCGAGGTCGGGCAGCACATCGCCGGGGTGGGCAACAACGGGCGGTCCACGGGTCCGCACCTGCACCTCGAGATCCACACGGACGACCAGCTCACCACGGTCGACCCGGTCGCCTGGCTCGCCGAGCACGGCGCGCAGGAGCCCTCACCCACCTGCTGAGGCACGCCGCGGGGTCAGGACGGGACCCGTGTCGTCACGTCGCGCACGAGCCGCAGGCCGTCAGTCGGGGTGCCGGACGAGCGCCTCGAGCCGCAGCGCCAGCTGGACCTCGAGACGGCGCTCCGGCGCCGACCAGTCGGCGCCGAGCAGCCGTGTCACGCGGTCCAGGCGCTGGGTGACCGTGTTCGCGTGCAGGTGCAGCGCCGCAGCGGTGCGGGCCACGGCGGCGCCCTCGGCGAAGTACGCGCGCAGCGTCGCGACCAGCTCGGTCCCGCGCCGCTCGTCGTAGTCGAGGACGGGCCCGAGCACCGAGCGCACGTACGTGGGCACGTCCCGGTCGTCCGCGAGGAGCAGCCCGACGAACCCGAGGTCGGCCGAGCCGGCCGCCTCGCCCGTGCGGCCCAGCGCCTGCAGGGTGCGCAGGCAGCGCAACGCCTCGGCGTGCGCCGCGCGGACCTCGTGGCTGCCGGCCGCCGGCCCGGCGACCCCTGCCGTCGGCGACCGACCGGTCCGCCGGGCCACCTCGGCCGAGACCAGGGCGCCCGCAGCGGCGGGGGAGAGGTGGGGCAGCACGATGACCAGGCGGCCGTCGTGCACCGCCGAGAGCCCGCCCCGGGCGGCGGCGACGGAGGCGCCGGCGTCGGCGGCCAGGCCGCGCTGACCCGCGATCTCGGCGACGACGACGGCGTGCGGGACGGACAGGTCGATCCCGGCCCGCCGGGCACGCGCGGGCAGGCCCGACCCGTCGCGGTCGAGCAGCACGTCCTCGAGGAGCTCACCGCGCAGACGGTCCTCGGCTGCCGCGACCGACCGCCGGAAGAGCAGCAGCAGCGCGCTGACGAGCGCCGCCCGTTCGAGGATGCGCCGGTCGGCCTCCTCCAGCGGCTCGCCCCGGCGCAGCAGGAGCGCGCCGAGGACGTCCGCCCCGGCCACGACCGGCGCGGCGTGCACGCCCTCGGCGCGCAGCGTCCGGCCGGCGGTTGCGGCGCGGCGGGCGAGCGCTGCCTCCGCGGCGGTGGGGCCCGCCGAGGACCCGGCCGCGGCGAGGACGGTGCCGTCGGCGTCGACGACGAGGACGTCGCCGGCGAGGAGCGTGCGGACCTCGGCGGCGACGGCGGCCGCGTCCCCGCCGCGCAGGACGAGACCGAAGAACCGGTCGTGCGCCTCCGCCGCGCGCTCGACGGCGACCGTCCGGGCGCGGAGCATCTCGTCGGCGACCTGCAGGTCCCGCAGGGCCGCCCGGGTCTCGCTGAGCGCCCGGGCCTTGTCCAGGGCGATCGCGGCGTGCGCGGCGAAGGAGGTGAGCAGGGCGATCTCCGCCGCCGCGAACGGGCGCACCGAGCGGTGCGCGGCGTACAGGACCCCGATGAACTGCCCGCCCAGGACGAGGGGCACCCCGAGGATCGCGCTCAGCCCCTCGTCCGCGACGGCCGCGTCGATGGTGGCGGTGTGGTCGATGCGGTGGTCCTCGAAGTACGCGGAGGTCGCGTACGCGGTGCCGGTCTGCGCCACCATCCCGCCCAGGCCGGCCCCGAGGGAGAGCCGGACCGCGCGGAACAGCTCGGAGGTGCAGCCCACGGTGACCCGCATGTAGGTGTCCCCGGCGGCGGCGTCCATGAGGGAGAGGTAGGCGACGTCGCTGTGGAGGAGGTCGCGCGACCGGCTGACGATGGCGTGCAGGACGGCGTCGACGTCGGTCAGCGAGGCGAGGTCGCCGGCCGTCTGGAAGAGGGCTGACAGCTCGTGCTCACGCCGGCGGCGGGCCTCGAGGACCTCGCGCACGCGCAGCGCGGACTCCCGGGCCCGTTCGACCTCGGCGACCGCGGCCGGGTCGGCGCCCGCGCGACGCGCGGCGTCGACCGGCCGGTCGAACTCCGCCGGGTCGGCGTCGCGCGCGAGCAGGTCGAGGTACGCCGTCGTCCACACGGCCGACATTCTTCCCGACCGGACCGCCGCGACGTGGCGCGACGACACGAGGAGGGGATCCGGGGCGCCGGGCGGCGCGGTGACGGGGTCCGGTGCGGGGCGTCGGAGGTGGCGGCCCGACGGGACGCGGCGGGCACCGTGCGGTGCCCGCCGCGTCAGCGCCGGCCGGGCGCGACGCCCCTCAGCGCCGCTGCCGGGCGTCCGCCCGGGCGATGGAGGCGTCGAGGTCGGCGGGGGCGGTGCCCTCGCCGGGGATCTCGCTCAGCCCCTCGGTCACCACCACCCGCGGTCCCTGCACGCCGTCGGGCTCGGCCTCCTCGGCGCTCTGGTCGCGGACCGCGGCGCGGTCGATCCGCACCTGCTCCACACCGACGCCGTAGTAGGCCGCCTGCATCATGTCCTTCATGTCCTTGACCATCGGCAGACGGGGGTTGGCCGGGGCGCACTGGTCCTCGAAGGCCCGCATGGCGAGCGTGTCCAGCGCGGGGACGAAGGCCTCCTCGGCGATGCCCATCTGGGCGAACGAGCCGGGCATGCCCAGCGAGGCGCGCAGCTCCTCCACGGCCCGGGCGTAGGCCTCGACGGCCTCCTCCGGCGTGGCGGCCGGCAGGCCGAGGTGGGCCGCGATCTGCTGGAAGCGCTGCGGTGCGGTGTAGGTCTCGTACTTGGGCCAGTTGCTGAGCTTGGTGGGGACCTGGCCGTTGTAGCGGATGGCGTGGGGGAGCAGCACGGCGTTGGTGCGTCCGTGGACCTGGTGGTAGGTCGAGCCCACCGTGTGCGCCATGGCGTGCACGACGCCGAGGAAGGCGTTGCCGAACGCCATGCCCGCGATGGTCGAGGCGTTGTGCATCCGCTCGCGGGCCTTGCCGATCACCGTCGCGGCCAGCCCGTCGCGCTCGCCGTTGACCGAGGTGGCGATGTTGTCGAAGACCATCTTGATCGCGTGCAGCGCCAGGGCGTCGGTGAAGTCGTTGGCGTAGACCGAGACGTAGGCCTCGGTGGCGTGGGTGAGGGCGTCGAAGCCGGAGTCCGCGGCGAGGCTGGAGGGCATCCGGGCGGTGAGCTCGGGGTCGACGATCGCGACCGACGGTGTCAGGGCGTAGTCCGCCAGCGGGTACTTGTACCCCGTCTCCGGGTCGGAGATGACCGCGAAGGGCGTCACCTCCGCACCGGTGCCCGAGGAGGTCGGGATGCAGACGAGCTTGGCGAGCTCGCCCAGCGCGGGGAAGCGGAACGCCCGCTTGCGCACGTCGAGGTACTTCTCCCGCAGGTCCTCGAACCGGACCTCGGGGTGCTCGTACAGCAGCCACATCACCTTGGCGGCGTCCATGGGTGAGCCGCCGCCCAGGGCGATGATGGTGTCCGGGCGGAACGAACGCATCGACTCCGCGCCGCGGCGCACCGTGCCGATCGACGGCTCGGGCTCGACGTCGTCGATGACCTGCAGGGCGACGGGACGGGCTCGGCGGTCCAGGACGTCGCGGATCTTGTCCACGTAGCCCAGCCGGGTCATCGTCGCGTCCGTGACGATCGTGACCCGGTCGATGCCCTCCATGTCGTAGAGGTAGCGGATGGCGTGCGGCTCGAAGTAGGTCTTGGCCGGCACCTTGAACCACTGGAGGTTGTTGGTGCGCCGGCCGATGCGCTTGATGTTGATGAGGTTCACCGCCGAGACGTTGTTGGACACGGAGTTGTGGCCGTAGGAGCCGCACCCGAGCGTGAGCGAGGGGATGAAGGCGTTGTAGATGTCGCCGATGCCGCCGAGGGACGAGGGCGCGTTGGTGATGATGCGCACGGCCTTGACCCGGGCGCCGAAGCGCTCGACGAGCGCGGTGTCGCTCGCGTGGATGACGGCGGAGTGGCCGAGCCCGTCGAGCTCGACCATGCGCTCGGCGAGGGTGATCCCCTCCTCGGTGGAGCCCGCGCGCACGACCGCCAGGACGGGGCACAGCTTCTCCCGGGTCAGCGGCTCGTGCGGGCCGACGCCGGAGACCTCGGCGAGGATGATCGAGGTGTCCTCGGGGACGGTGAAGCCGGCGTGCCGCGCGATCCAGCCCGGGGACTTGCCCACGACGGCGGCGTTGAGGCGGGCCTCGCCGCAGTTCTCCGAGTTCGCGCCGACGCCGAAGATGAACTCCTCCAGCATCGCCTTCTCCTCGGCGGTGGCGCGGTAGGCGTGGAGGCGGTCGAGGTGGGTGAGCATCTCGTCGTACACCGCGTCGTCGAGGATGACGGCCTGCTCCGACGCGCACACCATGCCGTTGTCGAACGACTTCGACATCACCAGGTCGGTCGCGGCCCGCTCGAGGTTCGCGCTGGTGTGGACGTAGGCGGGGACGTTGCCCGCACCGACGCCGAGGGCGGGCTTGCCGCAGGAGTACGCGGCCCGGACCATCGAGTTGCCGCCGGTGGCGAGGATGAGGGAGACCCCGGGGTGGTTCATGAGCGAGCCGGTGGCCGCCATGCTCGGCTCGCTCACCCACTGGATGCAGTTCGCCGGCGCCCCGGCGGCGACGGCGGCGTCGCGCACGACGCGGGCGGCGGCCACCGAGCAGTCCTGCGCGCCCGGGTGGAACGCGAAGATGACGGGGTTGCGGGTCTTGAGGCAGATGAGGGCCTTGAAGATGGCGGTCGAGGTCGGGTTGGTCACCGGGGTGACGGCGGCGACGACGCCGACGGGCTCGGCGATCTCGACGATGCCCTTGAGCTCGTCGCGGTGGATGACGCCGACGGTGCGCAGGTCGCGCATCGAGTACGTCACGTGCTCACAGGCGAAGATGTTCTTGGTCGCCTTGTCCTCGAAGACGCCGCGGCCGGTCTCGGCGACGGCGGCCTCGGCGAGGACGCCGTGCTGGTTCAGCGCCGCGACGGACGCCTTCTTGACGATGCGGTCGACGTCCTCCTGGGTGAGCGAGGCGTAGTCGGCGAGGGCCGTGAGGCCCTTCGCGACGAGCTGATCGATCTCGGGGGTGTCCACTGGTGCTCCTTCGACGGTCCCGGCGCCGGTCGCCGGCCTGCTGCTTGAAAAAGTAGGTCGGAGATCCGGCGCCGAGGCGGGCTTCGGTCCCACGGCCCAAGGTCCTGCGCCCTTGGTCCCGGCGCCACGAAGCCGCAGGATCACGCCGTTCCGCGGCCCGGCGCGGGGCACGCCGGGAGCCTCGTGCGAGCGTCTTTGGTGAACTTCCCCACCGCCCCGTGAGGGGCGCGCGGGGTCCCGCGGCGTGCTCGCGGCCCCGGTACGGGCAGGATGGGCCCGTGAGCTCCTACCTCGACGGTCCCGGCCCGGTCGCCCTCGCCCACCGCGGCGGGGCCGGTGAGGTCCCCGAGAACTCCCGAACCGCCGTCGAGCACACGGTCGCGCTGGGCCTGCGCTACCTCGAGACGGACGTGCGGGCCACCTCCGACGGCGTCGTCGTGCTCAGCCACGACGAGACCCTCGAGCGGGTCGCCGGTGTGGGCTCCGCCGTCGGGGAGCTGACGTGGGCGGAGGTCTCCCGCCTGCGCGACGCGGCCGGCGAGCCGCTCCTGCGCCTGGACGAGCTGCTGGGCGACTACCCGGACCTGCGGGTGAACATCGACGCCAAGGACGACGCCGTCGTCGGGCCCCTCGTGGAGGTGCTCGACCGTACCGGCGCCGCCGACCGGGTGTGCCTGGCGTCCTTCGACGACGCCCGGCTCGAGCGGCTGCGCGCGCTGACCGGGCCCGGCGTGGCGAGCTCCCTGGGGCGCCGGGCGGTGGTCCGGCTCGTCGCCGGCGGTGCGGTCGGGGTGGTGCGCGGGGTCCCGGGCCCGGAGGTCGGGGTCGTGTGCGTGCAGGTGCCGGTGCGTCACCGCGGCGTCCCCGTGGTGACCGCGCCGTTCCTGCGTGCCGCCCACCGTCGCGGTCTCGCCGTGCACGTCTGGACGGTCGACGAGCCGGCGGAGATGACGCGTCTGCTCGACCTCGGCGTCGACGGGCTGGTCTCCGACCGCCCCCGGGTCCTGCGCGACGTCCTGACGGCGCGCGGTCCGTGGCACTGATGGCGCACAGCCCCCACTTCGCACGGCATGATGTGTCCCATGACTGACGAGCAGGCCAGGGTCGACCCGAGGACGCGCCGCACCCTGGAGGCCCTCACCGCCGCGATGGCGGAGCTGCTGCCCACGACGCCGCTGCGGCAGATCAGCGTCGCGCGCCTGTGCCGCACGGCCGGGATCCACCGCACGACGTTCTACAAGCACTACGACACGGTGGGCGAGGTCGCCGCGGTCGTCGTCGAGGACCTCACCGAGGGACTCAGCCCCACCACCGGCGGGAGCGACGACACCTTCGCGCAGTGGCTCGACGCCCTGCTCGGCTACGTCGGGGCCCGGCGCGTCGTCCTGACCGGTCTGCTCGGCCCCGAGGGCGACCCCGCCCTCGTGCGCGCCCTGTGCGACCACCTCGTCGACCGAGCGGAGGACTACCTCCGCGCGGCGGTCGCACGGCAGGGCGGGGAGGACGTCGGGACGGACCTGCGCACGGCCGCGCGCGTGGTCGGCTTCGCCTCCTACGGCGCGGTCGAGGCCACCCTCGCCGACGGCCTCGAGGTCCGGGCGGACTCCTACCTCGCGGCGCTGCCGATGCCCTGGTCCGACCTGCTCGCCCCGGTCCCCGTCGGGGTCTGAGGGCGTCCCCGAGACCTGCCCGTCGGGTCCGTCGCCGCGAGCCGCGCCGGGCACCCGCGAGCGGACCGGCCCAGCGGGAGGAGTACCTGCGACGAAGGCCCGGACCAGGTCCGGGCCTTCGCGTCGGTGCCCCCTACTGGATTCGAACCAGCGACCTTCTGCTCCGGAGGCAGACGCTCTATCCACTGAGCTAAAGGGGCCCGCGCCGCTCTCGCAGCGCCAGGTGATGCTATCAGTCCGGCAGGGCCGCCTTCACCTCCGTGGTGCCCGCCGCGCGGCCGTGACCAGCGTCACGATGCCACCGCGGACGGCGGCGACCGTGCACGGCGGTCGGCGCCTCGGTGCCCCGGCACGGCCGGTACGTCGGCACGGCCGGTACGTCCGCACGGCCGGCACGCGCCGGCGCCCGCCGTCGCATCGCCCCCCGATCGTCGGCGAGCGGGCGCGCCCCGCCCTAACCTGTCGGGAGGAGACGGCGAGGAGGCACACCATGGGCGCGACCCCGGGCCACGGCCGGCCGCCGGAGCGCACCGGAGCGCCGCGCCGGCTCCTCCTGGCGGTCGTCGGTGCGGTCGTCGTCGTCGCCGCCGTCGTCCTGGCGCTGCTGTACCTGCCGGGCGACCGCGGCGCCACCGATGGCGCGACCGGCGCCGGTCCCTCCTCCGGGCCCACGGCGACGGCCACCGGTGCGGGCACGACCGGGCCGACCGCCGGCCCGAGCGCGACCCCGTTCCCCGACCGCACGGTCGACCCGGCCCCGCTCGCCGACCGGCTGGGCACCGAGGTCGTCGACGCCGTGGACCCCGGCGTGCCCTTCACCCTCGATGACCCGGGCTGGGCGCCCGTCGACGACGCCCCCGACGGCGCCCGGGAGGCGGTCACGGGCACCCTCACCGACGGCACCGACACGGTCGGTCTCACCGCGGTCGCCTTCGACAGCATCGCGGAGCAGGACGTCCACGCCGAGGAGGTTGTCGCCGGGCTGCGCGCGGACGGCGCGACGGTCATCTCCGAGGGCACCGTGTACTCCGACGGCTCAGGCCGGCACTGGGCCTTCCTCATGCCCGACGGCGTCTCCTCCACGGTCGTGTGGCGTACCGACGACGGCGTCGTCCTCACCCTCACCGGCCCCCTGCGGGTCACCGAGGTCGTCTACTCCGACATGCTCGTGTGACCGGGCGGTGTGACGAGCCCCGCACCTCCCGGACGCCGGCCGGCCCGGCGGGCGTGTCGGGGCGACCACTACCCTGAGGCGGGTGACCCCAGCCGAGCTCGCAGCCCTCATCCGCTCCGTCCTCCTCGACGCCGTCGACGCCGGCGACGTCGCGCTCGCGGCCGGCGACGTCCCCGAGCCCCGGGTCGAGCGGCCCCGTCAGCGCGAGCACGGCGACTGGGCGACCAACGTCGCCATGCAGCTGGCCAAGCCGGCCGGCACCAGTCCCCGGGCGCTCGCCGAGCTCCTGGCGGCGCGTCTGACCGCGGCCCCGGGCATCGCCTCGGCCGAGGTCGCCGGGCCGGGCTTCCTCAACATCCGCCTCGAGGCGGGCGCGGCGGGCGAGCTGGCCCGCGCGATCGTCGAGGCCGGGCCGGGGTACGGGCGCAACGACGCCCTCGCCGGGCAGGTCATCAACATGGAGTTCGTCTCGGCCAACCCGACCGGGCCGCTGCACATCGGCCACACCCGGTGGGCCGCGCTCGGCGACGCCCTCGTGCGGCTGCTGCGCGCCTCCGGTGCCGAGGTGACGCCGGAGTACTACATCAACGACGCCGGCGCCCAGATGGACAAGTTCGGCGCCTCCATCCTCGCCCGCGCCACCGGCACCGAGGTGCCCGAGGGCGGCTACCAGGGGGAGTACGTGGGCGAGCTCGCCACGCGGGTGCTCGCCGAGCGGCCCGACCTCGCCGACCTGCCCCACGACGAGGCGGTCGCCGCGGCGCGCGAGCTGGGGTACCGGCTGCAGATGGCCGAGATCGAGGAGACCCTCGCCCACTTCAACGTCCACTTCGACGTGTGGTTCTCCGAGCGCGAGCTCCACGAGGGCGGCGCCGTCGAGCAGGCCGTCGCGCGCCTGCGCGAGCAGGGCCACGTCTACGACGAGGGCGGCGCGGTGTGGCTGCGCACCACCGACTTCTCCGACGACAAGGACCGCGTGCTCGTCCGCGCCGACGGCACCCCGACGTACTTCGCGGCGGACGCCGCCTACTACCTGTCCAAGAAGGACCGCGGCTTCCCCGGCAAGATCTACCTCCTCGGCGCCGACCACCACGGCTACGTCAACCGGCTCAAGGCGATCGCCTCGTGCGCGGGCGACGACCCGGAGGCCAACATCGAGGTGCTCATCGGCCAGCTCGTCTCGGTCGCCGGGGCGCGGATGAGCAAGCGCGCGGGCAACATCATCGAGCTGCGCGACCTCATCGAGTGGATCGGCACGGACCCGGTGCGCTACACCCTGGCCCGCTTCCCCGCGGACTCGCCGCTGACCCTGGAGGGGGAGAAGCTGCGCGAGCAGAACCTCGACAACCCCGTCTACTACGTCCAGTACGCCCACGCCCGCACCCGCAACGTCGCCCGCAACGCCGCCGACCACGGCGTCACCCGCGACGACTTCGACCCGGCCACCCTCGACCACGAGGCGGACGCGACCCTCCTGGGCGCCCTGGGGGAGTTCCCGGGGGTCGTCGCGCACGCCGCGCGGCTGCGGGAGCCGCACCGCGTGGCCCGCTACCTCGAGCAGCTCGCCGCGGCCTACCACGCCTGGTACGGGCAGTGCCGGGTGACCCCGCGCGGGGAGGAGCCCGTCGAGGCCTCCCACCGGGCCCGGCTCTGGCTCAACGACGCCACCACGCAGGTCCTCGCCAACGGCCTGGCCCTGCTCGGCGTGGGCGCCCCGGAGCGGATGTGAGCGCCGCGCACGCGGCCGCCCCGCCGCCGGCCGCACCCGCCCCGGAGCCGGACGGCACGAGCACGGGGGTGTGGCCGACCTCGGTCCGGCGCGGGGATGACGGCGCGCTCGTCGTCGCCGGGGTCGACGTGCGTGACATCGCCGCCGAGCACGGCACCCCGGCCTACGTGCTGGACGAGGCGGACCTGCGCGGCCGGGCCCGGGCCTACGCCCGCGCCTTCGCCGCGGCGTTCGCAGACCTCGCGGGCGCGGACGTCTACTACGCCGGCAAGGCGTTCCTCAGCGTGGCGGTGGCCCGGTGGGTGCACGACGAGGGCCTGCGGGTGGACACCGCCACCGGCGGCGAGCTCGCGGTCGCCCTGCGCGCGGGCGTCCCCGGCGGGCACATCGGCCTGCACGGGAACAACAAGTCGGTCGACGAGATCGTCACGGCTCTCGAGCAGGGTGTCGGCCGCATCGTCGTGGACTCCCTCGCCGAGGTCGACGTCGTCGCCCGGCTCGCCGCCGAGCGCGGGGTCCGCGCCCCCGTCATGGTCCGCGTCACCACCGGCGTGCACGCGGGCGGGCACGAGTTCATCGCCACCGCGCACGAGGACCAGAAGTTCGGCCTCTCCCTGACCTCCGGTGCGGCGCGCAAGGCCGTCGACGAGATCCTCGCCCGGCCCGACCTCGACCTGGTGGGTCTGCACTCCCACATCGGCAGCCAGATCATGGACCTCGCCGGCTTCGAGGTCGCCGCCCGTGCGGTGCTCGGCCTGCGCGCCCAGGTCGCCGCCGACACCGGGTACCTCATGCCCGAGGTCGACCTCGGCGGCGGGTACGGCATCGCCTACACCGGCGCGGACGCCACCCCGCCCACCCCCGAGGAGGTGGCCGCCGCGCTCGCCGGCGTCGTGCGGCGCGCCTGCGCCGAGCTCGGCACCGCCGTGCCCCGGGTCTCCGTGGAGCCCGGCCGCTCGATCGTCGGCCCGTCGGCGCTGACCCTGTACACCGTGGGCACCGTCAAGGACGTCCAGCTCGACGACGGCGGCCGGCGCACCTACGTCAGCGTCGACGGCGGGATGAGCGACAACATCCGCCCGGCGCTGTACGAGGCCGACTACACCGCCGCCCTGGCCGGGCGGGCCTCGGCCGCCGAGGCGGTCCCCTCGCGGGTGGTGGGCAAGCACTGCGAGAGCGGGGACATCGTCGTGCGCGGCGTCGCCCTGCCCGCGGACGTCGCCGCCGGGGACCTCCTCGCCGTCCCCGCCACCGGTGCGTACGGGCGCTCGATGGCGAGCAACTACAACCTCGTGCCCCGCCCGCCCGTGCTCGCGGTGCGCGACGGCGCCGTCCGCGTCCTCGTCCGGCGCGAGACCCTCGAGGACCTGCTCGCGCTCGACCAGGGCTGATCGTGGACACCTCGGCCCGGCGTCCGGACCGGCCCCTATGCTGGCGGGGCCCGCGCGCCGCGCGGGGTCGAGCCGGCCCGACAGGAGAGACCGCGTGAGCGCAGCGAGAACCGAGGACCGCACCGCCGGTGCCGAGGACCGGACCGTGCGGGTCGCCCTGCTCGGCTGCGGGACCGTCGGCAGCCAGGTGGTGCGCCTGCTGCGCGAGCACGCCGACGACCTCGCTGCCCGCAGCGGCGCCCGCCTGGACCTGGTGGGCATCGCCGTGCGCGACACGGCCGCCGACCGTGAGCCGTGGGTGCCGCGCGAGCTGCTCTCCGACGACGCGCAGGGCCTCGTGCGCCGCGCCGACGTCGTCATCGAGCTGGTCGGCGGCATCGAGCCCGCCCGCACGCTGGTCCTCGCCGCCCTGGGCGCCGGGGCGAGCGTCGTCACCGGCAACAAGGCCCTGCTCGCCGCGCACGGCCCCGAGCTGCACGCCGCCGCCGAGGCCAGCGGCGCCGACCTGTACTACGAGGCCGCGGTCGCCGGCGCCGTCCCGGTCGTCTACGCCCTGCGCGAGTCCATGGCCGGGGACAACGTCACCGCCGTGCTGGGCATCGTCAACGGCACCACGAACTTCATCCTCGACGAGATGGCGACCCGCGGGCTCGGCTTCGACGAGGCCCTCGCCCTCGCGCAGGAGCTCGGGTACGCCGAGGCCGACCCCACCGCCGACGTCGACGGCCACGACGCCGCCGCCAAGGCCGCGATCCTCGCCTCGCTCGCGTTCCACACGCGGGTCGGGATCGACGACGTCCCGGTCGCCGGCATCCGCTCGGTCACCGCGCAGGACATGGCCGAAGCCCGCGACGCCGGCTACGTCATCAAGCTCCTCGCCGTCGCCCGCCGGGTCGGCGACGACGGCGCGCGGGGGATCAGCGTGCGCGTCCACCCGGCCCTGCTGCCCGCCACCCACCCGCTCGCCGCGGTGCGCGGCGCGTTCAACGCCGTCGTCGTGGAGTCCGAGGCCGCGGGTCGGCTGATGTTCTACGGCCAGGGCGCCGGCGGGGCGCCCACCGCCTCGGCGGTCATGGGCGACGTCGTCGCCGCCGCCGCCCACCGGGTCGGTGGCGGCAACGCCCCGCGCGAGTCGGTCTACGCCCAGCTCCCCCTCCTGGCGCCGGAGCAGACCCCGGCCCGCACCCAGGTGCAGCTGCTGCTGGCGGACCAGCCCGGCACGCTGGCGGCGGTGGCGGGGATCTACGGCGCCAACGGGGTCTCCATCGAGAGCGTGCGCCAGTCGCGCCCCGCCGAGGGCGAGTCCCAGGCCCGGATCACGATCGTCAGCCACGAGGCGAACGAGGCCGCGCTCGCGCGGACCGTGGAGCAGCTGGCGGAGGAGCCGCGGGTGCGCGAGGTCCTGTCGGTCATGAGAGTCGAGGGGGAGTGATGGCCCACCAGTGGCGAGGCGTCGTCGAGGAGTACCGGGACCGGCTGCCGATCGCCGACGGCGACCCGGTGGTCACCCTGGGGGAGGGCGGCACGCCGCTCGTGCACGCCCCCGCGCTCTCCCGCGCCACCGGTGCGGAGGTCCACGTCAAGGTCGAGGGCGCCAACCCCACGGGCTCGTTCAAGGACCGCGGCATGACGATGGCGATGTCGAAGGTGGCCGCGACCGGCACGAAGATGGTCGTCGCCGCCTCCACCGGCAACACCTCGGCCTCGGCCGCGGCGTACGCGGTGCGGGCGGGCCTGGGCTGCGCCGTCGTGCTGCCCTCGGGGAAGATCGCCGCGGGCAAGCTCGCCCAGGCGATCGTCCACGGCGCGACGCTCGTGGCCGTCGACGGCAACTTCGACGACTGCCTGCGCATCGTGCGCGAGCTCTCCCGGGCCTACCCGGTGGCGCTGGTCAACTCGGTCAACCCCTTCCGCCTGCAGGGTCAGAAGACCGCGGCGTTCGAGATCGTCGACGCGCTCGGCGACGCACCGGACATCCACGTCCTGCCGGTCGGCAACGCCGGCAACATCTCGGCCTACTGGATGGGCTACAACGAGTACGCCGGGCGCACCACGTCCGCCTCGGTCGACGACGCCGCCACGTCGATGCCGCCCGTCGCCACCCGCACCCCGGCGATGTGGGGCGTCCAGGCCGAGGGGGCCGCCCCGTTCGTCAAGGGTGCGCCGGTGGAGCACCCCGAGACCGTCGCGACGGCCATCAGGATCGGCAACCCGGCCTCGTGGGACCACGCGATCGCGGCACGGGACGACTCCGGCGGCCGCATCGACGCGGTCACCGACGCCCAGATCCTCGACGCGCAGCGGCTGCTGGCCGCCGAGGTCGGCGTGTTCGTCGAGCCGGCGTCGGCGGCCTCGGTCGCCGGCCTGCTCCAGGCCGCGGAGCTCGGGCTGGTCCCCGCCGGGGCGAGGATCGTGTGCACGGTGACCGGCAACGGCCTCAAGGACACCGCGACGGCGCTGGGCGAGACCCGGGTCGAGCCGCAGGTCATCGCCCCCACCCTCGAGGCCGCGGTCGCGGCCCTGGGTCTGTAAGCCGCCGTGCGCCTCGTGCGCGACGTCGTCACCGTGCGGGTGCCGGCCACCTCGGCGAACCTCGGCCCCGGCTTCGACGCGCTCGGCCTCGCCGTGGGGGTCTGGGACGAGGTGACGGTGCGCGCCGTCGCCGGGCCCACGACCGTCACGGTCCGCGGTGAGGGGGCCCACGACCTCCCCGACGGCGAGGAGCACCTCGTCGTGCGCGCGGTCCGGGCCGGGCTCGACCTCGCCGGCGCCCCGCAGGCGGGACTGGAGCTGACCTGCACCAACGCCATCCCGCACGGACGCGGGATGGGCTCGTCCGCCGCCGCCGTCGTCGCAGGGCTCGTCGCCGCCCGGGCGCTGGTCTCCGAGCCCGAGGTCCTCGACGACGCCGCGGTGCTGGGCCTGGCCACGCAGATGGAGGGCCACCCGGACAACGCCGCGTCCGCCCTGCTCGGTGGGGCGACCGCGGCGTGGGTGGATGCCGGCGGCGCCCACGCGGCCTCGATCCCGCTCGACCCGGGCCTGGGTGTGAGCGTGCTCGTGCCGCAGGCACGGCTGCTCACCCGAACCGCCCGGGCCGTCCTGCCGGCCGAGGTCCCGCACAAGGACGCCGCGTTCAACGCCGGGCGCACCGCGCTGCTCGTCCTGGCCCTGGGGGGGCGGTCCGACCTCCTCGTGCCGGCCACGGAGGACCGCCTGCACCAGGACTACCGGGCCGACGCCATGCGGCCGACGGCCGAGGCCGTGCGGGCGCTGCGCGCGGCGGGGTGGCCCGCGGTCGTGTCGGGCGCGGGCCCGAGCGTGCTCGTCCTGGACCGGCTCGACGAGGTCACGACCGCGATGCTCGCCTCCCGCGGCTGGCGGGTGCTCTCGCCGGGCGTCGCCGAGCGCGGGGCGCACCAGGTGCCGTGACCGCCGCGCGGTGACGAACCGGTCACGAATTCCCCCGGAACCCGCGTCGGCTGGTAAAGTGTGCCCTGCACCGACTCCCTGCGGACGTCTTCCGCGCACCTGGGTGCGTCCAGTCGTCGTCGCAGAGGCGGAGCACCGCCCCGACCGCAGCACGATCGAGCGTGCCGCGCGCGTGCGACCCTCATCCGCCCAGCCTCCCGGCTGGGATCTCACACGTGTCCCCGAGACCGCTCGGTGGACTCTTCCGAGGGAAGGAACCTCGTGACCGAAGCCGTCGACGCCCCCCGTGGGGGCTCGTTGACCACCATGCGTCTGCCCGAGCTGCAGGCGATGGCCGCCCAGATGGGCCTCAAGGGCATCGCGAAGATGCGTAAGAGCGACCTCATCGCCGCGATCCGCGAGTCGCGCTCCCGGAACGCCGCGACCGGCGCCCACCAGCCGGCCGGGCAGACGGCGCTGCCTGTCCCCGCCGACCGGGACGAGAGCGCCACGTCCTCCCGCCAGGAGCAGCCCGCCACCCGCCCCCGTCAGGACGAGGCGGCGGCCGGTCGCGCCGGCGAGAACGAGCCCGTCCGACGCACGCGCCGGGTGGAGCAGCCCGAGGTCGACCGCGGCCGGGAGGAGACCCCCGCCCGCTCGCGTCAGGACGAGGCCCGCCGCGCCGACGGGCAGGACCCCGCCGCCCGCGCCGACGGGCAGGACCACGCCGCCCGCGCCGACGGGCAGGACCCCGCCGCCCGCGCCGACGACGCGGCCAGGTCCGCCGCTGAGGCCCCCCGCCGACGTGGCTCCCGCCGGGTGACCGCGCCCGCCGGCCAGGGCGTCCCCGCCACGAGCCCCGCCGACGACGCCTCGCACGACGAGGCCAAGGAGGCGCTCAAGCGTGAGCTGGCCGCTCGCGCCGCGAGCGCGGGGCGTGGGGACCAGAGCGACGAGGAGCGCGCGCGGCGCGCCCTCGACGCCGTCGGGGAGGCGGCCGCCCGCCGCCGCGAGGGCGACGGTGGCGGCCAGCAGCCCCGCCGGTTCGACGACGCCGAGGACGAGCGCGGGGGCCGCAGCCGCCGCCGCAACCGCGACCGGGGGCGCGACCGCAAGCGCCGGACCGGGCGCCCGGGCGAGTACCAGGACGACCAGGAGGTCGAGGTCAGCGAGGACGACGTCCTGCTGCCCGTCGGCGGGATCCTCGACATCCTCGAGAACTACGCCTTCGTGCGGACCTCGGGGTACCTGCCGGGTCCGAACGACGTCTACGTCACGCTCAACCAGGTCAAGAAGTACGGCCTGCGCCGGGGCGACGCCATCACCGGCGCCGTGCGCCAGCCCCACGAGGGCGAGAACCCGCGGCAGAAGTTCAACGCCCTCGTCCGGCTGGACAGCATCAACGGCATGAGCGTGGAACGGGCGCGCCAGCGGCCCGAGTTCAGCAAGCTCACGCCGCTGTACCCCCAGGACCAGCTCCGGCTGGAGACCACGCCGAAGGCCATCACCCCGCGGGTCATCGACCTCGTGGCGCCGATCGGCAAGGGCCAGCGCGGTCTCATCGTCTCCCCGCCCAAGGCCGGCAAGACGATCATCATGCAGCAGATCGCGAACGCGATCTCGGTCAACAACCCCCAGGTCCACCTCATGGTCGTGCTCGTCGACGAGCGCCCCGAGGAGGTCACGGACATGGAGCGGATGGTCAAGGGCGAGGTCATCGCCTCCACCTTCGACCGCCCGGCCACCGACCACACCATCGTCGCCGAGCTCGCCATCGAGCGGGCCAAGCGGCTGGTCGAGCTGGGCCAGGACGTCGTCGTGCTGCTGGACTCCCTCACCCGGCTCTCCCGCGCCTACAACCTCGCGGCACCGGCGTCGGGGCGGATCCTCTCCGGCGGCGTGGACGCCTCGGCGCTGTACCCGCCGAAGAAGTTCTTCGGCGCGGCCCGCAACATCGAGAACGGCGGCTCGCTGACCATCCTCGCCTCCGCGCTGGTCGAGACCGGCTCGAAGATGGACGAGGTGATCTTCGAGGAGTTCAAGGGCACGGGGAACATGGAGCTGCGGCTCTCGCGCCAGCTCGCCGACAAGCGCATCTTCCCGGCGGTGGACATCAACGCCTCGGGCACCCGGCGCGAGGAGCTCCTCATGCCGCCGGAGGAGCTCAAGATCGTCTGGAAGCTGCGCCGGGTCATGGGGGCGCTGGACCAGCAGCAGGCCATCGACCTGCTCCTGGGCAAGCTGCGGGGGACGACCTCCAACGCCGAGTTCCTCATGACCGTCCAGAAGACCACCCCGAGCCCCACCCACGAGCCGGAGCTGGCCATCCACTGACCCGCGGGCGGGGGGCGTGCCCGATCTCACGCCCCCGCCGCGTTTCGTCCCCGGACCTCCGTGGGGCACAATGTCTCGTCGGCCTCCGGTTCACGTGCGCCACGCGGCGTGCGACCCGGGGCACCACCGAACCTAGGAGAGAACCATGAAGCAGGGCATCCACCCCGAGTACGTGACCACCACGGTCACGTGCACCTGCGGCAACACCTTCACCACGCGCTCGACCGCGACCTCCGGCCAGATCCACGCCGACGTCTGCAGCGCGTGCCACCCGTTCTACACCGGCAAGCAGAAGATCCTCGACACCGGTGGCCGCGTCGCCCGCTTCCAGGCGCGCTACGGCAAGAAGGACGCCTAGCACCACACCAGCGCCGGCGGTGACGCCGCGGCCCCCCGGCCGCGGCTCCCGCCGGCGCTGTCGTGCATCCGGGCGCCTGCGGCGCCCACGGGCCGAGGAAGGGGCACGGACGTGAGCGAGGACTTCGACGGCGTCGCACCGCTGATCGCCGAGCACGAGGAGATCGAGCGGGCGATGGCCGACCCGGCCGTGCACGCCGACCCCGGGCGTGCCCGCACGCTCGGACGGCGCTACGCCGAGCTCGGCCGCGTCGTCGCCGCCTACCGCGCGTGGGAGGCGGCCACCGGCGACCTGGCCGCCGGCCGCGAGCTCGCCCAGGGCGACGACGCCTTCGCCGAGGAGCTCCCCGCCCTCGAGGCCTCCGCAGCGGCGGCCGAGGAGCACCTGCGCCGGGTCCTCGTGCCCGCCGACCCCGACGACGCCCGCGACGTCATCCTCGAGGTCAAGGCCGGCGAGGGTGGGGAGGAGTCCGCGCTCTTCGCCGGCGACCTGCTGCGCATGTACCTGCGCTACGCCGAGCGGCAGGGCTGGACCACCCAGGTCCTCTCGGCCACCGAGTCCGACCTGGGCGGGTACAAGGACGTCTCCGTGGCGGTGAAGACCCGCGGCGTGCCCACCGACCCCGCCGACGGCGTCTGGGCGCACCTGAAGTACGAGGGCGGCGTCCACCGTGTCCAGCGGGTCCCCGTCACCGAGTCCCAGGGCCGGATCCACACCTCCGCCGCGGGCGTGCTCGTCCTGCCCGAGGTCGACGACCCCGGCGAGGTGGAGATCGACGCGGGCGACCTGCGCATCGACGTCTACCGCTCCTCCGGCCCGGGCGGGCAGTCGGTCAACACGACCGACTCGGCGGTGCGCATCACCCACCTGCCCACCGGCATCACCGTCTCGATGCAGAACGAGAAGTCGCAGCTGCAGAACCGTGAGCAGGCCATGCGCGTGCTGCGCGCCCGGCTGCTGGCCGCCCGCCAGGAGGAGGCCGCCGCCGTCGCGTCGGAGCAGCGCCGGTCCCAGGTGCGCACCGTGGACCGGTCCGAGCGGATCCGCACCTACAACTACCCCGAGAACCGCATCGCCGACCACCGCACCGGTTACAAGGCGTACAACCTCGACCACGTGCTCGACGGCGACCTCGGTCCCGTCATCGCCTCCGCCGTCGAGATGGACGAGGCGGCCCGGCTCGCCGCGGCCGCCGGCGGGCAGTGAGCGAACGGCCGGCCGGCGCCGGCGGCCGGGCCGGCCGGACCGTGACCGTGCGCGAGGCGGTGCGCGGGGCGGCGGCGCTGCTCGCGGAGGCGGGCGTGCCCTCGCCCGAGGTCGACGCCCGGCTCCTCGCCGAGCACGTGCTCGGCCGCGCCCTCTACCTGCTGCCCGCGGGCGCCACCTTCGACCGTGCCGACGGCGGGCCCGACCTCCAGGCCCGCTTCGCCGACCTCGTGGAGCGGCGCCGTCGCCGCGAGCCGCTGCAGCACCTCACCGGCGCCATGGCGTTCCGTCACCTCACCCTCGCCGCCGGGCCGGGCGCGTTCGTGGTGCGGCCGGAGACCGAGGTCGTCGCGGAGGCGGCCATCGACGCACTCCGGCGGGCCGGTTCGGCCGTCCCGGTCGCGGTGGACCTGTGCACCGGCTCGGGCGCCATCGCCCTGGCGGTGGCCACCGAGGTCCCCGGCGCGCTCGTCCACGCCGTCGAGCTCTCACCCGCGGCGGTGGCGGTGGCGCGGCGCAACGTCGCCGCGCTCGCCCCGTCGGTGCACCTGGTCGAGGGCGACGCGGCCACCGCGCTGCCCGAGCTCGACGGGAGCGTCGACGTCGTCGTCGCGAACCCGCCGTACATCCCGCCCGGCGCGGTCCCGCGCGAGGTCGAGGTGCGCGAGCACGACCCCGACCTGGCCCTCTACGGCGGGGGCGCCGACGGCCTGGACACCCCTCGCGCCGTCGTCGCCCGCGCGGCCCGGCTGCTGCGCCCGGGCGGGGTCCTGGTCATGGAGCACGCCGAGGTCCAGGCGGCGGCCGTGCGCGACCTCGTCACCGGTGCCGGGTTCGTCGACGTGGTCACCGGCACGGACCTCACGGGCCGGGACCGCTACGTCACCGCCCGTCGCGCCGGCTGAGCCACCACGCGGCCAGGAGGCCGGCGACGACGCCCGCGACGTCGGCGGCGACGTCCCCGCCGTCCCCGGTGCGCCCGGCGAGCAGGACGTGCTGCAGGGCTTCGCTCACCCCGGCGTGCGCCAGGCCGTAGGCGGCCACGACCCAGCCCGAGAGCCCCGCACGCAGGGCGGTCAGGGTGACCGCGGCGAACACGGCGGCGTGGACGACCTTGTCCGCGCCGGGCACCGAGGTCCCGGGCACGTCCGGCACGGCCGGCGCGTAGAGGACGACGAGCTGGACGGCCAGGGCGAGGACGAGCGCCACGACCCACGCCCGGCGCCGTGGCGCGGCGACGGTCGTGCCCGCGGTGGCGGGGGGACGGGCGGGTGAGGGAGGCATCTCACCGCAGAGGATGTCACGACGGCCGCACGGGCCGTGCGAGACTCGCCTGCGTGAGCGTGTACGACTGCCATGACCCCGAGCAGCGCAGCGCCGGCCTCGACGAGGCGGTCAACGCCCTCGGGCGGGGAGCGCTGGTCGTGCTGCCCACCGACACCGTGTACGGCATCGGTGCCGACGCCTTCGACGCCCGGGCGGTCGCCGCGCTGCTCGCCGCGAAGGGCCGCGGTCGCCAGATGCCCCCGCCGGTGCTCGTGGGCAACCTCGGCGCCCTCGACGGCCTGGCCACCGAGGTGCCGGAGGTCGTCCGGGACCTCGTGCGCGAGTTCTGGCCCGGCCCGCTGACGGTCGTCTGCCTCGCGCAGCCCTCGCTGGCGTGGGACCTGGGCGACACCGACGGCACGGTCGCCCTGCGGATGCCCGCCGACGAGACGGCCCTGGCGCTGCTGCGCCGCACCGGCCCGCTCGCCGTCACCAGTGCCAACCTCACCGGCGAGCCGGCGGCCGAGACCGCCCAGGAGGCGGTGGACTACTTCGGCGACGGCGTCGCCGTCTACCTCGACGCGGGCCGAGCGGGCGGCGGGACGGCGTCGACCATCGTCGACGCGACCGCCGAGCGGCTGACCGTGCTGCGCGAGGGCGCCCTCACCCGGGCCGCGCTCGCCCGCGTGGCCCCGGAGCTGGCCGAGGACGCGGGGGAGGGGACTGCGCCCGCCGAGAGCGGCGGCCCCCCGGCCGCGGAGACCGACAGGATCCCGGGCGACGTCGCTGTCGATCCCCCGCCCGCCGGGACCGACGGGACCCCGGGCGACGTCGCTGTCGATCCCCCGCCCGCGCGCACCACGGAGCCCGGGTGAGGGTCTACCTCCTCGTCCTGCTCACCGCCGCGGCCGTCACCTTCCTCACGACGCCGGCGGTGCGGCGGGTCGCGCTGATGACCGGCGCCCTGACCCCGGTGCGGGTGCGTGACGTCCACACCACGCCCACGCCGCGGCTCGGCGGCGTCGCGATGCTCGCGGGTCTCGCGGTCGCGATGGTCGTCGCCTCCCAGGTGCCGTTCCTCCACGAGGAGTTCTACGGCACCTCCATGGCCTGGGGGATCCTCGGGGGCGGAACGCTCGTGGCCCTGCTCGGCGTGGCCGACGACATCTGGCAGCTGGACTGGATGACCAAGCTCGTCGGGCAGGTCCTCGCCGCCGGGTTCATGGCCTGGCAGGGCGTCCAGCTCATCACCTTCCCGGTGTTCGGCCTGACGATCGGGTCCAGCCGGCTCTCGCTGGTCGCCACCGTCCTGGCCGTGGTGGTGGCCATCAACGCCGTGAACTTCGTCGACGGCCTCGACGGCCTCGCCGCGGGGATGATCGCGATCGGCGGCGGCGCGTTCTTCCTCTACACCTACCTCCTCACCCGCGACGCGTCACCGGGCAACTACGCCAACGTCGCCACCGCGGTCATGGCCGCCGTCGTGGGGGTGACCCTGGGCTTCCTGCCGCACAACTTCCACCCCGCCCGGATCTTCATGGGCGACTCCGGCTCGATGCTCCTGGGGCTGACGGTCGCCGGGGTCGCGATCGTCGTGACCGGGCGCATCGACCCCGCGGCCCTGTCGGGCAGCCAGGTGCTGCCCGTGTTCGTGCCGATCCTCCTGCCCGTCGCGGTGCTCCTGCTGCCGCTGGTGGACATGACGCTGGCCGTCCTGCGGCGCCTGCGCGCCGGTCAGTCGCCGTTCAAGCCCGACCGGCTGCACCTGCACCACCGGCTGCTCGACGCCGGGCACTCCCACACCCGCGCGGTCCTGGTGATGTACCTGTGGACCTCGGTGTTCGCCTTCGCCGCGGTCGCCCTCGCGGTCTACACCCCTGCCCAGGTGGCGGTCGGCACGGCGGTCGCCGTGGCCCTGGCCGTCGCCGTGACCTACGCCCAGCTGCCCGGCCTGCGCCGCCGGGTCCGAGAGGACCGACGATGACCGAGACCGACCGGACCATCCGGACGATGTACGAGCGGATCCTGCGGCGCCTCGCCGTCCTCGTCGGCGCCCTCGCGGTGGGCGGCGCGGGCGTCGGGTGGCTCGTCGCCGGCCTGCCGGGGGTCTGGGGCGCGCTCATGGCCGCGGGCATCGCGACGCTGTTCATGCTCGGGACGGTCGTGACCATGATGGTCACCGCCGACAAGCCCCTGCCCATCGCCAGCGCCGCGGCGGTCGGGGGGTGGCTGGTGAAGATGGTCCTCCTCTTCGTCGTCCTCGTCCTCGTCCGCGGGCGGGACTTCTACCACCCGGGTGTCTTCTTCGTCGTCCTCGTCCTGGCGATCCTCGGCTCCCTCGCGATCGAGTCGGCCGCGGTCCTGCGGGCCCGCGTGCCGAACGTGGAACCGGGCCCCGGCGCCCCGGGCGCCCGCTGAGACGGGTCGGGAGCACCACCGCCCATGCGTTAGGCTCATCCCGTCCCCAGCACGTCCGCGTCGCTGCACGGTGCCTGGGACACGCCCTTTGCCCGATCACGAGGAACACCGGGGGGACGTCCTGTCTGCCGCATCTCTGCTGACACTTCCCACCTCGGCGCACGTCGTCGCCGCCGAGGAGGGGGCGGGCTTCCACGGCCCGTCGCTCGCGGACTTCTTCCCGCCCGCGATCCTCTTCGACGGGACGATCTTCGAGTTCAACCGCATCGCGCTCGTCCGGCTCATCGCCGTCGGGCTGCTGGTGCTGCTGTTCTGGCTGGCGGCCCGCCGCACCACGCTCGTGCCCAGCCGCGGTCAGTCCCTGGGCGAGATGGCGATCGACTTCGTGCGCACGGGCATCGCCGAGGAGTCCCTGGGCAGGGAGCTCGGCCGGCGTTACACCCCGGTCCTCGTGGTGATCTTCTTCGGCGTGCTCGCCATGAACATCACCGGCATCATCCCGTTCCTCAACATCGCCGGCTCCTCGGTGATCGGTGTGCCGCTGATCTTCGCCCTCATCGCGTACGTGACGTTCATCTACGCGGGTGTCAAGGCCATGGGCGGCGGGCACTTCATGAAGTCCCAGCTCTTCCCGCCCGGTGTGCCGTGGCCGATCTACCTCATCCTGACGCCGATCGAGTTCCTCTCGACGTTCATCATCCGGCCCGCGACCCTCACCGTCCGTCTCCTGGCCAACATGCTCTCCGGGCACCTGCTGCTCGTGCTGACCTTCAGCGCGACGAACTACCTCTTCTTCGAGGCCGCCGGCGCCATGGCGCCGCTGGGCGCGCTGACCTTCGCCGCCGGGTTCGCCTTCACGCTGTTCGAGATCTTCGTGGCCGCCCTCCAGGCCTACGTCTTCACCGTGCTCACGACGGTGTACATCCAGCTGTCCGTCGAGTCGCACTGATCGGCGGCCGGGCCCACGGGCCCGACCACAGGCACTGAAAAACGACGCGGCCGGGACGTCCCCGGCCCGCCACAAAGGAAGGAAGACCTCCTCATGGAGATCACCGGCGACATCGCGACCATCGGCTACGGCCTCGCCACCATCGGCCCCGGTATCGGCATGGGCATCCTGGTCGGCAAGACCCAGGAGGCTGTCGCCCGTCAGCCCGAGCTGGCCGGTCCGCTGCGCATCAACATGTTCATCGGTATGGCGCTGGTCGAGGCCCTCGGTCTGATCGGCCTCGCCGCAGGCTTCGTCTTCTGATGACCCCCACGGCCCTGGTGCTGGCCGCGGAGACGCAGAACCCGCTGCTCCCGGCCACCTACGACATCGTCTGGTCGCTGGTCGCGATCGCGATCATCGCGTTCTTCCTCGTGAAGTACGCGGTGCCGCGCCTGACCGCGGTCCTCGACGAGCGCGCCGCCAAGATCGAGGCGGGTCTGACCCACGCCGAGCGCGCGGAGCAGGCCGCGGCCGAGGCCGAGGCCCGCATCGCCGAGGAGCTGACCCTGGCCCGCCGTGAGGCCGCCGAGGTCCGCGACAACGCGCAGGACGAGGGCAAGGCCATCGTCGCGGAGGCGCGGAACAAGGCGCAGGCCGAGGCCGACCGGGTCACCGAGGGTGCCGCCCGCCAGATCGAGGCGGACCGCCAGGCCGCACAGATCTCGCTGCGCACCGACGTCGGCATGCTCGCCACCGAGCTGGCAGCCCGGATCGTCGGGGAGTCGGTGACCGACCAGGCCCTGCAGTCCCGCGTCATCGACCGCTTCCTGGACGAGCTCGAGACGGCCCCGGCGCCGGTGCGGGAGGCGTGATGCGCGCGTCCAGCCAGGCGGCGCTCGACCAGGCACGGGAGCGGTGGGAGCCGGTCCTGCGGCAGGTGGGCGGCCGGGGCGTCGCCATCGGCGAGCAGCTCTTCGCCGTCGTCGACCTGCTCGACGGCTCCGCCTCGTTGCGTCGCGCGCTCACCGAGCCCACCCGGTCCGGCCAGGACAAGGCCGGTCTGGTCCAGCACCTCCTCGGCGCGCGGGTCGACCCGGAGGTCGTCGACCTCCTCGGCGGGCTGGTGCGCGAGCGCTGGTCCACCGACGCGGACCTCGCGGACGCGGTGGAGTCCCTCGCCGTGACCACGGTGCTGGCCGCCGCGGAGAGCGCGGGCCGCCTCGCCGTCGTCGAGGACGAGTCCTACCGGCTCGCCCGGATCCTCACCGACGAGCGCGAGCTGCGCCTGGCGGTGTCGGACAAGCACGCCGACCCGGCCCGCCGGGCCGAGCTCGTCGAGACCGTCCTGGCGGGCAAGGTGGCGCCGGAGACGGCCATGCTCGCCGCCCGTGCGGCCCGGGCCCCCCGGGGCCAGCCGGTGCCCTCGCTCCTGCGACGCGTGGCCGAGCTGGCCGCCGCCCGGCGCGAGCACGTGGTGGCCTCGGTCACCTCGGCCGTCCCGCTGACCCGCGAGCAGATCGATCGCCTCGCCGCGATCCTGCGGCGCCGGTACGACCGTGCCGTGCAGGTGCACGTGGGGATCGACCCGGCCGTGGTCGGCGGCCTGCGTGTGCAGGTCGGCGACGACGTCATCGACGCCACCCTGGCGAGCCGCCTCGCCGAGGTCCGACGCCGCGTCGCCGGCTGAGCCTCACCGACCCATGACTGACGGACCGCGACCGCGGTCGCCAAGAGACGAAGGAAGAGCAGATGTCTGAGCTGACGATCCGGCCGGAGGAGATCCGCGCCGCGCTGGACAGCTTCGTGAGTTCCTACGAGCCCGCCCAGGCCGTGAGCGAAGAGGTCGGCCACGTCACTCTGGCCGGTGACGGCATCGCGCAGGTCGAGGGCCTGCCCGGTGCCATGGCGAACGAGCTGCTGCGGTTCGAGGACGGCACGCTCGGCCTGGCCATGAACCTCGACGTGCGCGAGGTCGGTGTCGTCGTGCTGGGCACCTTCACCGGCATCGAGGAGGGCCAGGAGGTCCGCCGCACCGGCGAGGTGCTCTCGGTGCCCGTCGGCGAGGGCTACCTCGGCCGTGTCATCGACCCGCTCGGCCAGCCGCTGGACGGCCTCGGCGAGATCACCGGCGTCGAGGGACGTCGCGCACTGGAGCTCCAGGCACCCGGCGTCATGATGCGCAAGAGCGTGCACCAGCCGCTGCAGACCGGCCTGAAGGCCATCGACTCGATGATCCCCATCGGCCGCGGCCAGCGTCAGCTCATCATCGGCGACCGCCAGACCGGCAAGAGCGCCATCGCTCTGGACACGATCCTCAACCAGAAGGCGAACTGGGACTCCGGCGACCCGGAGAAGCAGGTCCGCTGCATCTACGTCGCCGTGGGCCAGAAGGGCTCGACCATCGCCGCGGTGCGAGCCACCCTGGAGAAGGCCGGCGCGCTGGAGTACACGACGATCGTCGCGGCGCCCGCGTCCGACCCGGCCGGCTTCAAGTACATCGCCCCCTACACCGGCTCGGCGATCGGCCAGCACTGGATGTACCAGGGCAAGCACGTCCTCATCGTCTTCGACGACCTGTCCAAGCAGGCCGAGGCCTACCGCGCCGTCTCCCTCCTCCTGCGCCGCCCGCCGGGCCGTGAGGCCTACCCCGGCGACGTCTTCTACCTGCACTCCCGCCTCCTCGAGCGCTGCGCGAAGCTCTCGGACGAGCTCGGGGGCGGCTCGATGACGGGCCTGCCGCTCATCGAGACCAAGGCCAACGACGTCTCGGCGTACATCCCGACCAACGTCATCTCCATCACGGACGGGCAGATCTTCCTCCAGTCCGACCTGTTCAACGCCAACCAGCGTCCCGCCGTCGACGTCGGCATCTCGGTCTCCCGCGTCGGCGGTGACGCCCAGATCAAGGCCATGAAGAAGGTCTCCGGCACGCTCAAGATCACCCTGGCGCAGTACCGGTCCATGGCGGCGTTCGCGATGTTCGCCTCCGACCTCGACCCGACGACGCGCCAGCAGCTCATCCGCGGCGAGCGCCTCATGGAGCTGCTCAAGCAGCCCCAGTACACCCCGTACGACGTGGAGGACCAGGTCGCCTCGATCTGGACCGGCACCAACGGGTACCTCGACGACGTCGAGGTCAAGGACATCCCGCGGTTCGAGGCCGAGCTGCTCGACCACCTGCGCCGTCACTCCGACGTCCTGACCACGATCGCCACCACCGGCAAGCTCGAGTCCGACACCGAGGACGCCCTGCGCGCCGCGGTCGAGGACTTCCGCAAGGGCTTCGTCGACGCCGCGGGCAACCCGCTCGGCGCCGAGCCGGAGCTGGGCGGGGACGAGGTCGAGGCGGAGCGCGCGCAGGAGCAGATCGTCTCGACGAAGCGAGGCTGACCGTGGCGGGATCCCAGCGTGTCTACAAGCAGAAGATCAGGGCCACGCAGACCCTGAAGAAGGTCTTCCGTGCGATGGAGCTCATCGCGGCCTCACGCATCACCAAGGCACGGAAGAAGGCGCAGGGGCGCGACCCCTACACCCTGGCGCTGGTCCGGGCAGTCTCGGCCGTGGCCGAGCACGCCAACCTCGACCACCCCCTCATCAAGGGCCGGCAGGACACCAACCGGGTCGCGGTCCTGGCCATCACCTCCGACCGCGGCATGGCGGGCGCCTACTCGGCGACCGTCCTGCGCGAGACCGAGCGCCTGCTCGAGCGGCTGGAGTCCGAGGGCAAGGAGCCGGTGCTGTACGTCTCGGGGCGGCGTGGCGAGAGCTACTTCCGCTTCCGCGGGCGTGAGGTCGTCCGGTCGTGGACCGGCAGCTCGGACAACCCCGACGCCGAGACGTCCACGGAGATCGCGGACGAGCTCCTCGCGGCGTTCCTCGCCCCGGCCGAGGAGGGCGGCGTGGGCGAGCTCCACGTCGTCTTCACCCGGTTCGTCTCGATGGTCTCCCAGGTGCCGCAGGTCCGCAGGATGCTGCCCCTGGAGGTCGTCGAGGGTGTCACCGAGGCCGGCGCACACGCGCTCCCGCTGTACGAGTTCGAGCCCAGCCCGGACGAGGTGCTCGACGCGCTCCTGCCGCTGTACGTGCGCAACCGGATCTACGCCCAGCACCTCATGGCGGCGGCGTCGGAGCTGGCCGCCCGTCAGCAGGCCATGCACACGGCCACGGACAACGCCGAGGACCTCATCCGCGACTACACGCGGCTGGCGAACCAGGCCCGCCAGGCCGACATCACCTCTGAGATCACCGAGATCGTCTCCGGAGCCGACGCGCTCGCGTCGAGCCGGTGAACAGCGAAGGAACAAGGACAATGACTGCCACTGACACCGACACGACGAAGCAGGGTGCGGCCGGCGTCGGCCGGATCTCCCGCGTCACCGGCCCCGTCGTCGACATCGAGTTCCCGCCGGACGCCATCCCGGAGATGTACAACGCCCTCACCACCGAGGTCGACCTCACCGGCCAGGGGGAGGGCGAGGGCAGCGGCAAGCTCCACATGACCCTCGAGGTCGCCCAGCACCTGGGCGACAACCTCGTCCGGGCGATCGCCCTGAAGCCGACCGACGGCCTCGTGCGCGGCGCCAAGGTTCTCGACACCGGCGCGCCCATCTCGGTGCCCGTCGGCGACGTCACCAAGGGCCACGTCTTCAACGTCACCGGCGAGGTCCTCAACCTCGCCGAGGGCGAGCAGCTGGAGATCACCGAGCGGTGGCCGATCCACCGGGAGCCGCCGCGCTTCGACCAGCTCGAGTCGCGGACCCAGATGTTCGAGACCGGCATCAAGGTCATCGACCTGCTCACCCCGTACGTCCAGGGCGGCAAGATCGGCCTGTTCGGCGGTGCGGGCGTCGGCAAGACCGTCCTCATCCAGGAGATGATCCAGCGCGTGGCGCAGGACCACGGCGGTGTGTCGGTGTTCGCCGGCGTCGGCGAGCGCACCCGTGAGGGCAACGACCTCATCGCGGAGATGGAGGAGGCCGGCGTCTTCGACAAGACGGCCCTCGTCTTCGGCCAGATGGACGAGCCGCCGGGCGTGCGCCTGCGGGTGGCCCTGTCCGCGCTGACGATGGCGGAGTACTTCCGCGACGTGCAGAAGCAGGACGTGCTGCTCTTCATCGACAACATCTTCCGCTTCACCCAGGCCGGCTCCGAGGTCTCGACCCTCCTCGGTCGCATGCCCTCCGCGGTGGGCTACCAGCCGAACCTCGCCGACGAGATGGGTCAGCTCCAGGAGCGGATCACCTCGACCCGCGGGCACTCGATCACCTCCCTCCAGGCGATCTACGTCCCCGCGGACGACTACACCGACCCCGCCCCCGCGACGACGTTCGCGCACCTGGACGCCACCACGGAACTCTCCCGCGACATCGCCTCGCGCGGCCTGTACCCCGCGGTGGACCCGCTCACCTCGACCTCGCGCATCCTCGACCCGCAGTACGTGGGCCAGGAGCACTACGACGTCGCCACGCGGGTGAAGTCGATCCTGCAGAAGAACAAGGAGCTGCAGGACATCATCGCCATCCTCGGCGTCGACGAGCTCTCCGAGGAGGACAAGGTCACCGTCGCCCGCGCGCGCCGGATCGAGCAGTTCCTCTCGCAGAACACCTACATGGCCGAGAAGTTCACCGGTGTGTCCGGCTCGACCGTGCCGGTGAGCGAGACCGTCGAGGCGTTCAAGAAGATCGCCGACGGCGAGTTCGACCACATCGCGGAGCAGGCCTTCTTCAACATCGGCGGCCTCGAGGACCTCGAGCGGTCCTGGGCCAAGCTCCAGTCCGAGCTGCGCTGACGGAGGGCACCGACATGATGAAGGTAGAGGTCGTCTCGACGGACGCCTCGCTGTGGAGCGGCGAGGCGACGAGCGTCGTCGTGCCCGCCGCCGGCGGCGACATGGGCATCCTCACCGGCCGGCAGCCGGTGCTCGCGGTGCTGCGCCCGGGCAAGGTGCGCATCACCCCGTCCTCCGGCCAGGTCGTCACGCTCGACGTCCACGAGGGGTTCGTCTCCGTGGACGAGGACATCGTGACGGTCGTGGTGGACAACAGCGCCGCCGACCGGGCGAGCTAGGACGACGTTGTCAGGGGCGGGCGCCGTGTGGGGCATCCTCACGGCGCTCGCCCTCGTCGTCCTGGCGGTCATCGCCCTCACCGGGCGGGTGCGCCACCTCGGCCGGCGCGTCGGCTCGTTCGAGTGCGCGCTGCGACGGCCCGGGCAGCGTGACTGGACGTCGGGGATCGCCGTCTTCGGCTCGGGCCGCCTCGACTGGCACCGGCTCGTCTCCCTCGCCCACCGGCCGGCCCGCAGCTTCGTGCGGCGCGACCTGGAGATCGTCGGTCGCCGGCCCCGGGGGCCGGGCCCGCGCGGCGTGAGGGTGGTCGAGGTCGCGTTCCGGTACCGGGGCGAGGACCTCGAGCTCGCCATGGGCGACCAGGCCCTGGCCGGCCTCGTGAGCTGGCTGGAGGCCGCACCGCCCAACGAGGGGCGTCCGTGAGGGGCGCCGGAAGGTAGGGTTCCACCCCGTGCGTGTCGTCATCGCGAAGTGCTCCGTGGACTACTCCGGTCGTCTGGACGCCCACCTGCCCCTCGCCACCCGGCTGCTCATGGTCAAGGCCGACGGGTCGGTGCTCGTCCACTCCGACGGCGGCTCCTACAAGCCGCTGAACTGGATGAGCCCACCGTGCCGGCTCGACGTCGCCGCGGCGGCCGGGCCGGACGCCGCGGCCGGGGCCGTCGAGGTCTGGACCGTGCAGAACGCCAAGACCGACGACCGCCTGGTCGTGCGGGTCCACGAGGTCCACGCCGACCACAGCATCGAGCTCGGGGTCGACCCGGGCCTGGTCAAGGACGGCGTCGAGGCCCACCTGCAGAAGCTCCTCGCCGAGCAGATCGCCCTTCTCGGCCCCGGCCACCAGCTCGTGCGGCGCGAGTACCCGACGGCCATCGGCCCCGTCGACATCCTGGCCAGGGACCCCGCCGGCGCCAGCGTGGCGGTGGAGATCAAGCGGCGCGGCGACATCGACGGCGTGGAGCAGCTCACCCGCTACCTCGAGCTGCTCAACCGCGACCCCCACCTCGCCCCGGTCCGGGGGGTCTTCGCCGCCCAGGAGATCAAGCCCCAGGCCCGGGTCCTGGCCACCGACCGGGGGATCCGCTGCCTCGTCCTGGACTACGACGCCATGCGCGGCCTGGACGACGTGGGCTCGCGGCTGTTCTGACGGTGTTGGATAGGGCCATGACTGTGCTGCGCGGGCGGGTGGTGACCCCCACCGGCGTCCTCGACGACGGCGTGGTCCTCCTCGACGGCGACCGCATCGCGCTCGTGGCCGACCTCACCACCCCGGCCGGCCGCGGCGCGGCCGAGGCGGCGCTGGCCGCGGCGGGCGAGGCCCTGCCCGACCCTGACGGCGGCCTCGTCCTGCCGGGCCTGGTGGACCTGCACTGCCACGGCGGCGGGGGAGCGTCCTTCCCGGACGCCACCGACGCCGACGAGGCGCTCCGGGCCGTCGCCGAGCACCGGCGGCACGGCACCACGACGCTCGTGGCCTCCCTCGTCACGGCCGCCCCGCACACCCTGCGGGAGCGGGTCGCGCTCCTCGCCGACCTCGCCGACGCCGGCCAGGTCGCCGGGATCCACCTCGAGGGCCCGTTCCTGTCCACGGTGCGCTGCGGGGCCCAGGACCCCGCGCTCATCGCCCTGCCGGACGTCGAGCTGACCGAGGAGCTGCTCGCGCTGGCTCGCGGGCACCTGGTCTCCATGACGCTCGCACCGGAGCACGCCGGCAACCTCGACGTCGCCGCACGGCTCGTGGCGGGCGGGGCGCTGCCGTCCTGGGGTCACACCGACGCCGGGCCCGAGGAGACGCGCGGCGCGCTCGCGGCGTCCGCGGCGCTGCTCGCCGGCGGGGGGCGGTCGCCCCGCGCGACGGTGACGCACCTGTTCAACGGCATGCACCCCTGGCACCACCGCGAGCCCGGCCCGGTGGGGGAGTTCCTCGCCGCCGCCCGGCGCGGCTCCGCCGTCGTCGAGCTCATCGGCGACGGCACCCACCTGCACCCCGCGCTCGTCCGGGAGGTCCACGAGCTCGTCGGGCGCGAGGGCGCGGTGCTCGTCACCGACGCGATGGCGGCCGCGGGCATGGCCGACGGCAGCTACCGGCTGGGCTCGCAGGACGTCACCGTCTCGGGCGGCGTCGCGCGCCTGACCGACGGCGGCGCCATCGCCGGGGGCACCGCGCACCTCCTGGACGTCGTGCGCACGACCGTCGCGGGCGGGGTGCCCCTCGCCGACGCCGTCCACATGGCCTCGGCGGGTCCGGCAGCCGTGCTCGGCGCGGACGACGTCGGCGCGCTCGAGGCGGGCCGCCGCGCCGACGTCCTCGTCACCGACGCCGACCTGCGCCCCCTGCGCGTGCTGCGCGGCGGCGTCGAGGTGCCGCTCCCGCAGACCCCCGCACCACCGACCGACGAGAGGCCAGCGACATGAGCGAGCGCACGTTCCCCGAGGACTTCGTCTGGGGGGCGGCCACGGCGGCCTACCAGATCGAGGGTGCGGTGACCGAGGGCGGCCGCGGGCCCTCGATCTGGGACACCTTCTCCCACACCCCGGGGCGCACGCACGAGGGCGACACGGGCGACGTCGCCGTGGACCACTACCACCGCTGGCGCGAGGACGTCGCGCTCATGGCCGGGCTCGGCCTGGACGCCTACCGCTTCTCGATCTCGTGGCCGCGGGTGCAGCCCGGCGGGCGCGGGCCGCTCAACCCCGAGGGCGTCGGGTTCTACCGGGCCCTGGCGGGCGAGCTCGCCGCGGCGGGGATCAACCCGGTCGTCACGCTCTACCACTGGGACCTGCCCCAGGAGCTCCAGGACGCCGGCGGGTGGACCAACCGGGAGACGGCCTACGCCTTCGCCGGGTACGCCCGTGCGATGGCCCGCGAGCTCGGCGACCTCGTCGAGGTCTGGACGACGCTGAACGAACCCTGGTGCAGCGCCTACCTCGGGTACGCCTCCGGCGTCCACGCCCCCGGCGTCACGGACCCGGCGGCCGCCCTGGCCGCCGCGCACCACCTCAACCTCGCGCACGGCCTGGCCGCGGCGGCCATCCGCGAGGAGCTGGGCGACGACGCCAACGTCTCCATCGCCCTCAACCTCCACGTCACCCGGCCGGCCGACCCCGAGCGTGCCGCCGACCTCGAGGCCGCGCACGAGGTCGACCTCGTCGGCAACCACATCTTCCTCGGCCCGCTGCTCGACGGGTCGTACCCCGTCGAGCTGCGCGAGCTCACGTCCTCGGTCACCGACTGGTCGTTCGTCCAGGAGGGCGACCTCGCCCTCATCCGCCAGCGCCTGGACGTGCTCGGGGTCAACTACTACTCCACGAACTACGTGCGCCGGCTCGGTCCCGGTGAGCGCCCCACCGGCACCGGCGGCCACGGCGACTCGGCCGCCAGCCCCTGGGTCGGGCTCGACACGGTGGAGTTCCTGGCGCCGCGCGGTCCGGTCACCGCGATGGGCTGGAACATCGAGCCCGAGGGGCTGCACGAGCTCCTCACCGCCCTGACGATCGCCTACGACGGGCTGCCGCTCATGATCACGGAGAACGGGGCGGCCTTCGACGACACCGTCGGCGCGGACGGTGCGGTCCAGGACCCCGAGCGGCAGGACTACCTCTACCGGCACATCGACGCCGTCGGGCGCGCGATCGACGACGGCGCGGACGTGCGCGGCTACTTCCTGTGGTCCCTCCTCGACAACTTCGAGTGGGCGTACGGCTACGCCAAGCGGTTCGGCATCGTGCGGGTGGACTACGCGACCCAGGAGCGCACCCCCAAGGCCTCGGCGCGGTGGTACTCCGAGCTGGTCCGCTCCGGCGTGCTGCGCCCGCCCGCCTGAGATGCCCTCCTCCCGACGCTCGCGGCGCCGTCCCTACGGGGACGGGCACGTGCCGCTCGACCCCGACCGGCTCGGTGGGCTGACCCGCAGCGAGTCGGGCCCCGGGGGGCAGACCTTCGCCGTGCGGCGCGTGCGCGGGTCGGACAAGAGCTACCGGTGTCCCGGGTGCGACCAGATCGTCGCGCCGGGGACGCCGCACGTCGTGGCCTGGCCCACGGAGCACCTCCTCGGCGCCCAGGCCGGCCTGGACGACCGCCGGCACTGGCACGCGGCCTGCTGGCAGGCGCGGGAGCGGCGCCGGCCGACCCGCTGACCTCACGAGGGTCGGAGGGGACCGCGGGGTCGAGGGGACCGCAGGGTCCGAGGGCCGACTGTCGCGGACCGACCAGGCGGCCCCAGGAGTGGGGGCGCCGACGGTGCCGGGCCGTGCCATGCTCGGGACATGAGCCTGGCACTGCACCACCACGGCCCCGACTCCGACCTCCCCCTCGTCCTGCTCCACGGCTTCCCGCTCGACTCCTCGATGTGGGACGACGTCGTGTCGCACCTCCCCGACCTCCGCGTCGTCACCGTCGACGCCCCCGGTTTCGGCTCCTCGCCCGCGGGCAGCGCCGTCTCCGAGGCGCTCGGGCACCCGCGCCGGCCGGCCCTGACCACGTACGCGGACGCCGTGGCGGCCGCGCTGGACGGGGCCGGGATCGGCCGGGGCGTCGTCGCGGGGCTGTCCATGGGTGGCTACGCCGTCCTCGCCCTCGCCGAGCGTCACCGGGGCCTGCTCGCCGGCATCGGGCTCCTCGACACCCGTGCCGGCGCCGACGACGAGACGGCGCGCCGGAACCGCCTCAAGGTGGCCGAGGCCGCCCTGGGGGCCGCGGGCTCGTCCGCCGTCGCGCCGATGCTGGAGAAGGTGGTCGGGCCGACGACGCTGGCCGAGCGGCCCGAGGTCGTCGAGCGGCTGCGGGCCGCCCTGGCCGCGGCGCCCCCCGGCGGCATCGCCTGGGCGCAGCACGCGATGGCCAACAGGCCCGGCCGGCTGGCGGTCCTGCGCGACCTGGACGTCCCGGCACTGGTCCTGCGCGGCGCGGAGGACGAGATGAGCCCGCAGGCGGCCGCCGAGGAGATGGCCCACGCCCTCACCGACGTCGAGGTCGTGGTCGTCCCGCGGGCCGGCCACATGAGCGCCCTCGAGGCGCCCGCGGAGGTCGCCGTCGCGCTGCACCGGCTGCACGAGCGGGCCGCGCAGCGCTGAACGGGACGGCCCCGGCCGGCGGTGTGCCGGTCGGGGCCGTGTGCGGCGCGCGTCAGACCTTGATGAGCCCGTGCGGGTCGAGGACGTACTTCTTGGCCGCGCCGGAGTCGAACTCGGCGTAGCCCTGCGGCGCCTGGTCCAGCGGGATCGGCGTCGCGTGGACGTTCTTCGCGATCTGCACCTTGTCGTGGAGGATCGCCATCATCAGGCCGCGGTGGTAGCGCATCACCGGACACTGGCCGGTGGTGAAGCTCAGCGACTTGGCCCAGCCCGTGCCCAGGCTGATCGACAGGGTGCCGTGCTTGGCCGCCTCGTCGACCGCCCCGGGGTCACCGGTGACATAGAGGCCCGGGATGCCCAGCGCCCCGCCGGCCGCGGTGATGTCCATGATCGAGTTGAGCACGGTGGCCGGGGCCTCCTTGGCCGACCCGGCTCCGTGCCCGCGCGCCTCGAACCCGACGGCGTCGACGGCGCAGTCCACCTCGGGCACGCCGAGGATCTGCTCGATCTGGTCCTTCGGGTCGCCCTTGGAGACGTCGACCGTCTCGCAGCCGAACGCCCGTGCCTGGGCCAGCCGCTCCTCGTTGAGGTCGCCGACGATGACGACGGCGGCGCCGAGGAGCTGGGCCGACGTGGCCGCCGCGAGACCCACGGGCCCGGCGCCGGCGATGTAGACCGTGCTGCCGACCTTGGTGCCCGCGGTGTAGGCGCCGTGGAAGCCGGTGGGGAAGATGTCGGAGAGCATGGTCAGGTCGAGGATCTTCTCCATCGCCTGGTCCTTGTCGGGGAACTTCAGCAGGTTCCAGTCGGCGTACGGCACGAGGACGTACTCCGCCTGGCCGCCGACCCAGCCGCCCATGTCCACGTACCCGTAGGCCGAGCCCGGCCGGTCGGGGTTGACGTTGAGGCAGATGCCGGTCTTGCCCTCCTTGCAGTTGCGGCAGCGACCGCACGCGATGTTGAACGGCACGGACACCAGGTCACCGACCTTGATGAACTCCACGTCGGAGCCGACCTCGACCACCTCGCCCGTGATCTCGTGACCCAGCACGAGCCCCTCGGGAGCGGTCGTGCGGCCCCGGACCATGTGCTGGTCCGAGCCGCAGATGTTCGTGGACACCACCTTGAGGATCGCTCCGTGGTTGACCTTCCGGCCCACGTTGGCCGGGTTGACCCCCGGTCCGTCCTTGAGCTCGAACACCGGGTAGTCGATGTCGATGACCTCGACCTTGCCCGGACCTGCGTAGCTGACTGCCTTGTTGCCCACCTGGGGCCTCCTTCTTGTCGGACGTCGTCGTACGAACTTCGGAGTCCGGCCCCGGGCACAGTCGTCCGCGGCCGGACCCTCACCCTCCCACGCCCGTCCGCTACTGGGAAGGGTGGTCAGTCCCGGGCGCCCCAGCCGGGCAACAGGCGCTCGAGGGCGGTCGCGAGGTCGATCGAGTCGCCGTCCTTGCCGCCGGAGCCGATGACGAGCGGGGGCTCGGCGGGGCGGAGCGTCACCCCGCGCAGCCGGTCCGTGACGGAGAGGCGTGCGGTGAGGACGTAGAAGGAGCCGTCCGTCCCGACCGCGACCGTGCGGTCCGCGCGGAGGTACCAACCGGTGGTGTCCGTACGGGCCGAGCCGCGCCCGCCGTAGCCCTGGACCCGCAGGGCCTCGGCGGGCAGGCCCGCGGCGGCTGCCGCGGCGGCGAAGCCGTCGAGCATCTCCTGCGCACGCCGGGCGTCGGCCCGCCGGCGCCGGTCGAGGGCCTCGGCATGGGCACCGGCCGCCTCCCGGCGCCGGCGCGACCACTCGTCGGTGTCCATGGTCGACAGCGTACGACCGGCGTGACGATCGCCACCGATACCCTGGGACCGTGCCCGCCCTGCCCTCCGCCCGGATCCGCCCGGCGTCGGTCCTCGACGCCGCGGCGCTCGCCCGAGTGCACCAGCAGGGCTGGCGCGAGACCTACCGCGACCGGGTCCCGGAGACGGTCTACACCGAGCGGGACCACACCCTCGAGGGCCAGTGGGCGGCCCGCCTCGCCGACCCGGGCGACACCCACACGTGGATCGCCGAGCGGGACGGCGAGGCCGTGGGCCTCGCGAGCGCCCGCGCGACGGGACCGGGCCAGGTCCGGCCCCTCGAGCTGACGCTGCTCTACGTCCTCGCCGCCGAGCAGGGCCGCCGCACGGGCCTGCACCTGCTGCGCCTGGCCGTCGGGGACGCGCCGTGCTTCCTGTGGGTGGTCGAGGACAACGACCGGGCGGTGGCCTTCTACCGGCGCCAGGGGTTCGAGCTCGACGGTGCCCGCCGCGAGCAGGCGGCGCACGGGCTCCTGCCCGAGGTGCGGATGGTGCGCTGAGCGCGCTCCGTCGTCAGGCGGGCGGCGGTGGGGGCGGGCCCCCGACCGGACGGGCGCCGGACGGGCGTCCCTTGCCGGGGCGGGCTCCGGGGCTGCCGGGAGGCCGCCCCGGTCCCTCGGCGGGCGGCTGGTCGGCGGAGCTGTCCTCAGGCGCGGGGGGAGACCCCTCCTCCCGGGCAGCGAGCAGGCCTCGAAGGTCCTCGACGTAGCCGGCGATGGACTCACGCTGCCTGCTCAGCTCCTCCACCTGGCGCTGCGCCGTCGTGCGGGCCTGCTCCGCCTCGTCGACGGCCTCGGCGCGTATCCGCGCGGCGTCGGTGCGGGCGTCGGCCAGCAGCTGCTCGACCTCGCCGTGGGCGGCGTCGAGGCGGGCGCGCACCTCGTCATCCGTCTCGACCCGGAGCCGTTCCGCGCGCTCCAGCGCCGCGGCCAGGCGCCGCTCCGCCTGCTCGGCACGTTCCTGGGCGTCCCCGAGCATCGTGCGTGTCTGCTCCACGGCGGCGGCGTGGGTGTCGGCGGCGGCCTGCTCGGTCCGGGCGCGCAGCTCGGTGGTCTCGGTCTCGGTCCGGGCGCGGAGCTCGGTGGTCTCGGTCTCGGTCCGCGTGCGCAGCTCGGTGGTCTCCCGCTCCGTCAGGGCACGCAGGAGCCCCAGCTCCCGCTCGAGGCCGGCCCGCCGCTCGGAGGTCTCGGCCGTGACGGCGGCCGTGACCCGGCCGGCCTCCCGCTCGGCGGAGGCGACGAGCTCCTCGGCGCGGTGCCGGGCGTTGGTCATGGCGGTGTCGGCCTGGGCCCGGGCGTGGGTCGAGAGCTGCTCGACCTCGCGCCGCGCGTCGGCGAGGAGGGCGGCGGCCTCCTGCTCGGCCCGTTCGGTGAGGGCGCCGGCGTTGGCCCGGGCGCGGTCGAGGATCCGCTGGGCGTCGGTGTTCGCCCGCCTGACGACGTCGAACGCCTGCTCCTCCGCGGACCGGAGCAGCTGCTCCACGCGTGAGCCGAGACCGGCGTAGGTGGGGCGCTCGTTCTCCCGCAGGAGCCGCTGGGCCTCGGCGAGCTCGCCGGCGATCTTCAGGGTGCGGGCGTCGAGCGCCTCGACCTCGTGCCGAGCCTCCGCAAGGGCGCTCTCGAGGGCGTGGATCCGCTGGTCGACCTGGGCACGGTCGTAGCCGCGCATCACCACCGGGAACGCCGGGCCCTCCTCGCTCATGGCAACCTCCTGCGATCGTCGTCGCCGCGGTGGCGGAGCCCGGACGCCCTGCCCACGTCGGCCGTCCTCAGGGTAGCCGGGCCCGTGACCGGCACCACCGCCGGGCCGTCGAGCCGCCGTCCCCGGCGGGTCCGGGCCGCCCGCACCGGGGGCGCCGGCAGGTCCCCGGGGGCGCGAGGGGACGGCGCGACGTATTCTGGCTGGTTGACGATGCCACACAGGGCATCCTGAACGGGAGGACACCCACCCTCGTGACACGTCGGATCATCTCTGTCGCGCTCATCGTGCTCGGCGTCGTCGCGATCGCGCTGGCGATCGCCTCCGCCACGGTGTGGCGTCCCACGGACACCGCCACCCTCACCCTGCCCGACCGCCCCGAGGCGCCCGTCGTCGTCTCGGACCCCGGGGTCCTGGACGCGGTCGCCGAGGACGTCACGATCACGGCGACGGCCGGCGACGACGAGCCGGTCGTCCTGGTGGTCGCCCGGAGCGAGGACGTCGACGCCTGGGTCGGTGAGGACGCTCACGTGCGCATCACCGGGCTGAGCTCGTGGGAGCAGCTCGACGCCGAGACCCGGGGCGAGTCCGCGGAGGCTCTGCCGAACCCGGCCGGGTCAGACCTGTGGCCCGTCGAGCAGACCGGGACGGGCACCGCCGAGATCGAGTGGGAGGACGTCGAGGGACGATGGAGCCTCCTCGCCGCCACCGACGGCGAGTCCCCGGCGCCGCAGGTCGCGCTGAGCTGGCCCGTCGAGGTGCGCACGCCGTGGTTGGTCCCCGGACTCGTCGCCGGCGCGGTCCTGCTCCTGGCCGGCCTCGCGCTGCTGGCGCTGGACCTCCTGACCCGCCGGGAGGCCGGCCGCCGTACGGCCGGTCCCCGGTCCACCGCGGACACCACGACCACGTCCGAGGTGCCCACCACGGCCGCGGCAGGTCTGACGCGGCGGGAGCTGCGCGAGCGTGCGCGCGCCGAGGAGGGCCGCGGCCGCACGGGAGAGATCCCGGTGGTGGCCGGGATCCCGGGCGAGGACGTCCGCGACCAGGGCGACGCCGGGGCTGCCCGCGGGGCCGCAGTGGTACCGGGCTCGATCCGGTCCGCCGAGCTGCGCGCCACCCGGACCTCGGTCGCGTCCGCGCCGGGTGCCGACGACGCCGCCACAGGCACCGGCGACGGCGACACCGACCAGCCCGAGATCCACGCCGGCGACGGCGACACCGACCAGCCCGAGATCCACGCCGGCGACGGCGAGCGCGTGGCCGCCGGCACCGCCCGCGGAGCGGGGATCGTGCCCGCCTCGCGGCGCGCCGATGAGTACCGAACCGCTCGCGCCGACCGGTCCGTCACCGACGCGCCGGTCCCGGCGGGGCCAGCACGCGGTGCCGAACACACCGGCGGTGCTGCCGCCGGTACCGAGCACACCGGCGGTGCTGCCGCCGGTACCGAGCACACCGGCGGTGCTGCCGCCGGGACGACCGACGAGGAGGCACCGAGCTGGCGAAGCATGTGGGGATTCAGGGAAGCCCGGGACGAGGGGGAGCAGCGATGAGGCGCATCACGCACCGTCGCGCCGTGGCCGGCGGCGCCGTCGTCGTCGCCCTGCTCGCGGGATGCTCCCCGGCGGAGCTGCCGCAGCCGGACCCGGACCCGGTGGCCGAGACGCCGGCGCCGGTCCTCGACGCGAGCCGCACCGAGCGCATCCTCCAGGAGATTGCGGACGACATCGCGGCGGGTGACGAGGCGCAGGACGTCGAGGCCATGTCCTCCCGCGTCATCGGGCCCGCCCGGGACATCCGCCAGGCCGAGTACCGGCTGGCCGAGGCCACCGACGGCGACGCGGCCGCCGGCCCGCTGACGACCGAGCCCCAGGTGGAGGCGGTTGCGGCGACCGCCGAGTTCCCACGCACCGCGATGGTCATCACGCAGGTGCCGGAGGGGGCCAACCTGCCGCTGCTCATGGCGCTGACCCAGGGCAGCGCCCGGCAGCAGTTCGCGCTGTGGGGCTGGGTCGAGCTCTTCCCCGGCACCGAGACGCCTGCCCTGGTGCACCCGGACACCGGCTCGGCGCAGGTGCCCAACGACGCCACGGGCCTCGCGGCCGCGCCGGCGGAGGTCGTCGACCGCTACGCCGAGGCGCTGACCGACCCCGAGGGCGAGGCGGCGGACCTCTTCGCCGAGGACCCGTTCGCGACGAGCGTGCGCGAGGGGGTCACCGGGCTGGATGACGCTGTCGAGGCGGGTGGTGAGGCGACCCTGGGCGCCGAGGCCGGCGACGACGGCCCGGTGGCACTGGCCACGGCCGACGGGGGCGCGATCGTCATGGGGGAGATCACCACGGCCACCACGATCCGCAAGACCGTCGCCGGCGCGACCGTCACCGCCGGCGGCGCCCTCGGCAGGCTCCTGGGGGAGGACGCCGAGGTGCGAGGCACGGTGACCGGGACCTCGCTGGTGCTGCTGGCGTTCTACGTCCCGCCGGCCGACGCCGAGGACCAGACGATCCGGGCGCTGGGCGCGAACACCGTCCTCTCCGAGGTGACCAGGGACGACGCCGCTGCGCCCGCCGAGGAGCCCGAGGGCTGACCCGACCGCGCCGCGGTGCGGCGCGAGCACGATGACAGACGAACGAAGGAACCACCCATGAGCCAGCCCATGCCGCGGATGAACCTCGCCGGTGCCGTGGACCTGTCCACGCTCCGCGCCCCCTCACCCGGCGGTGCGCCGGGTTCCGCTCCCGGCGCCCCCGCCCCGGGCGCTCCCGGCGCGACAGTCCCCGGGCCACTGGTCACCGACGTGACCGAGCAGACGTTCGGCGCCCTCGTCCAGCTCTCCTCGCAGGTCCCGGTGGTGCTCGAGCTGTGGTCGCCGCGGTCTGCGGCGAGCGCACAGCTCACGGAGGTCCTCGAGGGCCTCGCCCGCGAGTACGCCGGGCGCTTCCAGCTGGCGAAGGCCGACGTCGACACGGCCCCGCAGATCGCGGCGGCGCTGCAGGTCCAGTCGGTCCCCACCGTGGCGGCCGTCGTCGCCGGCCAGCCCATCCCGCTGTTCCAGGGTCTCTACCCCGCCGAGCAGCTTCGCCAGGTCCTCGACGAGGTCCTGCGGCTCGCCGCCGAGAACGGCGTGACCGGTGTGATGGCCGGCGAGGAGGAGCCGCTCCCGGAGCCGGAGGAGCCACCGCTGCCGCCGCTGCACGCGGAGGCGATGGAGGCCCTGGAGCGCGGCGACCTGGCCGCCGCGGAGGACGCCTACCGACGGGCGCTGAAGGAGAACCCGGGTGACGCGGAGGCGCACGCGGCGATGCTGCAGGTCCAGCTGCTCCAGCGGGCGGACGCGGCTGACGCGGCGCAGGCGCTCGCCGCGGCGGACGCCGGCGGGCCCCGCGACGTCGACGCGGCGCTCACCGCGGCGGACGTGGAGGCGGCCGTCGGCGACTTCGGCGCGGCGTTCGCGAGGCTCCTCGCCTCCGTGCGCGTCACCGCCGGGGACGACCGGGAGCGCGTGAGACAGCGACTGGTCGACCTCTTCGAGATCGCCGGCCCGGGGCACCCGGAGGTCGCCCCTGCCCGCCGCAACCTGGCGAGCGCGCTGTACTGATCACGACGGACGAAGGGCCCGGAGCATCCGGGCCCTTCGTCGTGTCCGGGGACGGTCAGCGCGGGGCGACGCCGGAGGAGGGTCACATCGGGTGCGTGCGGGCCGGCCCTGTGACGTTGTGGCGCGAGGGCGGGCCCTGTGACGCTGTTGCTGCCGTGCGGGCCGGCCCTGTGACGTTGTGGCGCGAGGGCCGGCCCTGTGACGCTCCGACGGCCGTTCTCGTCAGCGGCCGGCCGGGACCAGCCAGACCGCCCCGAGCGGCGGCACGCGCAGCGCGACCGAGTGCTGCCGACCGTTCCAGCTGACCTCCTCGGCCTGCAGGGTGCTTGGGTTGAGGACGCCGGAGCCGCCGTAGGACTGGTCGTCGGAGTTGAGGACCTCCACCCAGTCGCCGCCGTGCGGCAGCCCGGTGCGGAACCCCTCGTGCGGTGTGCCCGCGAAGTTGATGATGCAGACCACGAGGTCCTCGCCGTCGGCGCTTCGACGGACGAAGGAGATGAGGTTGTGGTCCCCATCGGTGCTCTCGATCCACTCGAAGCCGCGGTGCGAGAAGTCCTCCGACCACATCGCCGGGTGCGCGCGGTAGACCTCGTTGAGCCTCGCCACGAGCCGGGCGACCCCCTGGTGCTGGGGGACGTCCATGTGCCACCAGTCCAGGCCGCGGCTCTCGTCCCACTCGGCGCCCTGGGCGAACTCCTGGCCCATGAAGAGCAGCTGCTTGCCGGGGTGCGCCCACTGGTAGGACAGCAGCGCCCGGACGTTGGCCAGCTGCTGCCAGTAGTCGCCCGGCATCTTCGACAGGAGCGACCCCTTGCCGTGGACGACCTCGTCGTGGCTGATCGGCAGGACGAACTGCTCGGAGAAGGCGTAGACGAGGGAGAACGTCAGCTCGCCGTGGTGGTAGCGCCGGTTGATCGGCTCCTCGGCGACGTAGCGCAGGGTGTCGTTCATCCACCCCATGTTCCACTTGAGGCCGAACCCGAGCCCGCCGCGGGAGGTCTCGGCCGTGACGCCGGGCCAGGCCGTGGACTCCTCGGCGATCATGACGATGCCGGGGACCCGCTTGTACGCCGTGGCGGTGGTCTCCTGGAGGAAGCTGATGGCTTCGAGGTTCTCCCGGCCGCCGCGGGCGTTGGGCCGCCACTCGCCGGGCTTACGGGAGTAGTCGAGGTAGAGCATCGAGGCGACGGCGTCGACGCGCAGACCGTCGACGTGGAACTCCTCGAGCCAGTACAGGGCGTTGGCCACGAGGAAGTTGCGGACCTCGCGCCGGCCGAAGTTGAAGATGTGGGTGCCCCAGTCGGGGTGGTCCCCGCGCAACGGGTCCGGGTCCTCGTACAGGGCGGTGCCGTCGAACCGGGCCAGGGCCCACGCGTCCTTGGGGAAGTGGGCGGGCACCCAGTCCACGATGACGCCGATCCCGGCCTGGTGGAGGCGGTCGACGAGGTGGCGGAAGTCGTCCGGCGTCCCCAGCCGGGACGTGGGGGCGTAGTAGCCGGTGACCTGGTAGCCCCACGACCCGCCGAAGGGGTGCTCGGCGACGGGCATGAACTCCACGTGGGTGAAGCCCAGCGTGGTCACGTACTCGATGAGCTCGTCGGCGAGCTCACGGTAGGACAGCCCCGGACGCCACGAGGCGGCGTGCACCTCGTACACGCTCATGGGCCCGGTGTGGGGGTTCGTGGTGGCGCGGCGGGTCATCCACGCGTCGTCGGACCAGGTGTACGAGGACTCGGTCACCACGGACGCGGTCGCGGGCGGCACCTCGGCGTAGCGGGCCATGGGGTCGGCCTTCTGGTGCCAGGAGCCGTCGCGGTAGCCGATCTCGAACTTGTAGCGCTCGCCGGCGCCGATCCCCGGCACGAACAGCTCCCAGATCCCCGAGCCGCCGAGGGAGCGCATCGCCGTGCCGGCGCCGTTCCAGGAGTTGAAGTCACCGACGACGCGCACGGCCCGGGCGTTCGGCGCCCACACCGCGAAGCTCACGCCGGTGACGTCGCCGAGCTCGCCGGGGTAACGGCGCACGTGGGCGCCCAGGACGTTCCACAGCTCCTCGTGCCGGCCCTCGGTGATGAGGTGCTGGTCGAGCTCGCCCAGGGTGGGCAGGTAGCGGTAGGGGTCGTCCACGGTCGTGGTGGTCGCGCCGTACGTGACCCGGATCCGGTAGTCCGGGACCGTCGTCCCCGGCAGCACGGCCACCCACACGCCGTCGTGCTCGTGGTGGGCCTCGTACACGTCGTGGGCGGTGACGACGGCGACGGCGTCGGCCAGGTGGCGCACCGTGCGCACGGTGACCGCACCGTCCCCGACGTGGGCGCCGAGGACCGAGTGCGGGTCGTGGTAGGCGCCGTACGCGACCTCGTGCAGGACGCCGGCGTCGACCGGTCGGGCGGCGGGGGGTCTGGTTTCACGATCCATGGGTCAACTCTCTCCCATCAGGGGGCCGCTCGCGCGGTTTGTGGCCCCGGCGGCCGAGGGGTCGGCGGGGGTGTGTCGGTGGGTCAGGTGCCGCCGGCCCCGGCGAGGATCCGCTCGATCCCCGCCACCGGGATGGGCAGCCAGTCGGGTCGGTTGCGCGCCTCGTAGACCGCCTCGTACAGCGCCTTGTCGAGCTCCAGGGCGCGCAGCAGCTCGGCCCCGGCGCGGGGGTCGCCGCCCGAGACCGCGGCGTAGCCGTCGAGGAACGCCTCGCGCGCGGCGCCGGCCCAGCCGGCCGGGGCGCCGGCGGCGGAGGCCGCGGCGTAGTCGAACGACCGCAGCATCCCGGCGACGTCGCGCTGGGGGAGGTCCGGCTCCGTGCGCTCGGCGAGGGGACGCAGGGGCTCGCCCTCGAAGTCCAGGAGGACCCAGCCCCGGCCGGGGACGTCGAGGACCTGCCCGAGGTGGTAGTCGCCGTGCACACGCTGCAGCCGCGGCCACGGTGCGCCCGCGCCGGCGCGCAGCACGGCGCCGATCTCCTCGGCCCGGCCGGCGAGCGCCGGCACGTGGGCGACGGCGTCGCCCTGGCGGCCCTGCCAGCCGCGAAGCGTGGCCGCCCGCGCGGCGTCGTCGGCCGTGCGGGTGGGCAGCACCCGGGCGAGGACCGCGTGGACCTCGGCGGTGGCCTCGCCGAGGGCGCGGGCCCGGTCGGTGAAGTCCTCGCCCTCGGTGGCCGCGCGCAGCGCGACGCGCCACGCGTCCTCGACCCCGGGCAGGAACTCCTGGGCCAGGGCCAGGTGCCCCTCGACCAGGGTCTCGCCGGCGCCGGCGCCGGTCACCACCCCGGGCGAGCCGGCGTCGCGGACCGGCCAGCGACCGACGAGGTCGCCCACCGGCCGGGGGACCCGGGCGGACCCGGCCGAGGCGAGCGCCTGCTGGACCTCGACGTCGGGGTTGTACCCGGGGTGCAGGACACGGAAGACCTTGAGGATGACCGGCTCGCCGTCGGCGACGTCGTAGATGACCGAGGTGTTGGACTGTTCGCCGGTGAGCACCCGCGACCCGGTGGGGACCGGGGCCGGTCCCGCGCGGTGCCCGGTGCCCAGCCCGCGGCCGTCGACCGGGTCGAGGCGGCGTTCCTGGGTGATCGCCCGGAGGAGGGCTGCGGCGCCGTCGGGGTCCTGGCAGCCGTCGTAGACCCAGCCGGCGGGCCCGGCGGCCACGAGCGCGCCCTCGAGCCCGGCGACCGGTGCCCCGTGGCGCGTGAGCGGGACCTGGTAGAGCACCGGCTCGGGGCCGGCGTCGTCGCGCACCAGCCACGTCTGCGACAGCTCGTCCAGGCGCAGGCCGGAGACCGCTGTCAGGCGGGGCGTGCGCCCCTTGCCGGTGTACCACCGCCGCCCGGCGAGCCACGTGCCGAGGGCGCCGAGGACCTCGGCATCGAGGATGCTCATGCCGTCCCCTCCGGGGTCGCGGCGCTGGGGTCGGAGAGCCGGGGCGCCGCCGCGGCGGGGTCGGCGCCCCGGGCCCCGGCGGGCGGCGCGACGGCGTCGGTGGGTCGCGGCCCGGCGGGCCCGTGGCCGGCCGCGGGCGCGGTCAGCACGGGCATCCCGGCCGGCGGCGTGGGCGGCCGGTGGTCGGACGGCAGGACCGGGGCCCGGGGGCCGGTGCCGTCCGGGGTGACGTGGTAGGACTCCGTGCGGTGGTGCTCCTCGCCCTCGGCGGGCGCCGGGCGCACGTGCGCGGGCAGGCCGCCCATGGGTGCGCTCACCGCCTCCTCGGGGCGGGTGACGACGAGCCAGAAGAAGTCGCGCGAGCCCAGGGTGAAGGTGACCGTGCCGTCGGCGGACACCGCCGGGAAGCGGGCGCCCCCGAACACGTCGGTGAGGTGGTGACCAGCGTGGTCGGGCATGCGCACGGTCGTCGACCGGGCGGTGTTGGCCATGTTCATCACGCAGAGCACCGTCTCGTGCCCGTTCGAGCGGGTGAAGGCCAGGACCGCGTCGTTGTCCACCCGCAGCGGGACGAAGTCGCCGTTGCCGAACACGGGATGCTGGCGTCGCACGTCGAGGATGCCCCGGACCCAGTGCAGCAGCGACGTCTTCTGCGCGATCTGCGCCTCGACGTTGACCGCCGCGTAGTGGTTGACGAGGGACTGCACGACCGGCAGGTAGAGCTTGCCCGGGTCCGCGGTGGAGAAGCCGGCGTTGCGGTCCGGGGTCCACTGCATGGGGGTGCGCACCGCGTCACGGTCCGGTAGCCAGATGTTGTCGCCCATGCCGATCTCGTCGCCGTAGTACAGGCACGGCGAGCCGGGCAGGGACAGCAGGAGCGCGTGGGAGAGCTCGATCTCGGCCCGCGAGTTCCCCAGCAGCGGCGCCAGCCGGCGCCGGATGCCGACGTTCGCCCGCATGCGGGGGTCCTCGGCGTACCAGCCGTACATGGCGGCGCGCTCCTCGGTGGAGACCATCTCCAGCGTCAGCTCGTCGTGGTTGCGCAGGAAGGTGCCCCACTGCGCCCCTGCGGGGATGGGCGGGGTGTCGGCGAGGATGTCCCGGATCGCGCTCGCCCGCTGCTCGCGCAGCGAGAAGTACAGACGCGGCATGACCGGGAAGTGGAAGCACATGTGGCACTCGGGCCGCTCCTCGCTCCCGTAGTACTCCACCACGTCCTCGGGCCACTGGTTGGCCTCGGCGAGCATGACGACGCCGGGGAACTCGGCGTCGACCATGGCGCGCAGGTCCGCGAGGAACTCGTGGGTGCGGGGGAGGTTCTCGCAGTTCGTCCCCTCCTCCTCGAAGAGGTAGGGCACGGCGTCGAGCCGGAACCCGTCCACCCCCACCTGGCACCAGAAGCGGACGACGTCGAACATCGCGTCGCGGACCCTGGGGTTCTCGAAGTTGAGGTCGGGCTGGTGGGAGAAGAACCGGTGCCAGAAGTACTGCCGGCGCACCGGGTCGAACGTCCAGTTCGACGTCTCGGTGTCGACGAAGATGATCCGGGCGTCCTCGTAGCGCTCGGTGGTGTCGGACCAGACGTAGAAGTCGCCGTAGGGCCCGTCGGGGTTGGACCGCGACGACTGGAACCACGGGTGCTGGTCGCTCGTGTGGTTCATGACGAGGTCGACGATGACGCGGATGCCGCGGGCGTGGGCCTCGCGCATCAGCTCCTCGAAGTCCTCGATGGTGCCGTACTCGGCCGCCACGGAGGTGTAGTCCGAGACGTCGTACCCGCCGTCGCGCAGCGGCGAGGGGTAGAACGGCGGGAGCCACAGGCAGTCCACGCCGAGCCACTGGATGTAGTCGAGGCGGTCGATGAGCCCGCGCAGGTCGCCCGTGCCCGAGCCGCGCGAGTCGGCGAACGCGCGCAGGAGCACCTCGTAGAACACCGCCGTGCGGTACCACTCCGGGTCCTCGGAGAGGCCGGGCCGGTGCCCGTCCTGCAGCGCCGCGACCGGCTCGACCGGGGCGGGCAGGGCGCCCTCGGGGGCGGGGACGGTCTGCGCGGGGACGGTGGTCTGCGCGGGGGCAGCCGCACCCGCGGCCGTCTGCGCCGTCACAGCGGCCTCACGCTCAGGACGTGGGCCACCTGGGCGTGCGGATCCAGCCGGACGAACGGGTCGGGTCCCCAGTAGTACGTCTGGCCGCTCAGCTCGTCGCTGACCGCCATCGCGGGGGCGCCGGGCTCGCCACCCGGCGTGACGCCCAGGGCCGCGAGGTCGAGGTGGAGGACGCCCTCGCGGGTGAGGAAGGGGTCGAGGTTGACGACCACGACCACCGTGTCCGCCGTCCCGGTGGGCGACTGGTCGGCGGGGACGTGCTTGGAGAAGCACAGGATCCCGTCGTCGCTGGTGGGGTGGACGGTGACGTTGCGCAGCCGCTGCAGGGCGGGGTGCGCCCGGCGCAGCCGGTTGAGGGCGGTGAGCAGCGTCGCGATGCCGTGGTCGCCGGCGCGGGCGAAGTCGCGCTCCTTGAACTCGTACTTCTCGTTGTCGATCTGCTCCTCGGCACCGGGCCGGGCGACGTGCTCGACCAGCTCGTAGCCGGAGTAGATGCCCCACGTGGGTGAGCCGGTCGCCGCCAGGACGGCCCGGATCGCGAACGCGGTGACCCCGCCCTGCTGCATGTAGGGCGTGAGGATGTCGTGCGTGGTGGGCCAGAAGCTCGGCCGGACGCGGGCGTCGGTCTCCCGGGCGAGCTCGAGCAGGTAGTCGCCGATCTCCTCCTTGCGGGTCCGCCAGGTGAAGTACGTGTAGGACTGGTGGAAGCCGATCGCACCGAGCGTGCGCATCATCGCCGGCCGGGTGAAGGCCTCGGCGAGGAAGATCACCTCGGGGTGACGCTCGTGGAACTCCGCGAGCAGGCGCTGCCAGAAGCTCAGCGGCTTGGTGTGCGGGTTGTCCACGCGGAACGCGGTGACCCCGTGCTCCACCCACAGGTCGAGCACGTCGCGGATCGCGACGTAGATGCCCTCGGGGTCGTTGTCGAAGTTCAGCGGATAGATGTCCTGGTACTTCTTCGGGGGGTTCTCGGCGTAGGCGATCGAGCCGTCCGCCCGCGTGGTGAACCACTCCGGGTGCTCGCTCACCCACGGGTGGTCGGGGGAGGCCTGCAGGGCGATGTCCAGGGCCACCTCCATGCCCAGCTCCCGTGCCCGGCCCACGAAGGCGTCGAAGTCCTCGAACGTGCCCAGGTCCGGGTGGATGGCGTCGTGCCCGCCCTCCCACGAGCCGATCCCGTACGGCGAGCCCGGGTCCTGCTCGTTCGCCCCAAGGGTGTTGTTGCGGCCCTTGCGGTTCGTCAGGCCGATCGGGTGGACGGGGGTGAGGTAGACGACGTCGAACCCCATCCCGGCGATCCGCGGCAGGTCCTGCGCGGCGGTGCGCAGGGTCCCCGAGGTCCAGGTGCCGGTCTCCTTGTCCAGGTGCGCCCCGACGGACCGGGGGAACATCTCGTACCAGGACCCGTACAGGGCGCGCTCGCGGTGCACGACGACGGGGTAGGTGGCCGACGCCGAGACCATCTCCCGCAGGGGGTGCGCGGCCAGCACCGCGCGGACGTCGGGGGACGTCGCGGCCGCCATCCGCGCCTGGGGGGGCCGGCGCGCGTCGCGCAGGGCGGCGACGGCGTCGGTGAGGACGGCCCGGGCGCCGTCGTCCAGGCCCGGGGCCTCGGCCGCCCGGTCGAGCACCAGCGCCCCCTCGGTCATCATGAGGCCGACGTCGACGCCGGCGTCGACCTTGATCGTGGCGTCGTGGGCCCAGGTGGCGTACGGGTCGGACCAGCCCTCGACCCGGAAGCCCCAGTCGCCGGGCGCGTCGGGGACCAGCCAGGCCTCGTAGCGGTCGAGTCCCGGGGCGACGTCGCGCATCGCCGCCCAGGAGTGGTCCGTGCCGTCGGGCGCGACGAGGACCGCCGTGGCCGCGACCGCGTCGTGCCCCTCGCGGAAGACGGTCGCCCGGACCGGGAACGCCTCGCCCACGGTGGCCTTGGCCGGCCACCGGCCGTCCTCCAGGACGGGGGAGACCTCGACCACCGGGATGCGCCCGACCGGGGCGAACGGCGCCGGCACGGGAGCGGGCACCGGGGCGAGCGGGTCGGCGACGTCGGGTGCCTGCTCGGCGGGGGAGGCAGGTGCCTGCTCGGCGGGGGAGGCGGGTGCCTGCGCCGCGGCGGGGGAGGCCGGCGTCTCGGTGGCCCCGGGTGCACCCGCCCTCTCGGCGGGGGCGGCGGGCTGCGAGCCGGCGGGACGGTCGGAGCGACGTCGGGCGGGCTGCTGCGGCTTCGAGGTGTGCACGGACCGAACCTACCGAGGACGGGCCCGGATGGCAGGTCCAGGGGAGGATCCGCGGCACGTGTCCCGCCGACGCCCCCAGAGGTGCCGCCACCGTGCCCCCGGATGTAACGCAGTGCAAGCGTTGCAGTGATTTCCCCCTACACTGGCGCGCGTGAGAGCCATCCGACGATTCACCGTCCGCACCGTCCTGCCCGAGGCGCTGAAGCCCCTGGACACCCTCGCGCAGAACCTGCGGTGGTCCTGGCACACGCCGACCCGGGAGATGTTCGCCTCCCTCGACCCGCAGCTGTGGGAGGAGGTCCACGGCGACCCCGTCGCGCTCCTCGGCGCGCTGGACCCGAGGCGTCTCGAGAAGCTCGCCGCCGACCGCGCGCTGGTCGCGCAGATCCGCGAGCTCGACGCCGACCTCGCCCGTTACCTCAGCGAGCCCCGCTGGTACCAGCGGGACTACGCCGACGCCGACAAGCCGGCCGCGGTGGCGTACTTCTCCGCCGAGTACGGCATCACCGCCGTGCTGCCGCAGTACTCGGGCGGCCTGGGCATCCTCGCGGGCGACCACCTCAAGTCCGCCTCCGACCTCGGCGTCCCGATCGTGGGCGTGGGCCTGCTCTACGGCGCCGGCTACTTCAAGCAGTCCCTCACCCGTGACGGCTGGCAGCACGAGACCTACCCCCTGCTCGACCCCGACAACCTGCCGCTGACGCTCCTGCGCGAGCCGGACGGCACCCCCGCGCGCGTCTCGCTCGACATGCCTGGTGGTCGCACCCTCAGCGCCCAGGTGTGGCTGGCCCAGGTCGGTCGTGTGCCGCTGCTCCTGCTCGACTCCAACATCCTCGACAACGACGAGCAGGCCCGCCGGGTCACCGACCGCCTCTACGGCGGCTCCGCCGACCACCGCCTGCGCCAGGAGCTCCTCCTGGGCATGGGCGGTGTCAAGGCCGTGCGCCTGTACTCCCGCCTCACCGGCTCGCCGAGGCCCGAGGTGTACCACTGCAACGAGGGCCACGCCGGGTTCCTCTCCGTCGAGCGGGTGCGCGAGCTCGTCGAGGCCGAGGGCCTGACGTTCGAGGCCGCGCTCGAGGCCGTCAAGGCCGGCACCGTCTTCACCACCCACACCCCGGTGCCCGCGGGCATCTCCCGGTACAGCACCGACCTCGTCGCGCAGTACTTCGGTGGCGGCGCGGAGATCCCGGGCATCCCCCTGGAGAAGGTCCTCGCGCTCGGCGCGGAGGACTTCGACGGCGGTGACCCGGGCGTGTACAACATGGCCGTCATGGGCCTGCGGGCCGCCAAGCGCGCCAACGGCGTGGCCAAGCTCCACGGGCGGGTCTCGCGCGGCATGTTCCACCAGCTCTGGCCCGGCTTCGACGTCCGCGAGGTGCCCATCACCTCCGTGACCAACGGCGTCCACGGCCCGACCTGGACCGACCCGGCGTTCGCCGAGATGGCCGAGCGCCACCTCACCCCCGAGCAGCTCGCGACCGGCGAGGGCTGGCTGCTCGGCCCCGACGCCGGCGGCGTCGACGACGCCGAGCTCTGGGCGGTGCGCCGCACCCTGCGCAGCAACCTCGTCACCGAGGCGCGGCGCCGCGTGCGCAAGTCGTGGATCGACCGCGGGGCCTCCCCGGCCGAGCTGGGCTGGACCGACGACGTCCTCGACCCCGACGTCCTCACCATCGGCTTCGCCCGACGGGTTCCCACCTACAAGCGCCTGACGCTCATGCTCTCGGACCCCGAGCGGCTCTCCCGCCTGCTCACCGACCCCGAGCGCCCGATCCAGATCATCGTCGCCGGCAAGTCCCACCCCGACGACGAGCTCGGCGTCACCCTCATCCAGAAGCTCGTCCAGTTCGCCGACCAGGTCGGGGTGCGCGAGCGGATCGTGTTCCTGCCGAACTACGACATCGCCATGGCCCAGTCCCTCATGCCCGGCTGCGACGTGTGGCTGAACAACCCGCTGCGCCCGCTCGAGGCGTCCGGCACGTCGGGGATGAAGTGCGCCCTCAACGGCGCGCTCAACCTCTCCATCCTCGACGGCTGGTGGGACGAGTGGTTCGACGGGCGCAACGGCTGGGCGATCCCCACCGCCGACGGCGTCGAGGACCCCGCCGAGCGCGACCGGCTCGAGGCGGCCGCCCTGTACACCCTGCTCGAGGACACCGTCGTGCCCCGCTTCTACGAGCGCGACGCCGACGGGATCCCGCGGCACTGGATGGAGATGGTCCGCCACACCCTGGCCACGCTCGGGCCGAAGGTCCAGGCCACCCGGATGGTCCAGGACTACGTGCGCAACCTTTACACGCCCGTCGCGGTGTCCTCGCGCCGGCTCGACGGCGCGCACCAGTACGTCGGCGCTGCCGCGCTCGCGGACTGGAAGGCCGGGGTCCGGGCCGCCTGGCCCGGCGTTCGGGTCGATCACGTCGAGGCGTCCGGCGTCGCGGACGTCGTCAACGTCGGTGACACGGTCTCCGTCACCGTCTACGCCCACCTCGGTGAGCTCTCACCGGCCGACGTCCAGGTCCAGGTCGTCGGCGGCCGCGTGGACGAGGAGGACAACCTCACCGAGTTCCGGGTCTTCGCGCTCGAGCCCACCGAGGCACTGGAGGGTGGCCGGCACGCCTTCACGGGCTCCTACACCCTGGAGTTCGCCGGGCCCTTCGGCTACACCGCCCGGATCGTGCCCAGCCACCCCGACCTGGCGTCCTTCACGGAGCTCAGCCTGGTCACCAGCGCCGAGCACTGACGCACCGGCCCGGCCGGCCCGTGACGGGGCGCCCGGGATGCGGACGGGCCCGTCCTCCTCGCGGAGGACGGGCCCGTCCGGCGTCGTGCGGTGGTTCCGTGGTGCGGTGGTTCCGTCGTGCGGTGGTTCCGGCGCGGCGGTGGTGCGGGCCCGCGGCCGGTGTCAGTACACCATCTGCATGGCCGCACGGACCTCGTCGAGCGTGGCGTCCGCGACGGCGCGCGCCCGCTCGTTGCCCGCGCGCAGGACGGCGAGGAGGTGTCCCTCGTCGGCGACGAGCTCGGCCCGCCGGGCCCGGACCGGGGCGAGCATCTCGTTGACGGCCTCGGTGGCGGCGCGCTTGAGCGCCGCGCCGCCGCCGTCGCCGATCTCCCGGGCGACGTCGTGGGGGTCCCGGCCGCTCGCCATCGCGGTGAGCTGGACGAGGTTGGACACCTCCGGGCGACCGACGGGGTCGTAGGTGATGTGCCGGTCGGCGTCGGTGACCGCCCGCTTGAGCAGGCGGGCCGTGGTGTCGGCGTCCATGCCGAGCTCGATGGCGTTGCCGCGCGACTTCGACATCTTCTGCCCGTCGGTGCCGAGCACCGAGGCCGCCTCGGAGAGCAGGGCCTCGGGCCGCGGGAAGACCGGGGCGTCCCCGGCGCGGCCGTAGCGCTCGTCGAAGCGCCGCGCCACCACGCGAGCCTGCTCGAGGTGGGGGAGCTGGTCCTTGCCGACCGGCACGAGGTTGGCCTTGCAGAAGAGGATGTCCGCCGCCTGGTGCACGGGGTAGGTGAGCATGAGGCCGGACATCGGCCGGTCGCCCGTGGCCTCCATCTCCGACTTCACGGTGGGGTTGCGGCGGAGCTCGGCGTCGGTCACGACGCTGAGGAAGGGGAGCATGAGCTGGTTGAGCGCCGGCACGGCCGAGTGGGTGAAGATCGTCGAGCGGTCGGGGTCGATGCCGACCGCGAGGTAGTCCGCGACCAGGGAGAGCACCCGCTCGCGGATCGGCCCGACGCCGTCACGGTCGGTGATGACCTGGTAGTCGGCGACCAGCACCATCGTCTCCACGCCCGCGTCCTGCAGGCGGACCCGGTTGAGGAGGCTGCCGAAGTAGTGGCCGAGGTGGAGGTTGCCGGTGGGGCGGTCCCCGGTCAGGACGCGGAAGCCGGTCGGGTCGGCGGCGATCTGGGCCTCGATCTCCTCGCTGCGCCGGCGGGTGCGCTCGAGGGAGGCGTCGGTGGTCGCCTCGGCCAGGTCGTTGCCGGCCTGGTCGGCGGGGGTCTGTCGGGGCTCGGACGTCAGGGGCTGTGCGGGCACGCGGGCCACCCTACCGTCGCGGCGGCCGCCGCCGTTCAGGGCATCGAGAGGTACAGCCGCATGCTCAGCGACTCCATCTCCACCGCCTCGTGGGGGGAGGCGATGAGGCTCAGGGGGTCGGAGTCGGAGGTGGTGCGCTGGTACTCCGGGCGCTCCCACGCCGAGTCCCAGACGAGCTCGTAGTCCCCGCCACGACCCTCGGCGAGGGTGACCATCTGCTGGTCGAGCGAGCCGTTGATGAGGACGAGGGCGTCCCGGTCGGCCGAGCGCCGGCCCGAGCGCAGCATCTGCAGGACACGGTTGTGGACGTCGTGCCACCGGTGGGCCGTCATCGCCAGGCCCGCGCCGTCGAACCAGGCGAGGTCGGCGACGTCGTCGCCGGGGTCGGGCCGGCCGGTGGCGAAGCGGGTCGGCCGCAGGACGGGGTGCTCGGCCCGCAGCCGCAGGAGGTACTGGGTGGTCTCGAGCATGTCCCGACGCCACGGTGCGAGCTCCCAGCCCACCCAGGAGATCTCGTTGTCCTGGCAGTAGGCGTTGTTGTTGCCGTGCTGGCTGCGCCCGAACTCGTCCCCGGCGGTGATCATCGGGGTCCCCGCCGAGAGCAGGAGCGTGCCCATGAGGTTGCGCATCGAGCGCCGGCGCAGCGGCAGGATCGGCGCGGCGATGGAGTCCTTCACCGCGCCCTCCACGCCGTGGTTCCACGACCGGTTGTCGTTCGTGCCGTCGTGGTTGCCCTCGAGGTTGGCCTCGTTGTGCTTGTGGTCGTAGGCCACGAGGTCGGCCAGGGTGAAGCCGTCGTGGGCGGTGACGTAGTTGACCGAGCTGAGCGGACCGCGCCCCCCGGGGACCTCGCCCAGGCCGAACAGGTCGGCCGAGCCCGACATGCGGGTGGCCAGCTCGCGCAGGTCGTGACCGGTGTGCCCGTGGGAGGCCGCGCCGGCGTCGGCGAGCCAGAAGGTGCGCACGGCGTTGCGGAACTTGTCGTTCCAGTCCGCCATCGGCGCGGGGAACTGCCCGGTGCGCCACCCGCCCGGCCCCAGGTCCCACGGCTCGGCGATGAGCTTGACCGAGGAGAGCACCGGGTCCGTGACCATCGCGACGAGGAAGGGGTGGTAGGGCGTGTAGTCACCGCCGTTGCGGCCCAGCGTCACCGCCAGGTCGAAACGGAAGCCGTCCACGTCGACCTCCTCCACCCAGTAGCGCAGCGAGTCCAGGGCGAGCTGGACCACCCGGGTGCGGCGGAAGTCCAGGGAGTTGCCGCACCCGGTGACGTCGACCAGCCGGGCCGGGGCGACGCCGTCGTGGAGGTAGTACCCGGTGTTGTCCAGCCCGCGCAGGCTCAGCGACGGCCCGTGGGCGCCGCCCTCGCAGGTGTGGTTGTACACGACGTCGAGGACGACCTCCAGGCCCGCCGCGTGCAGGAGGGCGACCATGCCCTTGACCTCGGCGAGCACCGCCTGGGGGCCGGCCTCCCGGGCCGCCCGCGTGGCGTAGCGCGGCTCGGGGGCGAAGAAGGCCAGGGTGTTGTAGCCCCAGTAGTTGCTCAGCCCCTTGGCCGTGAGGAAGGGCTCGGACATCGACGCGTGGATGGGCAGCAGCTCGATCGTCGTCACGCCCAGGGACTTCAGGTGCGCGATCGTCACCGGGTTGGCCAGGCCTGCGTAGGTGCCGCGGAGCTCCTCGGGCAGTCCCGGCAGCCGCATCGTCAGGCCGCGCACGTGCGCCTCGTACAGCACGGTGCGCGACCACGGCACGCGGGGGCCCGGGACGCGCCCGTCGAACGCGTCGTCGACGACGACGCCGTGGGGCACGTAGGGGGCCGAGTCGGCCGGGTCGGCGCTCGCCCCGCCGTCGAGCGGGGCCAGGTCGGGCCCGACGAGGTGGTCGTGGATCTGGGGGACGAGGGCGACCTCCCCGTCGATCGCACGGGCGTACGGGTCGAGCTGGAGCTTGGCCGGGTTGTGCCGCAGCCCCGTCGCGGGGTCCCAGTGCCCGTGGACGCGGAAGCCGTAGCGCTGGCCCGGTCCCACCCCGGGGACGTGCCCGTGCCAGACCCCCGCCACCGGGCCGCGGAGCAGGTAGCGGCGTTCGGTGAACGTGCCGTCGCTGGCCGGGTCGAGCAGGCACAGCTCGACCTCGCGGGCTCGGGAGGCGACGACCGCGACGTCGACGCCGTCCCCGACGAGGTGGGCGCCGAGCCGGCGCGGGTTGGCGGCGTGACCGGCGCGCCGGACCTCCACGGGGGCCGGCGGCGGTGCCGGGGCGGGCGGCGGTGCGGGAGCGGTCGCCCGCGGCTTCGTGGCCGGCCGGGGGGCCGGGCGGGCGGCGGGGCGTGCGGTACTCACGGTCCCATTCAACCTCAGCGCACCCCGGGCGTGAGGCCGACCACACCGCTGCCGTGCGGGGCGGCTCGATTGCCGGCACCGGCGCACCAGGTGGCAGGCTGGGGGGCATGAGGATCGTCGTGTGCGTCAAGCACGTCCCCGACCTGCAGGCCGAGCGCTCGCTCGACGCCGCCGGGCACCTGGTGCGCGGAGACGACGACGTGCTCAACGAGCTCGACGAGAACGCGGTCGAGGCCGCGCTCGCGCTCGCCGAGGCCGTCGGCGGCGAGGTGGTCGCCCTGACCATGGGGCCCGACGACGCCGTCGACGCCGTCCGCCGCGCGCTGCAGATGGGCGCCGCCTCCGGGGTGCACGTCGTCGACGAGCGCGCCGCCGGGTCCGACGTCGTCGGGACGGCCCGGGTGCTCGCGGCCGCGGTCCGCAAGGTCGGGGAGGAGGCCCCGGTCGACCTCGTCGTCACCGGCATGGCGTCCATGGACGGCCTCACCGCGATGCTGCCCTCCGCGCTCGCGGCCTCGCTCGAGCTGCCCCAGCTCACCCTCGCCGGGCGGGTGGCGATCGACGGCCGGACCGTGACGGTCACCCGGACCATCGGCGACGCCGACGAGGTCCTCGCCGCCGAGCTGCCGCTGGTGCTGTCCGTGACCGACCAGGCCAACGAGCCGCGCTACCCAAACTTCAAGGCGATCATGGCGGCGAAGAAGCGGCCCGTGGCCATCTGGGACCTCGACGACCTCTCCCTGGCCTCCACCGGCGCGGAGGCCGACGGCGGCCCCGAGGTGGGCACCGCGGGGGCGGGGGCCGTCGTCGTCTCCGCCGCGCCGCGCCCACCGCGCGAGGCCGGCCGCGTCATCACCGACTCCGGCGACGCCGGTACGCAGCTCGCGGCGTACCTCGTCGAGAACAAGCTCGTCTGAGGCAGGGAAGAGACATGACCACGCTCACCGGAACCGTCCTCGTCGTCGTCGACCACGCGGGCGGCGCGCTGACCGGGCCGTCGGCGGAGGTGCTCACCCTCGCTCGGGGCCTGACCACCGGCGACGTCGACGCCGTCGCCCTCGCCGAGCCCGACACCACCGCCCTCGCCCGCCTGGGCGTGGCCACCGTGCACGTGCCCGACCTGGGCCCCCTCGCCCCCGAGATCGCCCCGGTGGCCGCCGAGGCCGTCCTCGCCGTCGTCGCCGCGGTGCGCCCCGAGGCGGTGCTCCTCGTCTCCAGCTTCGCCGGGAAGGAGGTCGCCGCGCGCCTGGCGGTCGCGCTCGGCTCCGGTGCCGTCGTCGACGCCACCGCCGTCTCGGTGGACGGCGGCGGTCGCCTCCTCGCCTCCCGCTCGGTGCTCCAGGGCACCTGGGAGACCAGCTGCGCGGTGCGTCGCGGGCTGCCCGTGGTGGCCGTCAAGCCGACCGCGGTCGAGGCCGCCGACGCCCCGGTCCCCGGGCCGGCCACCGTCTCCGCCGTCCCGGTGACCTTCTCCGCGGTCGCGCGCGCCGTCCGGGTCGTCTCGCGCACCGCCCACCCCGGCGGGAGCCGGGCGCCGCTGGGGGAGGCGAAGGTCGTCGTCGTCGGTGGCCGCGGCGTCGAGGGCGACTTCTCCCTCGTCGAGCAGCTCGCCGACGAGATCGGCGGCGCCGTCGGCGCCACCCGGGTGGCCACCGACGAGGGCTGGATCGACCACTCCGCCCAGGTCGGCCAGACGGGGGTGACGATCTCCCCGCGCCTGTACGTCGGGCTCGGGGTCTCCGGTGCCATCCACCACACCGCGGGCATGCAGACCGCGGAGACGATCGTCGTGGTCAACAACGACCCGGAGGCGCCGATCTTCGAGATCGCCGACCTCGGCGTGGTCGGCGACCTCACCGAGGTCGTGCCCCAGGCCGTCGCCGAGCTGCGCCGCCTGCGCCAGGGCTGAGCGTTGGGCGCCCGGCACTACCTCGACCACGCCGCCACCACCGCGGTGCGGCCCGAGGTCGCCGCGCGCTACGCCGAGGAGCTCGCCCAGCTGGGCAACCCCTCCTCCCTCCACAGCGCGGGTCGCGACGCGCGCCGGCGCCTGGAGGAGGCGCGCGAGCAGCTCGCCGCCGCGCTCGGCGCGCACCCGGGGGAGGTCGTCTTCACCTCCGGCGGGACGGAGGCGGACAACCTCGCCGTCAAGGGGGCCTGGTGGGCCCGCCGCGCGGACCGCGACGCCCTGGCGGTCTCCGCCGTCGAGCACCACGCCGTCCTCGAGGCCGCGGCCTGGCTCGCCGCGCACGAGCACGCGCAGGTGGACCTGCTGCCCGTGGGGCCGGACGGGGTCCTCGACCTCGGCGCCGCCGAGGACGTGCTCGCCCGGCGCGCCGGCCGTGTGGCGCTCGTCTCGGTGATGTGGGCGAACAACGAGACCGGCGTCGTCCAGCCCGTGCCGGGGGTCGTCCAGCTCGCCCGCCGGCACGGTGCGGCCGTGCACACCGACGCCGTCCAGGCGGTCGGCCACGTCCCCGTGGACTTCGCCGCCGGAGGTCCGGACGCCCTGACCCTCTCCGGGCACAAGCTCGGCGCGCCGGTCGGCACCGGCGCGCTCCTCGCCCGGCGCGAGCTCGCCCTCGCGCCGGTGGAGCACGGGGGCGGGCAGGAGCGCGGCGTGCGCTCGGGGACGATCGCCGTCGCGGGCGCCCGCGCGCTGGCTCTCGCGGTCGAGCTCGCCGTCGCCGAGGTCGCCGACGAGGGCCGGCGGCTGCGCGCGCTGCGGGACCGGCTGGCCACCGGGGTGCTGGCCACGGTCCCCGGCGCACGGCTGACCGGCCCCCCGCCGGGCAGTCCCGACCCGCGCCTGCCCGGGACCGTCCACGTCACCGTCGACGGCGCCGACGCCGACGCGCTGCTCCTCGGGCTGGACCTGGCCGGCGTCGCCGCGTCCTCCGGCTCCGCCTGCCGGGCGGGCGTGCAGGAGGCCTCCCACGTCCTGCTCGCCATGGGCCGTGACGAGGACACGGCCCGCTCGGCCCTGCGCCTCTCGCTCGGCCGGACCAGCACCGACGCCGACGTCGACGCCGTCCTCGCCGCGCTGCCCTCGGTCGTCGACGGCGCCCGGCGGGCCCACGAGGTGCGCACCCGGCGCCGCGCCGCCGCGGCCCGGCCGGCCCGGACGGCCCTGTGATGCGCGTCCTCGCGGCCCTGTCCGGCGGGGTGGACTCCGCCGTCGCGGCGGCACGTGCGCTCGACGCCGGGCACGACGTCGTCGGTGTCCACATGGCCCTGTCCCGCTCCCCGGCCCAGCACCGCACCGGCTCGCGCGGCTGCTGCTCCATCGAGGACGCCGGCGACGCCCGCCGGGCGGCCGACGTCCTGGGCATCCCCTACTACGTGTGGGACCTCTCCGAGGAGTTCGAGGAGACGGTCGTGGCGGACTTCCTCGACGAGTACGCCGCCGGGCGCACCCCCAACCCGTGCGTGCGCTGCAACGAGCACATCAAGTTCTCGGCCCTGCTCGACCGCGGCCTCGCCCTCGGCTTCGACGCCGTGGTGACCGGGCACTACGCGCGCATCACCGAGGCCACCGGCCCCGCCGGCCCCCGCCGCGAGCTCCACCGCTCCGCCGACCCCCTCAAGGACCAGTCGTACGTGCTGGCGGTCATGGGCCCCGAGCGCCTCGCCCGCTCGATCTTCCCCCTCGGGGACGCCCCGTCGAAGGACCACGTGCGGGCCGAGGCCGCCGCCCGCGGCCTGAGCGTCTCCGCGAAGCCGGACTCCTACGACATCTGTTTCGTCGCCGACGGCGACACCCAGGGCTTCCTGCGCTCGCGGCTCGGCGCCCGGCCCGGCGCCGTCGTCGACCCCGACGGCGCCGTCCTGGGCCGGCACGAGGGGGCCTACGCGTTCACCGTCGGCCAGCGCAAGGGCCTGGGTCTGCCCGGCCCGGCCCCCGACGGGCGGCCCCGCTACGTCCTGGAGGTCCGGCCCGCGTCGAACGAGGTGGTCGTCGGGCCCGCCGAGCTGCTCAGCGTCGACGACCTGACCGCCACCGCCACGGTCTGGCTGGCCGACGACGTGCCCGCGGGGGCGTGGACGGGCGCGGAGGTCCAGGTCCGCGCCCACGGAGAGCCGGTGCCGGCGCGGGTGCGCCGCACGGGGGACGAGCTCCGCGCCCACCTCGAGCGGCCGTTGCGCGGGATCGCGCCGGGCCAGTCCCTCGTCGTCTACGCCGGCACCCGGGTGCTCGGCCAGGCGACCCTCGCCCGCGCGGGTCGTCTCGGCGCCGCCAGCCGCGCCGGGTGAGCACGGCCGCCGCCCTAGGGTGAGCAGGTGCGCGCCGACCTCCCCCTCGCCCGGTCCACCGTCGACCCCGACGCCGTCTCGCGGTCGCGGCCGGGGCTCGTCACCGCCCTCGCCGGCGAGGCCGGCACGCGTGTGCTCCTCCTGCGCCACGGGCACCTCGCGCTGCGCGGGACCGCGCTGGACCTGCGGCCGGCCGCCGAGCTCCCGGCCCTGGACCCCGAGCACGCGGTGTACCTCGGTCGCGACCAGGACGGCGCCTACCTCGCGCTGACCCTCCCCGAGGACCTCGGCGACGAGCGTGACCTCGACGGGGTGCCCGTCGTCGGCGACGCCGCCCTCGTCGACCTCGTCGCGGGGCTGACCTTCGGGCACCTGCGCGACGTCGGGGACTCCCTCGGTGACCGGGACGCCGGGCTGGCCACCACAGCCGTCGCCGTGGCGTCCTGGCACGCCCGTCACCCCCGGTGCCCGCGGTGCGGGGAGCTGACCGAGGTCGTCGACGCGGGCTGGGTGCGGCGCTGCCCCGCGGACCACTCCCTGCACTACCCCCGCACGGACCCCGCCGTCATCATGGCCGTCACCGACGGCCGCGACCGCATCCTCCTCGGCCACGCCGCCCACTGGCCGCAGCGGCGGTTCTCCACCCTCGCCGGCTACGTCGAGCCGGGCGAGTCGGTCGAGGCGGCGGTGCGGCGCGAGGTCCTCGAGGAGGCCGGGGTCGTCGTGACCGACGTCGAGTTCGTCGCCTCCCAGCCGTGGCCCTTCCCGGCCTCCCTCATGCTGGGCTTCCGCGCCCGCCTCGCCGAGGCGGACCCGGTGGTGCAGGTCGACGCCGAGGAGATCACGGAGGCGCGCCTGTTCACGCGGGCGGAGCTGCGGGCGGCGGTGGAGGCGGGGGAGGTCCTCCTGCCCACCCGGGCCTCGATCGCCCTGGCCCTCATCGAGGACTGGTACGGCGACACGCTGCGGCACTGATTCCCGCGCGCAGCGCGCGTGCGCACCTCGTCCCCCGCCCGGTCCACGCATCGAGGCCCTCTCGCCGCGTTCGCGCGCGCGGACGGCTCCGGGAAGAATCGGACCGGAAGGGATGTTGAAAGGGCAACGACCGAGAGGAACTCCATGACCACCCCCGCCGCCGGCACCGTGACGATGTACTCCACGACGTGGTGCGGCTACTGCCGCCGCCTGAAGTCGCAGATGGACGCCGAGGGCGTCAGCTACGTCGAGGTCGACATCGAGGACGACGCCGACTCCGCCGCCTTCGTCGCGTCGGTCAACGACGGCAACCAGACCGTTCCCACCGTGGTCTTCCCGGACGGCTCGGCCCTGACCAACCCCTCCCTCGCCGAGGTCTCGCGCCGCCTGGGTCGCCTCAGCGCCTGAGCCGCCGGCGCGGTGCGGCCCGCGACCACGCCCGGGTCGGGGTGACGCGCAGCGCGGTGTCCGGGGGGCCTGCGACACTGGCGGTGATGAGCACCGACGACCTCCTGGCAGCCCTCGACGACGACCAGCGCGCCGTCGCGGACCACCTCACCGGCCCGCTGTGCGTCCTCGCCGGCGCCGGCACGGGCAAGACCCGGGCGATCACCTACCGCATCGCCAACGGGGTCCGCACGGGCACCTACGACCCCCGCACGGTCCTCGCCGTGACGTTCACCGCGCGGGCGGCGGGGGAGATGCGCTCGCGGCTGCGCGACCTCGGGGTCGGCGGCGTCCAGGCGCGGACCTTCCACGCCGCGGCGCTGCGCCAGCTGTCCTACTTCTGGCCGACGGCGGTCGGCGGCCAGCTCCCGCGCATCGCCGAGCACAAGGCCTCCCTCGTCGCCGAGGCCGCGGGGCGTCTCGGGCTCGGGGCCGACCGGGTGGCGGTGCGCGACCTCGCCGGTGAGGTCGAGTGGGCGAAGGTCTCCCTCGTCACCGCCGATGACTACGTGGCGCGCGCGGCGCGGGCGGGCCGGGAGGCCGTGGCGGGGCACGACCACGCGACCGTCGCCCGGCTGCTCTCGGTGTACGAGGACGTCAAGGGCGAGCGCGGGGTCATCGACTTCGAGGACGTGCTCCTGCTCCTCGTGGGGGTCCTCCTCGAGCGCGACGACGTCGCGGCCGAGGTCCGCCGGCAGTACCGCCACTTCGTCGTGGACGAGTACCAGGACGTCTCCCCGCTCCAGCAGCGCCTGCTGGACCTGTGGCTCGGGGGCCGGCGCGAGCTCTGCGTCGTCGGTGACGTCTCGCAGACCATCTACTCCTTCACCGGGGCGACCCCGTCCTACCTCACCGAGTTCCCGCGCCGGTACGAGGGCGCCGCCGTGGTGCGCCTCGTGCGCGACTACCGCTCGACGCCCCAGGTGGTGGACCTGGCCAACAAGGTCCTGGCCCGCGCGGGGCGGCACCGCAACGCCGCCGCCGTCGAGCTCGTCGCCCAGCGCCCGTCCTCGGTGCCGGTGCGGTTCGAGACCTACGACGACGACCTGGCCGAGGCCCGCGGGGTGGCCGAGCGCATCACCGCCCTCGAGCGCGAGGGGGTGGCCCTGTCCGAGATCGCGGTGCTCTACCGCACCAACGGCCAGTCCGAGGCGCTCGAGCAGGCTCTCGCCGACGCCGGGATCGGCTACCTCGTCCGCGGCGGCGAGCGGTTCTTCTCCCGTCGCGAGGTCCGCGAGGCGATCGTCCTGCTGCGCGGCGCGGTCCGGGCGAGCGCCGAGCAGCCGATGCCCGCGGCGGTGCGTGACGTGCTCTCCTCGGTCGGCTGGGCGCAGGACCCGCCGGCTGCGCGGGGCGCGGCGCGGGAGCGCTGGGAGTCGCTGAGCTCCCTCGTCGGCCTCGCCGACGACCTCCACGCCGCCCGGGGCGCCGACATGGCCGGGCTGGTCGCCGAGCTCGACGACCGGATGGCGGCGCAGCACGCACCGACCGTCGCGGGCGTCACGCTGGCGTCGTTCCACGCCGCCAAGGGCCTGGAGTGGGACGCGGTGTTCCTCGTCGGGGTCAGCGAGGGGCTGCTGCCCATTTCGCTCGCCGAGGGCGACGACGCCGTCGCCGAGGAGCGCCGCCTGCTGTACGTGGGGGTCACGCGCGCCCGGGAGCACCTGCAGATCTCCTTCGCCCGGGCGCGCACCGTGGGCGGGCGCGCCTCGCGCAAGCGCTCGCGCTTCCTCGACGGCATCTGGCCCGAGGGCACCGGCGCGGGAGGGGCCGGGCTCTCGCGGCGCGGCGCCGCCCGGGCCCGCACCGAGTCCTTCCTCTCGGACAACCCCGCCGATGCCGAGCTCTTCGAGCGGCTGCGCGGCTGGCGCGGCGACGTCGCCCGGGCGATCAGCAAACCGGCGTACACGGTCCTGCACGACACGACCCTCCAGGCGATCGCGACGGCCAAGCCCAAGGACCTGCGCCAGCTCGGCGTCCTGCGGGGGATCGGGGCGACCAAGCTCGAGGCGTACGGCCCCCAGGTGCTCGCCGTGGTGCGCGGTGAGGACGTCGACGTCGAGGCCTGGCTGGCGCGCTGAGACCGTCCGCGGAACCCGCCGAAAAGTCGTCGCGAAAAAGGATTGCCCGCCGATCCGGCGCGGGTCTAGGCTTCCCATGTCCGATTCGACCGGGTCCTGCCTAGCCAGCACAGAGGATCCCCCACGCCGGAGGAGGTGCTCGAGAGTGATGCTCACCAACGCCACGTACGCGATTGCCCGGTTCAGCGTCGCGCCCAGCCTCGGCACCTCCGTGGCTGGCGCGCGCCCGCGCACGCTGCGCATCGCCGCCCTCGGGACCGCGACCCGGACCTAGACCTCGTTCAGCACGAGCTCCGGCCGCGTTCCCACTGGGACCGCGGCCGTCGTCGTCGTACGACACCCGGCCCCTCCCCGGACATTAGACGACACGCATCAGGAGCAGGCTCGTGCAGCTCACCGCCCTTCTCGACCAGATCAGCCAGGGATCATCCACCACCTGGCCGGCCGCTCCGGCGGACCTGACGTTCGCCGGCGACCCCGGCTGGGGCGTCCTGTCCACCCCGGGCCGGCCCGGGGCCGTCGCGACCCCCTGCCAGGTCGCGGACGACACCGACCTGTGGTTCGCCGAGCGCACCGCCGACGTCGAGCGCGCCAAGGCCCTGTGCCAGGCCTGCCCGGTGCGCGAGGCCTGCCTCGCCGGTGCCGTCGAACGTGCCGAGCCGTGGGGCGTGTGGGGCGGCGAGGTGTTCGTCGACGGCGTCGTCGTCGCCCGCAAGCGCGGCCGCGGTCGCCCGCGCAAGCAGGACGTCGTCGCCTGAGCGGACCCGCCCCACGAGGGCAGGACGTGCGTGACAGGGCAGGACGGCCGTGACGCCGGTGGTCAGCCGGGGCCGAGCGCCCCGGCCGCCACCGGCGTCCGCGCGTCCTCCCCGACCCGGTCGCACCCGCACCGCGGGTGCACGGTCCAGCGGCGCACCACGGGCACCGGGTCCAACGCGCTGACCTCCAGGCTGGCAGCGTTCACGCCGACCTCCCGGCCGTCGATCGCGGCCAGGACCTGGTGGGCCGCCAGCGCCGAGCCCAGCGCCGCGACGGTGACCTCCGTGCCCGGCGCAGGCGCGACCCGCAGCTGGGTGGCGAGCGCCGGCCACGCGTCGTCGGCGTCGGTGCGGTGCAGGTCGAGGCAGCGGGTGCACGGCCCCCGACCGGGCACCACCAGGGGTCCCACCACGACGTCGACGTCACCGACCACCACCGGGAGGTGGACGACGTCCTCGCGCAGCAACGGGCGCAGCCGGACCGGGTCGGGCACGCCGTAGGACACCGCCACCAGGACGTCGGGGCGCGTGCCCGCCGGGGCGGAGGTCCGCAGCGCGGGGAACGCCGACCGCAGGTGCTCGGTCGCGCAACGCCCCCGGCGACGGCCCACGTCCCGCGGGTGGAAGACGCCCAGGTCCGCCGTCGTCACGGGGGCGTCGTCGTCGAGGAGCAGCGTGCCGACGCCTGCGGCGGCCAGCGTGACCGCCAGCGCCATCCCCAGCCGGTCGACCCCGCGCAGGGCCACCCGGGCGGCCGCCCGCGCCGCCATGACGGCGCCACCGTCGCCGTCGGCCCGCAGCCGCGACCAGTAGGCCTCCTCGGGCGGGACCGGGCCGTGCCCGGGCGCGTCGGAGGGGTCGAGGACGCCGGAGCGCTCGAGGAGGGCCGTGAGCTCCCGCACGCGCTCGGGCGGCACGCCGCGCGTGCGGCCCAGCCGCAGCAGGTCCGCCGCGGTCGGGCTGCGCCGCAGCGCCTCCACGAGCCACTGCTCGCCCTCGGTCAGCCCCTCCAGGACGACGGCGCAGCGCGGGTCGGTGCCGACCTGGCTCTCACCGGGGCGGCGCCACAGGACCGTCAGTCCGGGTCGCAGTCGCACCGTGCCCTCCCTCCCGCCGGTGGCCCGGCGTACGGGAGGAACGGTGGCACGTCACGGCGCCGGCCCGCCGGCGTCGTCCACAGGCTCAGGCGCGGGGCGTCCCGCCCGGCTCGTCGCCGGCCCCGTGACCCGTCCCGCCCGGCTCGTCGTCGGGCTCGTCGCCGGTCGCGGTCCCCTTCGTGCCCTCGTCCCGTTCGGCACCTCCGCGGTCGTCGCCGCCGCCGGCGAGCGTGCCGTCGAGGAGGGCGGCTAGTGCCTCGTCGACGTCGTGCTCGGCGTCGCGCGCGGCCTGGCGCGAGCTGACGAACCCGCCCGGGTCGTCGAGCTCCTCCGGCGTGGGCATGAGGTCGGGGTGCGACCAGAGCGCGTCGCGGTCGGCCACGCCCCGCTGCGCGCCCAGGCTCGCCCACAGCGAGGCGGCCTCGCGCAGCCGCCGGGGCCGCAGCTCCAGCCCGACGAGGCTGGCGAAGGTCTGCTCGGCCGGTCCGCCGCTCGCCCGGCGCCGGCGCAGCATCTCGCGCATCGGCACCCCGGCGGGCAGGTGCGGCGCGACCGCCTGGGCCGTCACCTCCTCGACCCATCCCTCGACGAGGGCGAGCGCCGTCTCCAGACGGACCAGGGCCGCCTCCTGAGCGGGGGACCGGTCGAGGGCGAAGACACCACCGGCGAAGGCCTCGCGGAGCTGCTCGGGGTCCGTCGGGTCGATGCCGCGCACCGCCTCCTCCATCGCGCCGGTGTCGATGGTGATCTCACGGGCGTAGGAGGCGACGATGCCCAGCAGGTGCCCGCGCAGCCACGGCACGTGGGTGAAGAGCCGGGCGTGGGCGACCTCACGGACCGCGAGGAAGAGGCGCACCTCATCGGCCGGGACGTCCAGGCCCTCGGCGAACTCCGCGACGTTGGCCGGGACCAGGGCGACCACCGGCTCCTCCACCAGCGGCAGGCCGGTGTCGGAGGTGCCGAAGGCCTCGCGTGCCAGCGCGCCGACGGCCTGGCCCAGCTGCATCCCGAAGACGGCGCCGCCGAGCTGGCGGAGCATGCCCTGCGCCGCGCCCACCTGCTCGGCCATGGCGCGGACCTCGGGGGGCAGGTGCTCCGCCTGAGCGGCGATGGTGTCCACCAGGGCCTGGGAGAGCGACGTCGCCACCGGCTCGGAGAGGCCCTTCCACGCCGGCAGCGTGCGCTCGACCCAGTCCGCCCGGCTCCACGCCTCGTGCCGGCCGCCCGCGGGGCCGAGCTCGGTGGCCGCGTCGAGCCACAGCTCGGCCACCGACAGGGCCGAGCGCACCTGCTCGGCCTGGGCGGCGGTGACGGCGGGGTCGCCGCCGGCGAAGGCGCTCTGGCGGGCGAGGGACTGGGCGAGGTCCCAGTTGACGGGGCCGCCCCCGCCGGAGGCGAGCAGCTGCTGCATCTGCCCGATCAACATCATCAGCTGGTTGCGATCGGTGGGGAGCCCGGCCGCCTTCGACATGGCGTCCGGGTCCAGGCCGGACGCGCGCATCGCGCGCATCGCCTCGGCGGCCGCCTCCGGTCCCATCATCGAGCGCAGGAGCTGCTCCCAGCTCGCGGGCTCGCCGCCGGCCGGCTGGTCGGGGTGCTGGCTCATCGCTGCTCCTTGGTCGTGGACCACCACGGTAACCGCCGGGGTCCCGGCGGGTCCCGGCCCGGGCCCACGCGCCGGGCCCGGTTCGCTCAGGGCGCACCGCCGGGGCCGGTCCGGCGCTCCGGCCATCCTCCTCCGGGAGGCCGGCCCGGCGCTCCCGACATCCTCCTCCGGGCGGTCCGGCGCTCCCGGGATCCTCCCGGGCGGCCCCCGGGGTTCTCCCAGACTCGTGCGGCATGATGTCCCGGTGATCGAGCAGGAGACCGCCGCAGCGGGCGGGGTCGGAACCCGCGACGGCGAGTCCCTCGTGCCCCGGCGCGCGGTGACCCTCGTCGTCTCCGGCGCCCTGGTCGCCCTGCTGCTCCTCGTCATGGCCATGGTGCCGCTGCCCTACGTCGTCCAGCAGCCCGGACCGACGGTCGACACCCTCGCCGAGCACGACGGCGAGCCGCTCATCACGGTCGAGGGCGCCGAGACCTACCCCACGAGCGGCGAGCTGCGCCTGACCACCGTCTCCTACCTCGGGGGCCCGGGTTTCCGCCCGGTGAGCGCGCTGCGAGCCCTGGGGGCATGGCTCGACGGGACCGAGGTGGTCCTTCCGCGCGAGGCGGTCTACCCCGAGGGCGTCTCGCGCGAGCAGCTCGAGGACCAGTCCTCGGCCCAGATGACGTCCTCGCAGACGAACGCCACCGTCGCGGCCCTGACCGAGGTGGGCTACGACGTCCCCATGGTCATGACCGTGGGGGAGGTCGCCGAGGGCTCGGGCGCCGACGGCGTCATCCGCCCCGGCGACGTCATCACCTCCGTCCAGCCCGCCGGCGAGGCGCGCTCCGACGTGGCCGACTTCGCCGACCTCGTCGGCGTCCTGGACGTCACCCCGCCCGGCACGGTGGTCCGGGTCGGCGTGGACCGGGACGGGATGGCGGAGGTCGTCGAGGTCACCACGACCGCGCCGGTGACCGCGCCCGACGTCGAGGCGCCGCAGGGCAGCCTCCTGGGTGTGGGCCTGCTGCCGGACGTCGAGCTGCCCGTGGACGTCTCGTTCGACATCGACAACATCGGCGGACCGAGCGCCGGAACCATGTTCGCCCTCGGGATCATCGACACCCTCACCCCGGGAGAGATGACCGGTGGGGAGGTCGTGGCCGGCACCGGCACCGTCGACCTCGCCGGCGGGGTCGGCGCCATCGGCGGCATCCGGCAGAAGCTCGTCGGTGCCCGCCGGGACGGTGCCGAGTGGTTCCTCGCCCCTGCGGGCAACTGCGCCGAGGTGGTCGGGCACGTGCCCGACGGCCTGCGCGTGGTGCCGGTGGGCACCCTCGCCGAGGCCCGGGCCGCCGTCGAGGAGATCGGGACGGGCGGCGGGGACGGCCTGCCCTCCTGTACGGGATAGGCCACCCGCGGCGGCGCCGGACGGCGGCGGCCGGTCAGCGGAAGGTGTCGCGTAGCGCCTCGACCAGGCCGGGCACGGCGTCGGGGGAGCCGCCGACCTCGTCGTCGGAGTCGTTGGCCCGGGTGCGCAGCGCGCACCACGACTCCCCGGTGCGCAGCACGCCCGCGGCGATCCGCACGTCCTGCCGGTCGGGGTGGGCCATGAGGTACTCCACCGCGGCGTCGGCCTCGCGGGGCATCCCTGACTCGGCCTCCGGCGGCACGACCATGCGCTCGACGACGATCGCGGCGCCGTCGACCTCCTCGGGCCACGCGAGCCGGCCGAGGAGCTCCTCGAGGGTGGCGGACTCCGGCAGGCCGTCCTGCTCGATGCTGGTGAGGTGCTCGGGGTCCTCCTGGGCCGCCAGGACGGCGTCGGTGGGCAGGTCCCGCTCGAGGGCCGGGTTGGCGGCCAGTGCCCCGGCGGTGTTCACGAGGGCGAAGACGAGGACGGGGGAGTCCCAGCCCAGGCCGGCGACGTGGCGCTCGATGTCACGCACGGCCGTGCGCAGGGCCTGGAGACGGGGCGTGGGCAGCTGGGGGGCGTCGGTCATGACCCCATGATCGCGCACGGGCCGCCGCGGTCCGCGCCGCCGGTCGGCGCCGGGCAGGGCCGGTGGTGTGGGAACCTTGGACCCGGGCGGCACGTTGAGCACGCAGGGCACGCGCGCGAGGCGCCCGTCCCCGTAATGCTCGACCAATCAGCTGAGGTGCTGCTCCGTGACGTCCCCATCCGTCCCCCGTCCACCGAGCCAGAACGGACCCGCGCCGCGGCGGGGGGCGCTCGTCCCCACGATCGTCGTCCTCGCCGTCCTCGCGGCCGTCGTCATGGGGCTCGCCCAGGTGTGGACCGAGATCCAGTGGTTCAACCAGCTCGGCTTCACCGACGTCCTCATCCGTGAGTGGACGACCCGCGGGGCGCTGTTCGCCCTCGGCTTCCTGCTCATGGGCGGGGCGGTGTGGCTCAACCTCCACCTCGCCTACTCCCAGCGGCAGGTCTACCCGCCCACGACGCCGGAGGAGCGCAACCTCGACAAGTACCGCGAGTCGATCGAGCCGCTGCGCCGCCTCATCATGATCGGCGCCCCGCTGGTGCTGGGCCTGTTCGCGGGGTCCTCGCTCTCCGCCCAGTGGCGCGAGGTGCTGACGTTCCTCAACCGTGAGCAGTTCGGGATCGACGACCCGCAGTTCGGGCTCGACATCGGCTTCTTCGTCTTCACCCTGCCCGTGATCCGGATGCTCATCTCCTTCCTCATGACCGTGGTGTTCCTCTCGGCCGCCGCGGCCGTGGTGACGCACTACCTCTATGGCGGGATCTCCCTGGCGCCGCGCGCCCAGCGCATCTCCCCGGCCGCCCGTCTGCACCTGGGCATCCTCGCGGCGGTGTTCGTCCTGCTCATCGCGGCCAGCTACTGGCTCGACCGGTACTCCGTGCTCGTGGGGGAGAACGCCCGCTTCGCCGGGGCCTCCTACACCGACGTCAACGCCAACATCCCGGCCAAGGCGATCCTCGCCGGGATCGCCGTCGTCGTCGCGGTGCTGTTCGTCGTCGCCGCCTTCCGCGGCACCTGGCGGCTGCCGGTCGCCGGCATCGGGGTCATGATCGTCTCGGCGATCGTCGTGGGCTCGGCCTACCCGGCTGTGGTCCAGCGCTTCCAGGTGGAGCCCAACGCCATCGAGCTCGAACGGGAGTTCATCCAGCGCAACATCGACGGCACGCTCGCCGCGTACGACCTGCAGGACGTCGAGGTCGAGACGTACTCGGCCACCACCGAGGCCGAGGCCGGCCAGCTCCGTGAGGACAGCCAGTCCACCGCCTCGATCCGGCTGCTGGACCCGCAGATCGTCGCGCCGACGTTCAACCAGCTCCAGCAGAACCGCCAGTACTACGGCTTCCCGACCACCCTGGCGGTGGACCGGTACGAGATCGACGGCGAGAGCCGCGACACCGTCATTGCCGTGCGCGAGCTCAACCAGGACGGTCTCGGCGCGGAGCAGCGCACCTGGGTCAACGACAAGACCGTCTACACCCACGGGTTCGGCGTGGTCGCCGCGTACGGCAACACCACGCGCTCGGACGGGCGTCCGGCGTTCTTCCAGCAGGGCATCCCGAGCACCGGTGAGCTCGGCGAGTACGAGCCGCGGGTGTACTTCGGCCAGTTCAGCCCCGACTACTCCATCGTGGGGGCGCCCGAGGGCACCGACCCGTGGGAGCTGGACTACCCCGACGACGACGCGCCCAACGGCGCCGTCAACAACACCTACACCGGCGACGGCGGGCCGTCGATCGGCAACATCGCCGCCAAGCTGCTCTACGCGCTGAAGTTCGGCGACATGCAGATCCTCTTCTCCGACCGGGTGACCGAGGAGTCGCAGATCCTCTTCGACCGCGACCCGCACCAGCGGGTGTCCAAGGTCGCCCCGTACCTCACGCTCGACGCCAAGGCCTACCCGGCGGTCGTGGACATGGACGGCGACGAGGCCACGCCGAAGGAGCTGGTCTGGATCGTCGACGGGTACACCACGACGAACGACTACCCCTACTCCGCCCGCGAGTCGCTCGAGGAGGCGACGACGGACTCCCTCACCACGGTCAACGGGGTGCCGGCCGCCGTCGGCGTGGCGCCGGCCCAGGTGAACTACATCCGCAACTCCGTCAAGGCGGTCGTCAACGCCTACGACGGCGACGTCACCCTCTACGAGTGGGACGAGGACGACCCGATCCTGGACACGTGGCAGAACATCTTCGGCGACCACGTGCAGCCGGTCGAGGACATCAGCGGTGACCTCATGAGCCACCTGCGCTACCCCGAGGACCTGTTCAAGGTCCAGCGGCAGCTCCTCAGCGAGTACCACGTCACCGACGCGGCGTCGTTCTACTCCGGGTCGAACTTCTGGAACATCCCGACGGACCCGACGGCCGCCGCCGGCGTGCCGCAGCCGCCGTACTACCTCACCATGCAGATGCCCGCCCAGGACGAGGCGCAGTTCTCCCTGACGTCGAGCTTCATCCCGGGCGGCCAGACCGACCGCAACATCCTCACCGGCTTCCTCGCCGTGGACTCCGAGACCGGGGACACCGCCGGCGAGGTGCGCGAGGACTACGGGCAGATGCGGCTGCTCGAGCTGCCCTCGGACCTCACCGTGCCCGGTCCGGGCCAGGTGCAGAACAACTTCAACTCCAACCCGGCCGTCTCCTCGGAGCTGAACCTGCTGCGGCAGGGCAACTCGGACGTCCAGCTCGGCAACCTGCTCACGCTACCCGTCGGCGGCGGCCTGCTGTACGTCCAGCCCGTCTACGTCCAGTCGGCGCAGGGCACGTCCTACCCGCTGCTGCAGCGCGTGCTCGTCTCCTTCGGTGACGAGATCGGCTTCGCCTCCACGCTCGACGAGGCCCTCGACGAGGTCTTCGGCGGCGACTCCGGTGCCGAGGCCGGCGACGCCGAGGTGGCCCCGCCGGAGGAGACCCCCGATGGCGAGGAGCCCGATGGCACCACCGAGGTGCCTGCCGCCGCCCAGGAGCGTCTCACCGACGCCCTCGCCGACGCCCAGCAGGCGATCGCCGACGGCAACACCGCTCTCGCGGAGAGCGACTGGACGGCCTACGGCGAGGCGCAGCAGCGCCTCCAGTCCGCCATCGAGGACGCTCTCGCCGCCGAGGCCGAGATCGCCGACGCGACCGGGGAGGTCGCGCCCGACGACGAGGCCACGGCGGAGCCGACGGCCGAGGCCACCGAGGAGGCGGCCCAGGGCTGACGCGTGTGACCCAGGGCACGGCCCCACGATTTGCTCCGCGAGGAGCCGGGGACGTAACCTGGAGTCACCGACGCGGGGTGGAGCAGTTCGGTAGCTCGCCGGGCTCATAACCCGGAGGTCGCAGGTTCAAATCCTGCCCCCGCTACGAATCAGGCCCGGGAATCTGCGGATTCCCGGGCCTGAGGTGTCTAGAGATTTGATCCACCCTCCACAAACCCTCCACTTTGACCTCTCCGTCGAGGTCGGGTCGGGTCGGCCGTGCGGTCGACGCCGGTCGCTGCTGGGGTGTCACGGCTGCCACGGCGTGCCCGGCGCACCTGGCAGGCATGGGAACCTCAACGACACAGTGGGGCGGGCTGGACCCGCTCCTGGGCGTCCAGGACCTTGCCGAGTACCTCGGCGTGCCTGTGCGGACGATCTACGACTGGCGCCAGACCGGGCACGGCCCGCGTGGCTTTCGGGTCGGCCGGCACCTGAAGTTCGCCGTCTCCGACGTCGTGGCATGGTTGGACGCCCAGCGGGCCGCGACGCCACGCGATCGTCTGGCGAGGTGACCTGAGGTGGCACGGCCCCGCACCCCGATCGGCACGTTCGGTGACATCGAGTTCACCGCCCTGGCGAACGGGGTGGTCCGCGCCCGGGTGCGCGTCAGGGACCTCGACGGTCGACTCCGGCGGGTCGAGGCCAGCGGCACGACGCGCAAGGCGGCAGAGCACCGCCTCAAGGAGAAGCTCGCCCGCCGGGCCGACTACGCCACCGGGACCGGAGAGCTGACCCCCGACACCTCCTTCGGGCACCTCGTCGACATCTGGCTCGAGGATCTCGACCTCGAGGGCAAGCTCGCACCGAGCACCAGAGCGCTCTACGAACGCAACATGCGGCAGCTGGTGATGCCGGCCTTCGAGCACTACACCTTGCGCGAGATCAGCGTCCGCAAGGTCGACAGGTTCATCAAGGCGCTGGCCACCACCAGGAGCTACAGCATGGCCAAGCAGGCGCGCACCGTCCTCAGCCTCGCCCTCGGCCTGGCGGTCCGCTACGACGCGCTCAGGGAGAACCCGGTGCGGGACACGGCCCGGCTCAGGAAGCCGCCGACTCGGGCGATGGCCCTGACCCTGGACCAGGTCGACGCGATCCGGGCCGCGGTGCGGGGATGGCGCCGAGAACCAGGGATGCCCGGACCGCCGCCGGACGGCCAGCTCGACCAGATCATCGAGGTCATGCTCGGCACCTCGGCCCGGATCGGTGAGGTGCTGGCGATCCGCAAGTGCGACGTCGACGTCACCGTCTCGCCCGCCACCGTGCGGCTCAGCGGGACGATCGTCTCCCCGACGGGTAAGCCGACCCATCGGCAGCCGCACCCCAAGACCGCGAAGTCGGCCCGCACCGTGGCGGTGCCGTCGTTCACCGCTGAGGTGCTGCGCCGGCGGCTCGTCGCGATCGCCGACGAGGACCCGGAGCACCTGATCTTCTTCAGCCGCAACCACACCCCGCTGACCACCAACAACGTGCGCCGTCGCCTGCGCGCCATCCTGGACGAGGCCGGCATCGCGGGTGTCACGCCGCACTCGTTCCGTCGGACCGTCGCGACGGTGATCGACCGGGCGGGCGGTGCGGACCTCGCGGCCGAGATGCTCGGCCACACTTCGTCCCAGATCACCAAGGAGCACTACATCGAGCCCGACGAGAAGGTGAACCCGGTGACCGCCGAGATCCTCGAGTCACTGGCTCCTCGTGACAGCAGCAACGACGAGAACTGAACGCCCGGCGTGGTCGTGAGGAGTCCTCACCACCGCTCTCTTCCCCCGAGGTGCCGGCCCCACCGCGCACTTACCCGGGGATGGTGGCCGCGTCTGCGGTCGTGACGAGTCGTCACCACCGCTCTCTTCCCCACGGGTGCGGTCGTCGGGGAGCGTCGCGTTGCCGGCGTCCGGCTCATGTGTGCGATCGCGGGTTCCATGGGTCTAACTCTCGCGTGGGTGCGTTGCCGAGAACGTACGGGGTGCCTGACCCCGTACGCACCCCGTACGCACCCCGTACGCACCATGGCGGCGCATATCGGCCCAGGCCAGGGTGCGTACGGGGAAAGGTCGCCGCGTGTTGGCGACCGGACCTGAGGTCACTCCTCTCCGCCTTCCTGCGGTAGCTGGTCGACCAGCGCGCCCACGCCGGCGACAACGTCCGAGATGGTCCGTTCGACTATCAGGTGTGCCTACGACGCCAGAGGCCCATGCCACCGACGTGCCGTCCGTCCGGTGTCGCCCGGGAGACGCGTGGCGGAGCCGACCTCCGCGTGGACGGCTTGCCCGCGTCCCGGCCACCCGGGAGGGTCCGCGACGGTCGCCGGTGGTGGTCCTCACACCTCTGGCACCCGAGGTGGACTGGGTCGCGCACCTGGTGGGTGTGACGGTCTCGATGCGGGTGGTCTCGGCGGGCAAGGGGTACGGGTACCTGCTGCGGTCGGTGGTGCAGGGCGACGGCGACGCCGCCCAGGCGACGGCGCTCACCACGCGGTACTTCACTGAGGCGGGCACACCGCCGGGGGTGTGGATGGGGAAGGGGGTCGCGTTCTTCGGGGCGGGGGAGCTGCGCCCGGGGATGGCGGTGACTCCCGAGCAGCTGCAGACGCTCCTAGGGCGCGGCAACGACCCGGTCACCGGGGCGAGCCTTGGTCAGCCTTTTCGGGAGTACCCGAGCGTGGTCGAGCGGACCGCGGCGCTGACCGCCCGGGTGGACCGGGCCCTGCCGGCGGGGGAGTTCGACGCCGAGGTGACCCGCATCCAGGCCTCGCAGGCCGCGCGGGGGCCGCAGACCGCGACGGCGGGGTTCGACCTGACGTTCTCGGTGCCGAAGTCGGTGTCGGTGCTGTGGGGCCTGGCGGACGCGAACACCCAGGAGCTGATCGTCGAGGCGCACCAAGCCGCCGTCGCGCAAGTGCTCGACTTGTTCGAGCGGGAGGTCGCGGCCACCCGTACCGGGCACGCCGGCATCGCGCAGGTGCCCGTCGTCGGGGTCGCCGCGACGGCGTATGACCATTGGGACTCGCGCGCGAATGACCCCCAGCTCCACACCCACGTGGTGGTGTCGAACAAGGTCATGGCCGCCCACGACGGGCGGTGGCGGACCCTGGACTCCCGGGCGGTCCACCACGCGATGGTCGGCCTGTCCGAGCACTACAACGCCGTCCTGGCGGACCGGCTCACGGGCACGTTCGGTTTGTCGTGGGAGCGGCGCGAACGGGGGGAGGACCGCACTGCGCAGTGGGAGATCCGCGGCGTCGGCGAAGACCTGATCGCCGCGTTCTCCAGCCGGGCCCGGGCGATCGACGTCGCCACGGACGCGAAGATCGCCGCCTACGTGGCCGAGCACGGGCACCGCCCCACCGGCCGGCGGATCGTGCAGCTGCGTGCGGAGGCCACCCTGGACACTCGGCCCGAGAAGACCATCCGTGCCCTGTCGGAGCTGACGGCCGAGTGGCGGACACGCGCGCGGGACCTGGTGGGGGGCGACCCCACGGCGTGGGCACGCAGCCTCACCACGACCCGAGAGCCCGCGCGAACGCTGACCGGGGAGTCGGTGCCGATGTTCCTGATCGACCAGGCCGCCGCCGACGTCGTGGACGCGGTCTCGGAGCGGCGATCGACCTGGCGGCACTGGAACCTGGCCGCGGAGGCCTCGCGCCGGACGCTGGGCTGGCGCTTCGCCACCGCCGCGGATCGCGAACAAGCCATGGCGCTCATCACCGAAGCCGCCACCCGCCGGTCGGTCCAGCTCAACCCGGGCGAGGTCGCCATCACGCCAGCCGGGATGCGACGGGAGGACGGCACCAGCACCCTGCGGCCCCGGCACTCGACCTACTACTCGAGCGAGCGGCTGCTCGGCGCGGAGGACCGGCTGCTCGCCCTCGCCGAGGACCACGATGCGGCGCTCGTCGTCCACAAGCACACGGTCGAGACCACGGCCGGAGCTCGGGGTGGCGGCGTGGTGGTCGACGGGGAGCAGGCCACCGCCATCACGCAGATCCTGACCTCGGGTCGGCGGCTGGATGTGTTGGTCGGTCCGGCCGGAACCGGGAAGTCGACCGCGATGGCCGCCCTGGCCGCTGCCTGGACCGCGGCGCACGGACCCGGGTCCATGGTCGGGATGGCGCCGTCGGCCGCCGCCGCCCAGGTGCTCGCCGGCGACCTCCGCATCGGGTGCGACAACACGGCCAAGTGGGTCCACGATCACGCTCGCGGCCGGGCGGACTTCCGCCCGGGCCAGCTCGTCATCCTCGACGAGGCCACCCTCGCCTCCACCCGCACCCTGGACGCCATCGCCACCCGCGCCGCCGAGGTCGGCGCGAAGACCGTGCTCGTCGGGGACCCGGCCCAGCTGCAGTCCGTCGACGCCGGCGGCACGTTCAACATGCTCACCCAGGCCCGCGGCGCCGACCTGGCACGGCTGGTCGAGGTGCGGCGGTTCATCCACGAGTGGGAGAAGACCGCGTCCCTCGCCCTGCGCGACGGCGACCCGACCGCGATCGACGCCTACGACAGCCACGGCCGCATCGTCGAAGGCAGCACCGACGCCATGGTCGACGCCGCCTACCAGGCGTGGCAGCACGACCTGGCCGCCGGGCGGTCCTCCATCCTGGTGACCGAGGCCGCGGAGTCCGTGCGGCACCTCAACGAACGCGCCCGCGCCGAACGCATCCAGCTTGGCCTGACCGCCACCGGCCGCCAGGTCCGGCTGCGCGACGACGCCCGCGCATCCGTCGGCGATGTGGTCATCACGCGCCGCAACGACCGTCGCCTGCGCACCGGCCCCGGCACCTGGGTCCGCAACGGCGACCGGTGGACCGTCACCCACGTCGGACGCGACGGCACACTCGACGTCCGCCGGGCCGGCGGCACCGGTAGCGCGGGCGTGAGGCTGCCGGCCGGGTACGTCGCCCGGCACGTCGACCTCGGCTACGCCGTCACCGCCCACCGCGCCCAGGGCCTGACCGTCGACACCGCCCACGTCGTCGTCTCGCCGTCCACCACCCGCGAGAACCTCTACGTCTCCATGACCCGCGGCCGCCACGCCAACACCGCCTACGTCGCCATCGACCAGCCCGACCCCCTCCACGCCCCTCGAGCCGAGACCGAAACCTCCGCGCGGACCGTGTTGTTCGGAGTGCTCAACCACTCCGGGCTCGAGCTCTCCGCCCACCAGACCATCACCGCCGAGCACGAACGGTGGACCGGCATCGCCCAGCTCGCCGCCGAGTACGAGACCATCGCCGCCACCGCCCAACAAGGCCGCTGGACCAGGCTCGTCACCGACACCCTCACCGGCACAGGCGGGCTCACGACGGCCAAAGCCGCCCAGGTCACCGAGTCTGAGGCCTTCACCGTCCTCACCGCCGAGCTGCGCCGCGCCGAGGCCAACCGCCACGACGTCGCCACCCTGCTGCCGCGCCTGGTCGCCCAGCGGACCCTGCTCGACGCCGACGACGTCGCCGCCGTCCTCGCCGCCCGCCTCGCCCGAGCCACGGCGCGGCCCGCACCTGGCACGACCCCGGACCTCGTCGCCGGACTCATCCCCGCCGCATCCGGCCCGCTACCCCCCGATGCCGCCCTCGCCCTGGCCGAACGCCGCCACCTCATCGAGACCCGCGCTCACACCCTCGCCGAGACTGCGATCCGGGACCGGGCACCCTGGGTGTCCCGAGTCGGGGAGCGACCAACCGGAGCCGGCAGTTATGAGCGGTGGCTGAACCAGCTCGCCGTCGTCGCCGCCTACCGCGACCGGTACACCATCACCAGCCGCGCACCGCTCGGACCCTCGACCCACACCCTCGCCCAGGAACGCGACCGGCACCGGGCCGCCGAAGCCCTGCACCTCGGCCAGGCCATCACCCACACCCGCAGGGCCGACGTGATCAGGGCGCAAACCCACACGCGCAGCTTCTAGCCTGTCGCCGGCCCGTCCGAATCGGGCGCGCGTACCTGCCCGAGGAGAACGATAGCGTCCGACAATGGGACCCGTCCGCGCTCGGAGCTTGTGGCCTCGCCCCGGTCGAACTGCTGCCACCCCCGGCTCGGTGATCTACGGCCGATACGTGGGGCGGTGTCCCGGCCGGCCACGCGACCTTGGCCTGCGCGCTCTCGGGCCGGGTGGTCCGTCCGGTCCCGGAGAACCCCACGGAGATGACGCGGGAGTCGATCACGTCCGCGGACGTTGCCGTTGAGGCCGACCTGTTCCGCACGTTCGCCGAGGATCTGGGCCTCGACGTGGCGACCTACGACCGGGCGGTCGCGGACCCGGCGACGCTCGAACGGGTCCAGCAGGACATGAACGACGCTCTGGCGCTCGGGGTGCAGGGCACACCGACGTTCTTCCTCAACGGCAAGATGATCGCACCGGCGACCACCGACGAGTTCCGCAAGTTGATCGATGACGCCCTTGAGGGCTGACGAGGTGTCGCCGCAAGCCCAACGAGGTGACGGCCTGGGCGACGTCTCCGCCCACGCCGGCGGTGGTACGACGCGCCAGCTCGCACTGCTGCTGGCTCTGGGAGGGCTGGTGGGTCTGGTCTCGGCAGTGGTGCTGCTCGTGGAGAAGATCGCCCTGATCGCCGACCCCCGCTACGTGCCCAGCTGCAGCATCAACCCGGTCCTGAGCTGCGGCTCGGTCATGACGACCCCGCAGGCCGAGGCCTTCGGCGTGCCGAACCCGCTCATCGGTGTCGCGGGCTTCGCTGTCGTCACCACCGTCGGTGTGGGACTCCTTGCCGGTGCTCGGTACCGGCGTTGGTTCTGGCTGGGCCTCCAGGCCGGCGTCAGTTTCGGTGCCGTCTTCGTGCACTGGCTGATCTTCCAGAGCCTGTACCGCATCGAGGCGCTGTGCCCCTACTGCATCGTGGTGTGGATCGTGACCATCGCGCTGTTCTGGTACACCACTCTGCGCAACCTCACCGCCGCCCACGCCTCCCTGCCCCGACTGACGCGCCGGGCGACCGAAGTCGTCGCCGGTTACCACGGGGTCGTGCTCACCGGCTGGTACCTGACCATCCTGGCGCTCATCCTGTTCCAGTTTCGGACGTACTGGCAGACCCTTCTCTGACCCGGGCGTGACGTCCTGGGCGCGGCGCACGGGCCGTGATCGAGAGCAGGTCGTGCCGCTGCACGCTCAGCGATCCGGCTCAACGACGCCGGCCAGCCGTCCGACGCCAGGTACGAAGCGTCCTGCGGTCCGGGCGTAGGTAAGGTATGCCTTCCCGTGCACCCGCACCAGGTACGGCTCCTCGACGAAGCGAACCTGCAGCTCGACCGCGACCACCAGGGCGAGCAGGGCGGCCATGGTCACGACACCGGGAACCATCAACATCATGCCCAGCAGGGCCGTGACCATCGCGGAGAAGACGGGGTTGCGAATCTTGGCGAAGGGCCCGGAGGTCACCAGGTCGGTGCGCTCGCTCGCGTCGACGCCGATACGCCAGGAGCTGCCCATTCCTCCCTGAGCGATCAGCACACCGACCATGGCGGCGGCCACTGCGAGCAGACCTACCCAGCTGAGCCATCCCGGCGTCCACGCGAACACCTCGACGGTGCCCGACAGGGCCAGGGCAGGACCCAGTGAGCCAAGCACCAGCGCCGCGGCGAAAAGGACGCCGCCCCACCACTCGAGCGACCCGATCGGGCCGGAGATCCCTCGGAACCCGCTCGAACCGGTCCGGCGGCGATGCACCCACGACCGATTCACGAACGCCGCCACGAGACCGGCGCCGTACAGGCCCAGGGCCAGCCACGCGGCCACACCCGTCGACATCATCCTGCGCCATCCCTTCGCGGCTCCGCGGCCCACGGTCGAGGTTGATCCACGACCGGGCACCGCCTAGTATCGCTCTATGACGATGCAAGCAGCAAACTCCGATTTCAGCGGCGAGCGAGGTGTGGTCGACCCCGCCGTTCTCGCACCGGCGGCGGCGTTGTTCCACGGGTTGTCCGACCCGGCCCGGTTGGCGATCCTGCAGCACCTGACGATGGGGGAGCACCGGGTGCGGGACCTGACCGAGCACCTGGGTCTGGCCCAGTCGACGGTGAGCGCGCACCTGGCGTGCCTGCGCGACTGCGGTCTGGTGACCTCCCGCCCGGAGGGACGGGCGTCGATGTTCACCCTGACCACCGCCCCGGAGCTGCTTGCGGTCCTTGCGACGGCGGAGCAGCTGCTGGCCTCCACCGGGTACGCCGTCGAGCTGTGCCCCAACTACGGCATCGGGGCCACCACCACGCCGGATGCCGAGCACCTGCAGCCGCACCAGAACCTGGAGACCGCCCGATGAGCGACGCCTGCTGCGCACATCCCGAGGACGAGCACACCGACACCGGCGACGAGCACCGCGACGGGCCTGGCGAGTCCGTCGAGCGGCTGTGGGACGTCGACGACATCCGCGGGGCCGCTCTCTCGGGCGTGCTGCTCCTCGCGGGCTTCCTGCTCTCCTGGACCGGGCAGGACGGCTGGGCGCTCGGGCTGAACCTCGCCGCCCTGCTGGCGGGCGCGGCCACCTTCGTCCCCGGCACGCTCCGTGCCCTGGCCAAGGGCCGGATCGGGGTCGGCACCCTGATGACCATCGCGGCGGTCGGGGCGGTGCTGCTCGGTGAGATGCAGGAGGCCGCGATGCTGGCGTTCCTGTACTCCATCAGCGAGGGCCTGGAGGAGTACTCCCTGGCCAAGACCCGCGGGGGTCTGCGCGCGCTGCTCTCCCTCGTGCCCGAGCGAGCCACCGTGCGCCACGACGGCATCGAGGTCAGCGTCGCACCCAAGGACCTGCGCGTCGGCGACCTCATTATCGTCAAGCCCGGTGAGCGCCTCGCCACCGACGGGACCATTCTCGCCGGGCGCAGCTCGCTGGACGTCTCGGCCATCACCGGGGAGTCCATGCCCGTCGAAGCCGGCCCGGGCGCGGAGGTCTACGCCGGGTCCATCAACGGCACCGGCGCCCTCGAGGTCGAGGCCACCACGACCGCGGAGAACAACTCCCTGGCACGCATCGTGCACATTGTCGAGGCCGAGCAGTCCCGCAAGGGGGCGACCCAGCGCCTGGCCGACAAGGTCGCCAAGCCGCTCGTGCCCGGCATCATGATCCTCGCCGCCCTCATCGCCGTCATCGGCTCCCTCGCGGGCGAGCCCGGGTTGTGGATCGAGCGGGCCCTGGTGGTCCTCGTCGCCGCGTCCCCGTGCGCCCTGGCGATCTCCGTCCCGGTCGCGGTGGTCTCCGCGGTCGGTGCCGCCAGCAGGTTCGGTGTGCTCATCAAGGGCGGGGCCGCCCTGGAGACCCTCGGCCGGGTCCGCACCATCGCCCTGGACAAGACCGGGACCCTCACAGCGAACCGGCCGGTCGTCGTGGAGGTCGCCACCGCCAGGGGAGCCACCCGCGAGGAGGTGGTCGCGCTGGCGGCCGGGCTCGAGGCCCGCAGCGAGCACCCCCTCGCCCGGGCCATCGTCACAGCCGCCGACACCGTGCCGGCGGCGGCCGACGTCGAGGCCGTCACCGGCGCCGGACTGACCGGCACCATCGGCGACCGCCGGGTGCGCCTGGGACGCCCCGGCTGGATCGAACCCGCCGGGCTGGCGGCCGAGGTCACCGCCATGCAGCAGGCCGGCGCCACCGCCGTGCTCCTGGAGGTCGACGACCGGGTGCTCGGCGCCATCGCCGTGCGCGACGAGCTGCGCCCCGAGGCCCCCGAGGTCATCGCCCGCCTGGGCCGCGAGGGCTACACCCTGACAATGCTGACGGGCGACAACACGGCCACCGCCCAGGCGCTGGCCGCCGAGGCCGGCATCACCACCGTGCACGCCGAGCTGCGCCCGGAGGAGAAGTCCCGCCTCGTCGGGACGCTCCGCGCTCGGGGCGTCACGGCGATGGTCGGGGACGGCGTCAACGATGCACCCGCCTTGGCCACCGCGGACCTCGGTGTGGCGATGGGCGCCATGGGCAGCGACGTCGCGATCGAGACCGCCGATGTCGCCCTGATGGGCGACGACCTCCGGCTGCTGCCCCAGGCCCTCGCGCATGCCCGCCGCTCCCGGCGGATCATGCTCCAGAACGTCGGCCTGTCGCTGGTCCTGATCGCCGTGCTCATCCCGCTCGCCCTCGCCGGTGTCCTCGGCCTTGCCGCGGTCGTCCTGGTCCACGAGCTCGCCGAGGTCGTCGTCATCGCCAACGGCGTCCGGGCCGGTCGGTCCACGGACCTGCGCACCATTGCCGCACGGACGGGGTCCCCCGCCGCGGTGCCCGTCGCCACCCACAGCTGACGAGCACGGGGGCCGACGGGCACACCCGCCGGCCCCAAGAGTCCCCTAGGAATCCCCGCCGGGTAGGGCCGTGGTCGCACGACCACGGCCCTCTTCCGTGCCCCGGTCCTCGCACACCCGTGCCGGCACCAGCGCCGGCGCTTCACCGAAAGGCAGTCATGGACCTGCTCGCCCCGATCCTGCAGGCGATCGGCCTGTTCCTGGTTACCAACATCGACGACATCATCGTGCTGTCGTTGTTCTTCGCCCGCGGCGCCGGCATGCGTGGCACCACGGGCAAGATCATCGCCGGTCAGTACCTCGGCTTCGGTGCCATCCTCGTCGCGTCGGTCCTGGTCGCCCTGGGCGCGGCCACCTTCCTGCCGCAGGAGGCGATCGCCTACTTCGGACTCATCCCGCTGGCGCTCGGACTGCTTGCGGCCTGGAACGCCTGGCGCGGGGTCGATGACGACGACGATGAGAAGGTCGCCGGCAAGGCGATCAGCGTGTGGACCGTCGCCGGCGTCACCTTCGCCAACGGCGGGGACAACATCGGCGTCTACGTCCCGGTCTTCGTCACCGTGGGCACCGGCGCGATCGTGGCCTACTCCATCGTGTTCCTGGCCCTCGTGGCCGTGCTGGTGCTGCTGGCGAAGTTCGTCGCCACCCGCAGGCCCATCGCGGAAATTCTGGAGCGCTGGGAGCACGTGCTGTTCCCGCTCGTCCTGATCGGCCTGGGCGTGGTCATCCTCGTCGAGGGCGGCGCCTTCGGCCTGTAGGCCAGGGCGACCTCGGCGAGCTTTCGAAGGAGCATCCGTGATCCACTCGCACCCGCACCTCACCGACCGCAGACGGCTGGCAACCGCCTCCACGATCACCCAGCTTGCCGAGGTCGTCGGCGATGACACCGTGGTCTTCTCGTCGCCTGCCCGGGCGGTCGAGGTTCATGAGATCACCAAGGATGAGGGAGTGTTCTCGTGACCACACAGGAATCCACGAAGGCGATCGGGGTGACCCGGGCGCGGGCCGCCTTGGTTGCCATCGTGACGCTGCTGGCCGCGGTGGACCTCAGCCTGAAGCAATGGGCGGGCGCGGCCCTGGCCGACGGCCAGGCGGTGGACCTGGGGCCCGTCGAGCTCCGCCTGGGTTTCAACTCCGGGGTGGCGTTCAGTCTCGGCGCCGACCTGCCCGCCGGTGTCGTGCTCGGCATTACCGGGTTGATCGTTGTCGCGCTGGCGGCCTTCGCCTGGCGGGCTACCCGCACCGCGACGGTGCCCGTGCGGCTAGCGCTGGCGGCGATCCTGGCAGGCGCGGTGGCCAACCTGCTCGACCGGGCCGGTGACGGGGTGGTGACCGACTACCTGCACAGCGGCTGGTTCCCCACCTTCAACCTGGCCGACGTCTTCATCACCGCCGGCGCTGCGGCGCTGGTCCTGGTCAGCCTCACCGGCAGCGACAGGGCCGAGGACTAGCGTGACCGGCCACGGTGAGCGCGCGGCGGTGAGGCGGGGGCTGACCCTGGCGTGGTTCATCGTGGTTGGGACATTACCGAGTGCGTCGTCGCCGTGACCGCCGGGGTGATGGCAACTCCAACCGCGTCGAGATCCGTCTCGGCCATGCAATCCGGGCAACCCCGCCGGCCGGTCAGGTCACCGACCACGAGCGCGCACGCCAACACCGGCAGCTCGGATCACCAACGACGGGCTTGCGGTCCGGAGATATCGAGGACGACGGCGCAGTCGGTGACACCGATCAGGGGTGTTGGAACCGGGCCCCTCCGGTGGCCGGATTTCGCAACGATCCCCGCAATCGGTCCATCACCGTCCTGCTAACCGGGCGCCAGCGTCCGGACGACTTCGCCAAGACAGTTCGGCGTAAGGCTCGGTCGGCATTGCCTGACAGGGGCATCACGACTTACCCGACGTGCGGGTCAGCGCACACACGGGTTGCCGGGATCATGACGTGGGTGCACCAAGCGGTCTGTTCGGGCCCCGCTATTCGCCCAGGTAGGCCGAGATGGCGGCGAAGAGCGCGAAGCCGGCGACGAGGGCTAGGGCGTTGAGCCGGGGCTCCTCAGTGTCTTCCTCGCCGTTCTCCCTGCTCGCGGTGTGAGCCTCGGGGACCATCTCTTCGATCACCACGGCGGTCAGGGCGCCGCCCGTGAGTGCGAGTACGGAGAGGGTGACCAGCTCCGGCGCGGAACGCAGGGCGAAGTACCCCAGGGTGGCGCCGATCAGGATCGGGATGGCGAAGGCGGCCGCCAGTGCAAGGCGCCGACTGCGCGAGACCCCCGCTCGGCGCAGGGTCGCCACCGCTGCGAAGCCCTCGGGGATATCGGCCGGCACCTGGCCTGCGGCAAGCAACAGGCCCAGCGCGGGGTTGACGACGGTGCCAGTACCGATCATCACGCCGTCGCTGAACAGGTCGAGCGATACCCCGGAGAAGATCGCCCACGGACCCGACTGTCCGTCGGGGGCGAACCTGGCCTGGACATAGCCGATCACCTTGTCCAGAGCGAGGAAAAACCCGCCGCCGCCGACGAACGCGACGATCGGCACCCACGGTGTGGACGACGCCAGCGCCTCCGGCATCAGCTCGAGACCGACGACGGCGAGGACCACCCCAGCAGCGGCGTGTAGGGCGACACCCAGTCCGTTGCCCGAGACACGGAACGCCTCCGAGGCCAGGCCGCCGAGGAAGTTCCCCGCCGCGGGCAGTGCCGCCAACGCCAGGACAAGCAGGTATCCCTCCATCCGGCCGATCCTTGCAGCACCTGGTCAGTACGGCATTCCACCGGAACCGAGCACTGGTTTCCCCGGCCCTGCTCAAAGTGCCGTCACGGGCCGCATCCCGCGGGCAAGCCGCGCGTACGACGGGCTGCCGTCCGCAACGCCCGGATGAGAGTCGGGAAGCTGCGGATGATGGGATCAGCCAGAACGCGGGGCGTACATGATGACGGCGACCCCTGCGAGACAGAGGACCGCGCCGGTGAGGTCCCAGCGGTCCGGGCGGAAGCCGTCGATGAGCATGCCCCATGCGAGTGAGCCGGCGACGAACACTCCGCCATAGGCGGCCAGGATGCGGCCGAAGTTGGCGTCGGGCTGGAGGGTGGCGACGAACCCGTAGAGCCCGAGGGCGATGGCTCCCGCGCCGATCCACACCCATCCCTTGTGCTCTCGTACTCCCTGCCAGACGAGCCAGGCGCCGCCGATCTCGAACAGCGCGGCGATGACGAACAGCAGAACGGAGCGCAGCGGCATGGGTGGTCCCCTCTCGACCTCGAGGAGACGCTATCGGGAATGAGTTGTCTCCATCCGCACCCGGCAGGGACCAAGGTGCTTGCGAGTCGATGAGGGACGGCGCGGAGGATGGGCGGACGCATCGCTGACACGAGCCGGCGAGGTTGGCCTCTGCGGTCCACGATGGCCGACGCATTCATGCTGCTCATGACCGCCAGACCGCGGCCACCGCGACCCCGCGGCCTCTCCGGCTGTGCCCCGCGACGGCGATTTGCTGCGTCCGTGCAGGACGCCGGCGGCGTGTGTTGCCCAGCAGGCGCGCGGTTGACTCGATGGCCCTCCACTTACCCTCCAGATTGAGTCGTCACAGACCGTCATCGATCGGCTAGAGTCGGAGCTGCCAACTAGGAGATTTCCTGATCAATACAAGCGAACCCGCTCTTTCCCGAGCCAACCGGCGGTAGCCGAGAGGCCCTCGATTCGTTCCGGAGGTCGCAGGTTCAAATCCTGCCCCCGCTACCGATGACGAAGGCCCGGACCACATGGTCCGGGCCTTTGTCGCTGCCGTCGCGGAGGACGGCGTCGGGGCGGCGATCTTGTTCGCCGCGTCCCAGGACGCCGAAGTCGTTGGTGGTGAAGTACAGGATGTCGTCGGGCCCCTGCTCGATGTCCTCGAGGAAGCAGTCGCAGTCGACCCGCAACTCGGTGATCTCGCCGGTGGGCACGATCATCCCGATGATGCTGTGGAACGTGCCTGCGCCATCGGGGTCGGGGCCCGGCGTGAAGTCCTGCCCGCCTTCGGTGAACCAGAGGTTCCCGTCGGAGCCCGGGGTGATGAACCTCGGCTGGCTCACCTCGGTCGGCACCTTACGTCTTGTACTTCATGACCCCCGCGGCCTGGACGGGGAGCGTTCCCAGGACGACGGCGCCGCCCACCAGCGCAGCGAAGAGCGCGGTGGCCGAGCGATGCGCCTCTCGGCGCCGGTACGGCGGCTCCCTTCGGGACAGTCGTCGGCCGCCTCCGCCCTCGGGCCCGGCGTGTGGTGGCGGGCAGGGGGACATGGGGCCTCTTCGTCGTGGCCTGCTCCCGGGATCCGGGAGGTGCAAATGTCCGCTCCGGGGGGTCGGCTGTCAAGACTCGTCAGCTCCGGCGCGACCATGCGCTCCGGGCCCGGCCCCGGCCCCGGCCTCGTCCGCGTGACGCGGAATACTCGGCACTCGTATTGAGTTGAACGTTCAAGTACGTGTACCGTGACAGCATTCCGACCGACGACCGAGGGACCAGACCCATGAGCCAGACCGTCGCGCCGATCTCAAACCGGCCCGTCGAGGACCTCCTGCCCGCAGCCACCGCCATGGGCAGCGTCACGTTGCTCGTCGGCGACCTCGACCTCATGACCACCTACTACCGCGACGGCGTCCTGCTCCAGGTGCTGCGTGCCGAGGGTGACGAGGTGTCGCTCGGCCGGCACGGCGTCGAGCTCCTCGTGCTGCGCCACGACCCGTCGCTGCCGCCCGGGTCCCCCCGCAGCGCGGGCCTGTTCCACACGGCGTTCCTCTTCGAGGACCACGCGTCGCTCGCGGCCGTCGTCGCGTCGCTCGCCGTCCGGGCCCCCCGCACCTTCGCCGGGTCGAGCGACCACCTGGTGTCCGAGGCGTTCTACTTCACGGACCCTGAGGGCAACGGCGTCGAGCTCTACGTCGACCGCCCTCGTGACGCGTGGGTCTGGACCGGCGACCGCGTGAAGCAGGTGGCGATGGCCACCCACTACCTCGACCCCAACCGCTTCCTCGCCGAGCACCTGACGGACGAGGCTCGTGACCTCATCACCACGACGGACCGGACGGTCCCCGCGACGCTGCCGGGTGCGGTCGTGGGGCACGTGCACCTGCAGGTGGGCGACGTGCCCACGGCCCGGGACTTCTACGTCGCCATGCTCGGCTTCGAGGAGACCACGACCTACGGCACCCAGGCGCTGTTCGTCGCGGCGGGCGGCTACCACCACCACATGGCCATGAACACCTGGAACAGTGCTGGCGCCGGGCCGCGCGTGCCGGCTCTCGGCCTCGGCACGGTGGACATCGTCGTGCCCACCGCGCAGGACGTCGCGGCCCTGTCCGAGCGCATGCGCGGTCACGGCGTCGACGTCCGGCACGACGGCGCGGTCCTGCGCCTCAACGACCCGTGGAACAACCTCATCGAGGTCCGCGCGGCCTGACCGGCGGCCTGACGGCGGGTCCGGCCGGCGGTTAGGCCCGCTGTCTGACTCGGGCGCGTGGCGCAGGCGTGAGCCTGCCGCCCCGCGAAGTCAGGCGCGCCCGTACGTCGTGAACCGGTAGCGCAGCCCGTTCGCCGCGGTGTGCCAGCCGCGGTCGGGGTCGGCCGACAGGACGGCCCAGACCGCGTCGTCGATCGCCGGGGCCCGGGTGTCGCCGTCGACGTCGATGTCGATGTCGGTCACCACGAGGGTGTCGGCCCGGTCGATCACCTGGGCGAAGACCTCCGCCCCGCCGATCACCCACACGTCCCCGTCGCCCGCCCGGGCCAGGGCGACGTCGAGGTCGTCGGCGAGGAGTGCTCCGTCGACCTGTGCACCGCGACGGGAGAGCACGACGTTGGTCCGGCCCGGCAGCGGTCGGTAGCGCGGGTCGAGGGAGTCCCAGGTCGCCCGGCCCATGACCACGGCCGAGCCGGTCGTGGTCCGGCGGAAGTGGGCGAGGTCCTCCGGCAGGTGCCAGGGCATGGTGCCGCCGGCGCCGATGACGCGGTCGTGGGCCTGGGCCCAGATGAGGCCGAGCATCACACGGCCACGGGGGCCTTGATGGCCGGGTGGTGGCGGTAGCCCACGACCTCGACGTCGTCGTAGGAGTACTCGAACAGGCTCGGGGCCTTGCGCAGCTCGAGCGTGGGGAAGGGGTACGGCTCGCGGGAGAGCTGCTCGCGCACCTGGTCGACGTGGTTGTCGTAGATGTGGCAGTCCCCGCCTGTCCAGACGAGGTCGCCGACCTCGAGACCGGCCTGCTGGGCCATCATGTGCGTGAGCAGCGCGTAGGAGGCGATGTTGAAGGGCACGCCGAGAAAGAGGTCCGCGCTGCGCTGGTAGACCTGGCACGAGAGCCGGCCCTCGGCGACGTAGAACTGGAAGAAGGCGTGGCACGGCATGAGCGCCATCTGGTCCAGCTCGGCGACGTTCCAGGCCGAGACGATGATCCGGCGCGAGTCCGGGTCGGAGCGCAGGGTGTCCAGGACCTGCTGGACCTGGTCGACGTGGCCGCCGTCGGGGGTGGGCCAGGAGCGCCACTGGACGCCGTAGACGGGACCGAGCTCGCCGTCGTCGTCGGCCCACTCGTCCCAGATGTGCACACCCCGCTCCTGGAGGGTGCGGGCGTTGTGCTCCCCGCGGAGGAACCAGAACAGCTCCTCGGCCACCCCGCGTAGGAACACGCGCTTGGTGGTCACCAGCGGGAAGCCGGCGGTGAGGTCGAAGCGCATCTGGTGGCCGAAGACGCTGCGTGTCCCGGTGCCCGTGCGGTCGCCCTTGGCGGTGCCGTGGGCCAGGACGTGCCGGAGGAGGTCCTCGTAGGCGGTGCTGCTCGCCGTGCCGGGCTCGCCGACGGTCGTGGGCTCGGCGGTGGTCTCGACGTCGCGGGTCTGGCTCACCGGGTCATCGTAGGCGCGGGCCACGGCGCGCTGCGCGTCCCGGGCCGCGCCGTGTCGTGTCGTGGGGCGCCCGGCACGGCGGGTGGACGTGCGGAGGGCGCGGCGCGCGGTGCGCGCCGCGCCCGTGAGCTGGACCCGGTGGATCAGGCGGTCGAGCCGGACTCGATCGTGCGTGCCTCACCGCGGTCGAGGGCCGGGGTGTGCGCGACCTCGATCTTGCGCGGCCTGGCCTCCTCCGCCATGGGCAGGGTGAGGGTCAGCACGCCGTCGGCGTAGCCGGCGTCGATGTTGTCGAGGTCCACCCCGTGACCGAGGGTGAGCTGGCGGGCGAAGGTGCCCGTGGGGCGCTCGCGGGAGAGCCACTGCAGGCTCTCGGGCTCCTCGGCCGCCCGCTCGGCACGGATCGTGAGCGTGCGGTCCTCGACGTCGATGTCGATCGTGGCGGGGTCCACCCCCGGCAGGTCGACCCTGGCGACGAAGGACTCGCCGTCGCGGTACAGGTCCATCGGCATCGGGTGAGCCGTGGGCACCTGACGCAGGACCGTGTCGAGCCAGCGGTCCATCTCTCGGAAGGGGTCGGTTCGCAGGATCATCTCAGTCACCTCCAGGTGCTCGGGCCCGGGTGTCCCGGGCCCTGGCGGGCACCGGCCCGAACTGGTGCCGGGCCGGTGTGTGGTCGGGTGGTCGCGGGTGCCGGCTTGCAGGCCGCGGTGGGGCACCCGTCGGCCGGACTACTGGTCGATCGTCGCCGTGGACCCGGTGTGCGCGACCTGGATCTTGCGCGGCTTGGCCTCTTCGGCGACCGGGATCGTCAGGGTCAGCACGCCGTCGGCGTAGCCGGCCTCGATCTTGTCCAGGGCCAGGCCGGTGCCCAGGGTGAGCTGCCGGGCGAAGGTGCCGCTCTGCCGCTCGTGGGAGAGCCACTGGACCTCGCCGGCGGTGGCGGTGCGCTCCGCGCGCACGGTCAGCGTCCGGTCGTCGACGTCGATGTCGATGGACGACGGGTCCACACCCGGGAGGTCGAACTTTGCGACGAACGCCTCGCCGTCGCGGTACAGGTCGAGCGGCATCCCGGGGGAGGAGGGCGTCTGGCGCATCGTGGCCAGCATCTGGTCGATGTCGCGGAACGGGTCGAATCGGTTGGCCATGGTTCCACCTCCACGTCTGGTGGGCCCGGGCGGTCCGGGCCGCGTCGCCCGCCGGGGTCCGGCGGTGCTTCCGAGATCAGTTCTAGCACTCTCAGCTGGTGAGTGCTAACGCTTGGAGGGTCTGTTTCGCTCAGGACGAAAAAGTTGAGCATGATCGACTCAAGTCCGGACGTTATCGCAGGTGAGCCCGGCACCTATGGTGCACCAGACGCCGGCGCGTGCTGTGCCAGGTCTCCGCTCATGACGGTCGCGACCCGGCTGATTCCTCCGTCCCCGACTGAGAGTGGTGGGCGGGGATCGTTCGGTCACCGGGGGATCGTTCGGCGACGAGGGGATCGTTCGCCGGGGACGTCCCGGCTCCCGTGGATCGTTCGGCGACGAGGGGATCGTTCGCCGGGGACGTCCCGGCTCCCGTGGCTGAGAACGGCCGCGCGAGGGAGGACCACGCCGGGGTGACGCTCCAGGGGGCCCTTGGTCCCTGTCTTGCCCGGCACCGGTGACGGCACGGTGGTGGGACGGATGCCGGAGGAGGTGCGTGATGCGCGTGCTCGTCAGCGTCGCCAGCAAGCACGGCGCCACGGCCGAGATCGGCGAGCAGATCGCCGAGGTCCTCGCCGCCGCCGGCCACGAGGTGGTCGCCAGGGCCCCACAGGACGTCGCCGACCTCGAGGGCATCGACGCCGTGGTGCTCGGCAGCGCGGTCTACGTCGGCCGGTGGATGGCACCGGCGCGTGAGCTCGTCGAGAGGCTGGGCGCGGACCTGGCACGCCGTCCGGTCTGGCTGTTCTCGTCCGGGCCGGTGGGGGATCCGCCCAGGCCCACGGAGGAGCCCGCCGACGGCGCGGCCGCGGTCGAGGTGACGGGCGCCCTCGAGCACAAGGTCTTCGCCGGCCGCATCGAGCGGACGAGGCTCGCCTTCGGTGAGCGCACCATCGTGCGGACCCTGCACATCCCGGACGGCGACTTCCGCGACCGCGACGAGATCGCCGACTGGGCCCGATCCGTCGCGCGCCGGCTGGACACCCCCGCCTGAGCGGCGTCGCGGCGGGGGCCGCGACGCCGCAGCGAAAGCGCCTACGCCCGCGTGCGGGCGGGGACGCCGAAGCGACGGCTGATCCCACGGGGCGGGCACGCCGCCGAGGAGGCGCACGCCCGCTTACGGGCTGGGGGCGGCGGACCCGGTCCCGTGCGGCGGCCTCACCCCGCCGGGGCGCCTCAGGCGGGGACGGGGTCGGCGAACCGCGCCGGTACCGGGCCGAGCGCCTGCGCGGTGCCCTCGACCACGTTGCGGGCGAAGACCCGTGTGCCGTAGAAGCCGACCACGGCACCGACCCCGAAGGGGGCCAGCCGGCCCAGCGCCAGGGCGCCGACCCGTCCCACCCCCCAGGTGAGCAGGCGACCGGTGAGTCCGCGGTTCACCGCCCGGACCGTCCCGAGCGGCAGCTTGGTCAGCGCACCCTTCGCCCAGTAGAGCGTGCCCAGGCCGAGCTGGCCCTGAACAGCGGCGGCGCCCTCCTCGCCGAGGAGGGAGGCCAGCAGCAGCAGCCGGCGACGCTCGGCGTCGTCGACCTCCACGCCGTGGAGGGACGCCACGGCCATGACGTAGTCGCCGGAGGCGTTGAGGAAGCTCCCGAGCTGCCCGGCGGTGAGGACCCCCGCGGTCACGGTCCCGAGGGCGGGTACCGCCGCGACTGCGCCGACCGCGCCACCGAGCCGGGCGACGCGCTTGACGTAGCGCTCGTCGAGGAGGCGCAGGACCTGCCCGGGGGTGGCGCCGGGGTTCTCGCGCCGCAGCTCGGCGAGCACCTCGTCGGCGCGGTCGCTGCGCGCGACGGCCCGGTCGAGGAGCCGGTCGACGGCCGCCCGTGCCGCCCTCATCGGGGGGTCTCGCTTGTGAAGACGGTGCGGTAGGTGGCACCGGCGCCGAGGGTCCGCCCGACGGTGCAGCCCCGCTCGATCGCGGAGGTGCCCCGCTCGACGGCCTTGTCCCGGGTGGCCTCGTCCACCGAGCCGAGGTCCGCGATGACCTCGACGTCGAAGGACTCGTAGCGGTTCTCGTCGGCGTTCTTCTCCACCGACACCACCACCGTGCCGTGGAAGTCGTCGCCGAGGGCGTGGGCGAGGCGGTGGTCGGTGGACTGTCCGACGCAGCCCGCCAGCGCGATCTGGAGCAGCTCGCCCGGGGTGAAGACGCCGGGCGCGTCACCGTTGCCGATGAGCACCTCGGCGCCTCGGAGGTTGCGTCCGGTGAAGGTGCGGGTACCGGTGCGCTCGGCCCACAGGGCCGGCCGATCGGTCTCGTCGGGTTCGCTCATGGGCCGATCGTCGCACGTCCCCGCGCCGCCGTCGCGACGACCGCGCGCCGCCGTCGCGACGACCGCTCGCCGCCGTGGCGACGACCGCGCGCCGCCGTGGCGACGACCGCTCGCCGCCCGCCACGCCCGCCGATACGTTGAACCCGTGCCTTCGAACCAACCCGCGCTGCCCGAGTCCGTCGTCGTCGTCCTCTTCGGCGCCACCGGCGACCTCGCGAGCCGCATGGTCCTGCCCGCCCTGCACGAGGTGCACGACCGTGGCCTGATGCCGGCGCACTGGCGTCTCGTGGGCTGTGCCACCGACGTCCTCGACGACGACGGGTTCCGCGACCTCGTCCGCGCCTCCCTGGAACGCTCCGAGCTCGGCGTGCCCGCCGGGTGGGACCCCTCGGCCGTGCGCTACGCCGGCGGGGGCTTCACGGCCGAGGACTCCGGCGAGCTGCCGACGGTGCTGGCGCAGGTCCGCGAGGAGCTCCGCGACACCGCCGGTACCGAGCCGGTCGTCCTGCACTTCCTCGCCGTGCCCCCGGTCGCCTTCGCCGCCATCACCAAGGGACTGGGAGCCCACGGCCTCGCCGACGGTGCCCGGGTGGTCTTCGAGAAGCCCTACGGCACCTCCGCCGAGTCGTTCAAGGAGCTCGACGCCCTCGTGAAGGAGGTCCTCACGGAGGACCAGGTCTTCCGGATCGACCACTTCCTGGGCAAGGAGGGCGTGCAGACCATCTACGTCCTTCGGTTCGCGAACCAGCTCTTCGGCTCGGAGTGGAGCCGGGCCAGCATCGACCAGGTCCAGATCGACGTCCCGGAGGATCTCGACGTCGCCAACCGGGCGACGTTCTACGAGGCCACGGGCGCCGCCCTGGACATGCTCGTCACCCACCTGTTCCAGGTGGCCGGGCAGGTGGCGATGGAGCCGCCCGCCGACCTGCGCGACCCGGAGTCGGTCATCGCGGCTCGTGAGGCGGCGCTGCGCGCGTTCCGGCCGCTCGACCCGGTCGAGGACGTCGTCCTCGGTCAGTTCGAGGGCTACACCGACATCGAGGGTGTGCCCTCGGACTCGGTGCAGGACACCTTCGTCGCCGCCCGGCTGTGGGTGGACACCGAGCGGTGGCGCGGCGTCCCGTTCCTCCTGCGGACCGGCAAGCGCATGGCACGCAAGACCCAGCGGATCACGCTCGTCCTCAAGCCGCCGTTCGGCCCGCTCGCCGGGGAGCTGTCCGAACCCAACACCATCGAGATCTGCTTCGCCGGGGACGGCGAGATCCGCCTGGGCATCACCGTCAAGACGCCCGGTCCCGACCTCACCTTCTCCCCGGGCAAGGCGGTGCTCGAGCTCGACGACGTCCCCGGCGGCGAACCGATCTCGCCCTACGCCTCGCTCATCCACGACGCCCTGATCGGCGACCGGTCGCTGTTCACGACGGCGGAGGGCCTGCGGGCCGCGTTCGCCGCGTTCGCACCGCTCCAGGGTGAGGCGCGGCCGCAGCCGGAGCCGTACGCCCCCGGCACGTGGGGGCCGGCCGCGGCGCACCGCCTCGCCGCCCCGCACCGATGGATGCTGGGGGAGTAGGAACCTGTGGCCCACGTCACGGACGGAGTAGGGTGTGGGCCGCACCTGGCTCAACGGCGAGCCAGGCGCCCTCGACCTGGGCGGCACCTCGGCCCCGATCCGACCGGCACCGTCAGGCGCGATCCGGGCGGCACCGTCAGCGGGCGAGGTGCTCCAGCCCCAGCTCGCGCTCGACGTCGACGACCTGCTGCACCGTCCGCACGGCGGCCTCCTCGATCGGCCCGCCGAACAGGGGCACCGACGCCGTGACCTCCCCGGCGTAGGTCTCGGTGCAGCCGGCGGCCGTGGCCTCGAGGCGCTGGGTCCCCGCCACGCGGACCGGCACACCGTGGATGTCCAGCGCGAGGGTGGAGTGCCGGGCGCCCCCCGCCCCCGGCTCCTCCCACGCCTCGACCATCCGCACGTCGAGGGAGTCGCCGACGACGGAGCGGAAGGCTGCGGGCACGATCGTCGTCGGCATCTTCATCCGGGTGGTGATGGTGAACGCCCGCCCCTCGCGGTGGACCTCGACCCGGTGCTCGAGCGCGCCGGCCCGCTCGGCGCGCGCGCCGGCGAACTCCTCGTCCGCGAGCATGGCGGCGACGGTCTCGACGTCGGCGGGGTAGTCGATCGTGGCGGCGAACTGCACGGGGCGCTCCTCGGTGCGGCGGCCGGTCCGGGGCGAGGGACCGGCCGTCAGCGTAGCGGGGGGTGTGCGCACCCGCCGCCGGACCGCGTCGCCGGCTCCCCTACGCTGGAGCGGTGCCGACCCTCGCCAACATGATCGCGATCGCCTCACCTCTCGAGCCCGCAGAGGTCGACTGCATCCACCAGCTGGTGGGCGACTGGCAGGTCGTCGCCGACCTCGCCTTCGCCGACCTCGTGCTGTGGCTGCCCACCGAGGACGGCTCCTTCGTGGCGGGCGCGCAGTGCCGGCCCTCGACGTCGGCGACCATCCACTACGACGACGTCGTGGGGTCGGTGCCGAGGGAGCCGCGGCGCCAGCTCATGCGCCAGACGATGGCCGACGGCGGGGTCCACCTGCGTGCCGAGCACGACCGGTCCGAGCGGGGTATCCGCGAGGTCGTCGTCCCGGTCGTCCACGAGCACCGGGTCATCGCGATCATGACGCGGGAGTCGGCGCTGCCGGCCTCGCGGGTGCCCTCACGGCTGGAGATCTCCTACGTGGAGATCGCGGACGTGCTGTGCGCGATGATCGGACGCGGCGAGTTCCCCCAGCCGCAGGCCCCGGCGGGCAGCCGGCGCGGTGCGCCGCGCGTGGGCGACGGCCTCGTGCGGCTCGACGCCGAGGGACGGGTGGTCTACGCCAGCCCCAACGCGGTGAGCAACTTCCACCGTCTCGGGGTGATCGGCGAGCTCAAGGGAGAGGTCCTGGCAGAGGTCGTCACCTCGCTCCTGGAGGACCACAGCACGGTGGAGGAGACCCTCGCCGTGGTGATCATGGGCCGGGCCGCATGGTCCACCGAGGTCGAGGCGCGCGGGGTGAGCCTGTCGCTGCGGGCGGTGCCGCTGACCGACCACGGCGAGCGGCGCGGCGCCCTGCTCCTGTGCCGCGACGTCTCCGAGGTCCGTCGGCGCGAGCGCGAGCTCATCACCAAGGACGCCACGATCCGCGAGATCCACCACCGGGTGAAGAACAACCTCCAGACGGTCTCCGCGCTGCTGCGCCTGCAGGCCCGGCGCTCGACCAACGCCGAGACCAAGTCGGCGCTCGGTGAGGCGACCCGGCGCGTCGCGACGATCGCACTGGTCCACGAGACGCTCTCGCAGAACATCGACGAGGTCGTCGACTTCGACGAGGTGTTCGGCCGGGCGCTGCGCCTGGCGGCCGACGTCGCCTCGCCGGACTCCTCCGTGCGGACCGTCGTCGACGGCACCTTCGGGGCGGTGGGGGCGGAGGCGGCCACGGCGCTCGCGGTGGTGCTCACCGAGCTCGTCACCAACGCCGTCGAGCACGGGCTCAAGGGCCGCTCGGGGACGGTCACCGTCCACGCCGAGCGTGAGGGGTCACACCTGCACGTCTCCGTCCGCGACGACGGCGTCGGCCTGGACACGGACCGGGTGCACTCCGGTCTCGGCACGCAGATCGTCTCGACCATGGTGAACAACGAGCTGCGCGGGAAGATCAGGTGGAAGGCGGTGCCCACGGGGGGGACGGAGGTCGTGCTGCGCGCGGACCTCAGCGCCCGCTGACACGACGACGCCGCCGGGCGTAGGCCCGGCGGCGTCGTCCTTGTCGGTCGTTCAGCCGGCGCGGCGGGCGCGCGCGGTGCGGCGCTTGAGGGCGCGGCGCTCGTCCTCGCTCAGGCCCCCCCACACCCCGGAGTCCTGCCCCGTCTCCAGCGCCCACTTCAGGCAGGTGTCGACCACCGGGCAGCGCTGACACACGGCCTTGGCCTCCTCGATCTGCACGAGGGCCGGACCGGTGTTCCCGATCGGGAAGAACAGCTCGGGGTCCTCGGTCAGGCAGGAAGCGCGGTGACGCCAATCCATAGGGCTTGCTCCTTCGGGCACACGTCGGAAGCACTCGTTCACCATTCGGGGGGAGCAGCTTCCGACAAGGGGTGTTTGCTGCTGCCACCAAGGTTGACACGGCGTCCGGTGGGCCACAAGAGGTTTCAGGAAAATGTCCGTCGGGTAACGGGGGTGGTGTTACTCACAGGGTTTCACCGCTGCCGCCGCCGCTCCCGCGACCGGCGGCAATGCGTACGCTCGTGGATGTGACACGCCCTGCGACGCCCTCGGCCGCCGTGCCCGGCAAGGCCGGCCCGACCCCGCCCGCGCCCCTCCTGGGCGCCCTGCTGGTGGTCGCCCTCGAGGCCCTCGCGCTCGTGGTCGCCGCGGTCGTGCTCGTGGCCGAGACGGTGCGCGGGCTGGCGCTAGACGTCGGCTCCGCGGTGGCGCTCGCGGTGTTCTTCGTCGGGTTCGCGACCCTCCTCGGCGGGGCGGGCCGGGCCCTGTGGCGCGGCAGCAGGTGGGGCCGCGGGCCCGTCATCACCTGGCAGCTCCTCCAGGTCGCCACCGCGCTCGCGCTGGCGGGCTCCCTCCCCGCCTGGTTGCCGGTGGTCCTCGTGGCCGGTGCCGTCGTCGTGGTGGTCGGTGTGCTGTGGCCCTCCTCGCGCGTCCACGCCTCACGGACGAACGCCCCCGACGCCGTGGCCTGACGCCCTGGCCGGCCGCGGTGCCTCGGCCGGTGGCCGTGGACCGCGGGTGCTCGCCTGCGGACGCCGGTGGCCACCCGGCGCGCCGGTGACCGGCACGGCTGGCACAGTGGGCGCGTGAGCGAGCAGAGCAGGACAGCCGTCGTCGTGGTCACCGGGGCCAACGGCCTGGTGGGTGCGGCCGTCTGCCGCGCGCTGGTCGCGCGGGGCGCCTCCGTCCGGGCCGTGGTCCGGCGCGCCGGGACGGCCCCCGGCCTCGCCGGCGTGGAGGAGCGCGTGGGGGAGCTCGACGACCCCGCCCTCGCCGCGACCGCCGTCGCGGGCGCCGACGCCGTCGTCACCACCGTGCACCCGATGGGGTCCGACCGGGCGACGCAGCACCGGATCGGCGTCGAGGGGACCCGGTCGGTCGCCCGCGCGGCCCGGGATGCCGGCGTCGCACGCCTGGTCCACGTCTCCACGGCCGCGGTCTACCGACGCGGGCCCGACGTCGGTGACGTCGACGAGTCCGCCGCGCTCGTCGACGACGCCGCGGGCGCCTACGCGGTGACCAAGCGGGACGCCGAGGCCGCCCTTGCTGACGTGGGCGGGATCACCCGGGTGCTCCTCCGTCCGCCCGCCATCCTGGGCCCGGGACCGACCTCGGTGTGGAACACCCTGCGGCCCGATGCCATGCGCCGCTCCGTGGACGCCCGGCGCGCGAACCCGTCCGGGACGTTCGCGTGGGTGCACGTCACCGACCTCGCCGCGGTGGCCGCGGACGTCGCCACCGGCCGGGTCACAGCATCGGCCGACCCCGACCACGGTCCGGTCGAGGCCGGGTGCACCGCCCTCGACGTCGCGGCGGGGCCGGCCACCGCGCGCGACTACTACGGGACGGTCACCCGCGCCCTGGGGATCGACCCGGTCTGGGACGACGATCCCGCCTGGACCGGTCGGATCCGCGCCACGCGGGCCCACGCCTGGGGGTGGACGCCGTCCGTCGACCTCGACCAGGCGCTGGCCGAGATCGACGAGGGACTGCGCCGGTAGGCCCGCCGGCGGGCGATCCGGAGGGTCAGGGCGTCGCGACCTGGACCGGGATGGCGCGACCCCCGCGGACGAGGACGGCCAGCCCGGCGTGACGTGGCCGCACCGGGTCGAGCGCACCGCGGACGTCGACGTCGGTGACCTGACCGGCCAGTGGGTGGCCGGGCCGGAGCAGGACGAGGTCCGCACGTCCGCGCCAGGTCGTCAGCGGGCCGCGAAGCGTGGTCGCCGCCGCCTCCGTGCGCGCCGCGGCCAGCACCGTGACGGCGGTGAGGTCCGGTAGCGCGGCGAGGGGATCGAGGTCGTCGAGGACGACGACGTCCCCCGGCCGGGCTCGGGCGGCGTCCGCGGCGACCGTCCGGCCGGCGCGCCGGAGCTGCCGGGCGAGGACCTCCAGGGCCGTGGTCCGGCCGCTCCCGGGCGGCCCGACGACCAGCACCCGTTCCCCCGGGGCGCACCCGAGCGTGACCCAGCCGGCGTCGTCCCCACCCCGGCCGAGGACGACCCCGAGTCCCACCGGTGCGTCCGAGAGCCGCACGACGCCCGGGAGCGGGCGGAGCAGCGGGACGCCCGCCGGCGGTTCCCGCGGGGCCGTGGCCGGCCGAGCGCCCGGTCCGGCGAGCGCGACCTGGAGCAGGACCGCCCCCTCGGGTCGCACGAGCACGCCCCGGCCGGGCGGCCCGCCGCGCAGGCGCAGCGCCGCAGGGACCCCGGACAGCAGGGCCTCGGTCTCGTCGCGGGGGGACAGGACGACCCGGGTCCGCACCGCCTCGAGCCACCGCGCCCCGGCGAGCGTGGGCGGGCCGGCCAGTGCGACGGCGACGCCGTTGCGGCGGGCTCCGCGCACCGCGGCGCCCAGCAGGGCCGGGCCCCGTCCCGGCCCGGTGAGGTCGAGGTTCTCGGCGACGTCGTCGGCGTCGTCGACGAGGAGGACCTGCGTGCCGTCCACGGCGTCCCCCAGCAGGTCGAGCAGGCGGGCGACCAGCCGGGGGTCGCCGGCGGGGACGAGCGAGCCGGCGGCCCGGTCGTGGACGTCGGCGAACGCCGCCGGGTCGGCGGCGACGACATGGACGGGGACCCCCGCGGCGCTCGCCGAGGCGGCCACGGTGCGCAGGGCCTGGGTGCGACCCGTGCCCGGCCCGCCCGTCACCAGCAGCGCGGGGCCGGACCACGACCAGGTGCCCAGCCGCTGCTCGTCCGGCAGGTCGGTGCGGGCCAGGGGCAGCGCGACCGGGGCCCGGACCGGGCGGGGCGGGGCCGCCGCCGCAACCGGTGCGGCTCGTGCTGCTGGCGGCGGTCCCGCCGGTCCGCCCGGCCGGGCGATCTCGTCCAGCGACACCACGGCGGGCAGCGGAGGTGCCCACGGTGGGGCCGTCGCGGCGGCGGGACCGCGGCGTTCCCAGGCGAGTGCCGCCCCGGCGACCACCTCGCGGACGAGTCCCTGGCCCGGGGGGCCGGCCCAGGCCACCTGGAGCTCACGCACGCGGTCGGTGCGCAGCAGCGCGCGCCCGGGGCCGTCGAGACCGGCCGCCCGCGGCGTGCCGACGACCTCGACCGAGTCCGCCGGCTCCACGACCCGCAAGCACACCCGGACGCCGAGGTTGGCGCGGATCTCCGGGCCGACGGCGCCACCCGGCCGCTGGGTGGCCAGGACGAGGTGGAGGCCGAGCGAGCGTCCCTGGGCGGCCAGCCGGACGAGGGCGGAGAGGACCTCGGGGTGCGCCTCGGCCAGCACGCGGAACTCGTCCACCACGACGAGGAGCCGCGCCAGCCGGTGACCGGCGGCGGTGTAGGAGGCGATGTCGGGCGCACCGGCGCCGGCGAGCAGGGCCTCGCGCCGCCGCACCTCCGCGCGCAGGCTGCTCAGGGCGCGCTCGGTCCCCGCGGGATCGAGGTCGGTGAGCACCCCCGCGGTGTGCGGCAGCCCGGCGAGGGGCGCGAAGGTGGCGCCGCCCTTGTAGTCCACGAGCACGACCTGGAGCGTGGCCGGGGAGCACCGCACGGCCAGGGCCGTCAACCAGCTGAGGAGGAGCTCGGACTTGCCCGACCCCGTCGAGCCCGCCACGAGCGCGTGGGGACCGTCCAGGGCGAGGTCGAGCTCGACGACCCCCTCCGCGCCGACGCCGACCGGTGCGGCCAGGCCCGGGAGGCCGCGGTCCCAGGCCGCGGCCAGCCGATCGGCCGTGGCGACGACGTCCGGGCCTCCCGCCCCGAGCCCGAGGAGGTCGGCGAGGAGCGCGACCCGCGGCGGGGCGGCCGCCCGCGGGCCGCCGGTCAGGGCGGCGGCCACCGCGACGCACCAGCTCGGGCCCGGCAGGCCCGGTGGCGTGCGGGGCAGGTGGACCACCCGCGAGCACCACGGGGGGATGGCGGCGACGTCCGCGGCCAGGACCAGACCCGGCGCGGCGACGAGATCGGGCCGGGCGACGGCCACGCGCAGACGTGCGGTGCCCTCCTCGGGGCCGGCCGAGCCGCCACTCGGCCCCGCAGCGGCCGTGCGGTGGGGCAGCCGGGACGCCCACCGCCATGACGCCGGCAGGTCCAGGGCCAGCTCGCCGGGCCGGTGGTGGGCGGCGAGCTGGCACACCAGCCAGCCGGCGACGGCCTCGACGACCGCCGGTGGTCCGACCAGGGCCACGGGGCCACCCGTCAGGTCGAGCGGGGCGGGGCCCCGCCGTGGCCGGCGCGCCCCGCCGGGATCCACCGAGACGTCCAGCTGCGCCGGGCGCCCGCTCACGTCCGTCGTGCCCGGGCCGGCGCCGGCGAGGAGGAGCACGGCGCCGGGGTCCGGCAGGGGCCCGGGCGGCTCGCTGCCGCGTCCTGCGCGTACCGCCGACCACAGCAGCGCGACCGGCACCAGGAGCAGCAGCCAGCGCCACGGACCGGCCGAGGAGGAGATGACCATCGGGACGGTCGTGACCGCCATGAGGCCGGGCAGGAGGAGCCGGCCGGTGTCCCGACCGGACCGTGCCCTCCGGTCCGCCCCGTCGGAGGCGGGGCGAGCCGCCTCGACGGGGCGTGGTCGCAGCTGGAGGTGGGTGGACCCGATCTCGAGCACGTCCCCCTCGCTCAGCGCGCGCCACCGCGTGCCCAGCCGGCGACCACGGCCCGGTCGGCCGTGCCGGGCCGCCCAGGGGCGACGCGCCCGCCCCCACGGCGGGCGCAGCGACGTCCCCGGCCACCGGAGTGCGGCCCGCCGCAGGCGCGTGCCGTTCGCCGAGCCGGCGTCCCTGGCCTCGACCCGGCCCCGCCGCAGCCGCACCTCCAGGTGCCGGGCCGAGACCAGCGGGTCGCCGAGGACGTCGGTGCGGCCCACGAGCGCCGTGCCCGGCTCGAGCCCCAGGCACCTGCCCGCGCCCGGACCGGTGAGGACCGCCAGGTGCCATGCGCAGCGCAGCACCGCGGGCGGCTCGGCCGGGGGCCGGCGCGGTGCCCGGGCCGGTCCGGACACGAGGGCCTGCGTGGTCATGGCGTCACCCTCGTCCGCCGACCGCGGCCCCGGTCGGCCCGCTGGGGACCGGCGCCCGCCGCCGGCGCCTGTGGACGGCCGGGGCGGGACGTGGGGCTCCTGGCGCCGGGGGTGCGGCATGATGGGCACACCTGGTCGAGGAGGATGGCATGGCCGAGGACGCCGGCGAGGGCACCGCCGAGATGGCGGTGGGTCTGCGCGAGGCCGTCGGCGTCGCGCTCGATCCCACCGAGCCGCTGTTCGGGTACGACTCCTCGGCGCGCTTCCTCGAGGAGTTTCTCGAACCGTTCCTCTCGGTCCTGCAGGCCTCCGGACCGGTCCAGGGCTGAGCCGCCCCGGCCGACCTCCCGGGCGGATGTCGGGGGCCTGAGCCATGATGTCCACCGTGAGCGACCAGAGCCCTGACGACGACGAGGTTCCCGCCGGCGTGCCTGCGGCCGCCGTGCCTGCGGCCGCCCGGGCCGAGGCGCGGCAGCGGTGGCAGCACCTCGCCGAGCAGGTCGAGGCCGCCCAGTTCGCGTACTACGTGCGGGACGCGCCCACCCTCTCCGACGCGGAGTACGACCGTCTCCTGCGCGACCTCGAGGCGCTCGAGGCCGAGCACCCGGACCTGAGGGTCCCCGAGTCGCCGACCCAGCGGGTCGGCGGGACGTTCTCCACCGACTTCGCCACCGTCGAGCACCGGCAGCAGATGATGAGCCTGGACGACGTCTTCTCGCTCGAGGAGCTGCGCGAGTGGGCGGCGCGGGTGCACGCCGAGGCCGGGCGCAGCGACGTCGTGATGACGTGCGAGCTCAAGGTCGACGGGCTGGCGGTGAGCCTGACCTACGAGGACGGCCGCCTGGTGCGGGGCGCGACCCGCGGGGACGGGCGCACCGGCGAGGACGTCACCCTCAACGTGCGCACCGTGGTGGGCGTCCCGCACCAGCTCGCCGGTGGGCCCCACCCGGCGAGCATCGAGATCCGCGGCGAGGTCTACTTCCCGGTGGAGGCGTTCGAGGCCCTCAACGCCTCGCTGGTGGAGGCGGGCAGGGCCCCGTTCGCCAACCCCCGCAACTCCGCGGCCGGCTCCCTGCGGCAGAAGGACCCGCGCGTCACCGCCTCGCGCCGCCTGGCGATGGTCGCCCACGGCATCGGCGCCGTCGACTGGGGACCGGTGGGTGCGGCCGCCCCGGCCACGCAGTCCGCGCTGTACGAGACGCTGCGCTCGTGGGGGGTGCCGGTCTCGGACCGCACGCGGGTCGTGGACAGCGAGGCCGGCGTCGAGGAGATGATCGCCTACTTCGGTGAGCACCGGCACGACGTCGAGCACGAGATCGACGGCATCGTCGTCAAGGTCGACGACTTCGCGCTGCAGCGCCGCCTGGGCGCCACGTCGCGGGCGCCCCGCTGGGCCGCGGCGTACAAGTACCCGCCGGAGGAGGTCAACACCCGGCTGCTGGACATCCGGGTGCACGTGGGCCGCACCGGCCGGGTGACGCCCTACGGCGTCATGGAGCCGGTGCTCGTGGCAGGCTCGACCGTGGCGATGGCCACCCTCCACAACGCCAACGAGGTGCGTCGCAAGGGCGTGCTCATCGGTGACACGGTGGTCCTGCGCAAGGCCGGTGACGTCATCCCCGAGATCGTCGCCCCCGTCGTCGACCTGCGCGACGGCAGCGAGCGGGAGTTCGTCATGCCCGAGCGGTGCCCCTCCTGCGGCACGCCGCTGGCTCCGGCGAAGGAAGGCGACGTCGACCTGCGCTGCCCCAACGCCCGCTCGTGCCCCGCCCAGCTCACCGAGCGGGTCGCCCACATCGCCGGGCGCGGGGCGCTGGACATCGAGGCGCTCGGCGGCGAGGCCGCGCTGGCCCTGACCGACCCCGAGGCGGGTCGCGAGGAGGCTGCCCTCGCGCTCGCCGTCGAGGCCGGGCACGGACCGGTGCCCACCCCCGACGACCTCGCCGCGGCGGACGCCCGCCTTCCCGGGCGTCAGCAGCCGGTCCTCACGACGGAGGCGGGGCTCTTCGACCTCACCCCCGACGCCCTCTCCGACGTGCGCGTGTGGCGCGAGATCAAGAAGGCGGGCGTCGGCACGGGCCGCTGGGAGCAGCGGCTGTTCTTCTGGACGGCACCGACCTACAAGCGCGACGGCACGCTGGCCCGCCCCTCGAAGCCGACGGCCACCACGGAACGGATGGTCGCCGAGCTCGACAAGGCCAAGGACAAGCCCCTGTGGCGGGTGCTCGTCGCGCTGTCCATCCGGCACGTCGGACCCACGGCCGCCCGGGCCGTCGCCACCGAGTACGGCTCGCTCGAGGCGATCCGCGCCGCGACCGAGGACGAGCTCGCCGCCGTCGACGGCGTCGGTCCCGTCATCGCCGCGGCCCTCAAGGCCTGGTTCGAGGAGGACTGGCACCTCGACATCGTCCAGCGGTGGCGCGCCGCCGGCGTGCGGATGGCGGACGAGCGCGACACCACGGTCGAGCGCACCCTGGCGGGGCTCACCGTCGTGGTGACCGGCTCGCTCGAGGGCTTCAGCCGCGACTCGGCGAAGGAGGCCATCATCGCCCGGGGCGGCAAGGCTGCCGGGTCGGTGTCGAAGAAGACCGACTTCGTCGTCGTGGGGGAGAACGCCGGGACCAAGGAGGACAAGGCGCGCGCCCTGGGGCGGCCCGTCCTCGACGAGGCGGGCTTCGTCAGCCTCCTGCAGGGCGGTCCGGCAGCGGTGGAGGGCGTCGTCCCGCAGGCCTGACGTCCGGCGATAATGAGGCTGTGACCCGCACCGCGCGCCTGGCCGTCGACCTCGTCCGGCCCGAGGAGCACGCCCGCGTGGGCGAGCTGTGCGTGGACGCCTACCGGGCCGCGGCGATCCTGGCGCACGACGACGGCGGTTACGCGGCCACGCTGCGCGACGTGGCCCACCGCGCAGCCGAGACCGTGGTCCTCGTCGCGCGGGAGGGCAGCCGCGTCCTCGGCACCGTCACGCTGGCGCCGCCCGGCAGCGGCTACGCCGACATCGCCGCGGGGGACGAGCTCGAGGTGCGGATGCTCGCGGTCGACCCGGCCGCGCAGCGGCGCGGCGTCGCCGAGGCGCTCCTGCGCGGCGCGGCGGAGTGGACCCGCGAGCAGGGCTATCCCGCGCTGGTCCTCTCCGTGCTCTCCGTGGCCGGCCCGGGCACCCCGCACCGGCTCTACGAGCGGGTGGGGTACCGGCGCGTGCCGGCGCGCGACTACATCGGCGCGTGGGACCCGGCCGCGGTGATGTGGTTCTACGAGCAGCGGGTCTGAGCCGCCGGCGCCGCCATCACGCGACCACGGGTGTCCCCGCGACCGTCACAGGAGCGGCCCCAGCGGCTTGAGGATCCGCTCGAGCACCCGGCTGACGCGTCCGCGGGCCTCCCACTCCTCGACGGTGAGCCGGCGCGCGTTGGTCATGTCCACCTCGAAGATCCGCTCCATCTCGGCGGCGAGGTCGTCGTCGTGGAGCTCGAGGTTGATCTCGAAGTTCCCGGTCATCGACATGCGGTCGATGTTCGTCGTCCCGACCGTGGTCCAGCGCCCGTCGACCGTCATCGTCTTGGCGTGGACCATCGCTCCCTGGAAGAGCCAGATGCTCACCCCCGCCTCCAGGAGGCGGGAGTAGTAGGTCCGGGCGGCCCAGTCGGCGAGGATGTGGTTGGAGTACTCCGGGATGAGCACCCGCACGTCCACCCCGCGGCGGGCGGCGGCCACCAGACCGGCGAGGATCTCCCGGTCGGGGATGAAGTAGCCCTGGGTGATGTAGATCCGGTGCTGGGCCCGGTCCATCGCCTCGAGGTAGATCCCCCGGACGGGGAAGATGAGCCGGTTGGGGGAGTTCTGCGCCGCACGGATCCGGGCGTCCCAGGACCGGGCGCCCCGGTCGGGGATGAGCGGGTGGTGCTTGCGGCGGTGGTCGTTCCAGAAGTCGACGAACGCGTTCTCCAGCTCCCACGCGGACGGGCCCTCGACCCGCACGTGGGTGTCGCGCCACTGCGTGGCGTAGAGGTCGCCGATGTTGTACCCGCCCACGTAGCCGACGCGGCCGTCGACGACGAGGACCTTGCGGTGGTCGCGGCCCGTCTTGCGGAGGTTGAACGTGACCAGGCCCGGGCGGAACAGGGGGAAGCGCAGCACGTGCAGCCCCGGCAGGTCCGGGAAGCGCTTGAAGGCCGGGGGGACGACGAGGTTGCCCCAGCTGTCGTAGACGACGTAGACGGTCACCCCGCGCCGGGCGGCCGCGACGAGGGCGTCCTTGAAGGTCTGGCCGACCGTGTCGGACTTCCAGATGAAGGTCTCGAAGTAGATCGTGTCCCGGGCCCCGTGGATCGAGGCCAGCATGTCCTCGTAGAGGTCGGCGCCGTAGGTGAACGTGCGCACGCGGGAGTCCGCGACCTCGACCTCGGCCGGCTCCTTGTGGGGGAACTCCCCGGTCGGCGGCTCGCGGTGCTTGCGTACCCGGTCCACGGCCAGGACCGTCACGACCGCGGCCGTCTGCGCGGCGGCGGTGGCCGCGACGTAGAGGCGGGCCGCCCGCCACACGTGGCGCACGGTCAGGTGGGGCCGGGTCAGCAGGGCGTGGCCGAGGCGCTGGGTGAGCGTCATGGCGCCAACCTATCGGTGGTGGCCCCCGCCGTCCCGGGGGCCGCCGTCCCGGGGCGCGCAGGCCCGGCTCGGGCGATACTGGAGCGATGACCACCACCACGACGACGATCTCCACCGACCTGGCCCGGCGCCTGCGGGCGGCGGGCGTGCGCTGGCGGCCGGCGTCGGGGGACCGCTTCCTCGTCGACGCCCCCGAGCTCGCGGGGGAGGTCTTCACCCTCTCCGAGATGACGATCGAGGCGCGCCGGTACGCCACCGGCACGGTCCTGGCGTTCAACGGCACGACGGAGTGGGCCCTGGACTCGGTGATGATCGAGCGCACCCTCTGGCTGCCCCGGGAGGACCAGCTCCGCGAGCTCCTCGGCGGGACGTTCCGCTCGCTGCGGCGCGAGGACCTCTACGTCGTCACCACCGTGGTGCCGGAGGGCTCGCGGGAGGTCGAGGTCGAGCACCGGGCGCCCGAGGCGGCCGACGCCTACGCGCTCGCCGTCCTGGACCTCGTGGGCCGCGCCGCCGGCTGAGCCGACCCCGGCCCGGCGTCTAGACTCGCGGGCATGTCCACCATCTCTTCCGACGAGGTCGCGCGCGTCGCGGCCCTCGCCCGCATCGAGCTGACGCCCGAGGAGGTCGACCGCCTCGCCGGCGAGCTCGACGTCATCGCCACCGCGGTGGCCCGGGTCAGCGAGGTCGCCACGCCCGAGGTGCCCGCCACCTCCCACCCGATCCCGCTGACGAACGTCATGCGCGAGGACGTCGTGGTCGCCACCCTCGACCGCGACGCCGTCATGGCGGCGGCGCCCGCCGCGCAGGACGGGATGTTCGCCGTCCCGCAGATCCTCGGCGAGGACGCATGAGCGCCGACCTCACGCGCCGGACGGCGGCCGAGCTGGCCGCCCTCCTGCGTGACGGCGACGTCTCCAGCGTCGAGGTCACGCGCGCCCACCTGGACCGCACGGCCGCCGTCGACGGCGCCGTCCACGCCTTCCTCCACGTCAACACCGACGAGGCGCTGGCCACGGCCGCGGACGTCGATGCCCGTCGCGCCGCCGGGGAGGAGCTGCACGCCCTCGCGGGTGTGCCGATCGCGGTCAAGGACATCGTCGTCACCCAGGGGCAGGTGACCACCGCCGGCTCGAAGATCCTCCAGGGCTGGGTCCCGCCCTACGACGCCACCGTCGTCACCCGCCTGCGCGCCGCCGGCATGCCGATCCTCGGCAAGACGAACCTCGACGAGTTCGCCATGGGCTCCTCGACGGAGCACTCCGCCTACGGCAACACGCACAACCCGTGGGACCTCGACCGGATCCCGGGCGGCTCCGGCGGCGGCTCCGCGGCCGCGGTCGCGGCCTACGAGGCGCCGCTGGCCATCGGCACCGACACGGGCGGGTCCATCCGTCAGCCGGCCGCGGTCACCGGCACGGTCGGGGTCAAGCCCACCTACGGCTCCGTCTCGCGCTACGGGCTCATCGCGCTGGCCTCCTCCCTGGACCAGGCCGGGCCCGTCTCGCGCACCGTGCTGGACTCGGCCCTGCTGCACGAGGTCATCGGCGGGCACGACCCGCTGGACTCGACCTCCCTGCCGGGCCAGGCGCGCGGCTACGCCGACGCCGCCCGCGACGGTGACCTCGCCGGCGTGCGCGTGGGCATCGTGCGCGAGCTCGGCGGGGAGGGCTACCAGGAGGGCGTGCGCGCCCGGTTCGAGGAGGCCGTCGCCCTGCTCGAGCAGGCCGGCGCGGAGGTCGTGGAGGTCTCCTGCCCGAGCTTCGACTACGCCCTGGCCGCCTACTACCTCATCCTGCCGGCCGAGTGCTCGTCGAACCTCGCCAAGTTCGACGGTATGCGCTTCGGGCTGCGGGTCGAGCCGGCCGACGGCCCGGCCACCGCCGAGCGCGTCATGGCCGCCACCCGCGGCGCCGGGTTCGGCGACGAGGTCAAGCGCCGCGTCATCCTCGGCACGCACGCGCTGTCCGCGGGCTACTTCGACGCCTACTACGGCTCCGCGCAGAAGGTGCGCACCCTCATCCAGCGCGACTTCGCGGCGGCGTTCGACCAGGCCGACGTCCTCGTCTCGCCGACCACGCCGACGACGGCGTTCCGGCTGGGGGAGAAGCTCGACGACCCGCTCGCCATGTATCTCAACGACGTCGCGACCATCCCGGCGAACCTTGCCGGGATCCCCGGCATGTCCCTGCCCGCCGGCCTGAGCGACGACGGCCTGCCCGTCGGGTTCCAGATCCTCGCCCCGGCGCGTGAGGACGCCCGGCTCTACCGGGTGGGGGGCGCGCTCGAGCGCCTGCTGGAGGAGAGGTGGGGCGGGCCGATCCTCGGCCGTGCCCCGGAGCTGGAGGTGGCCCGATGAGCGCGGCGCTGGTGGACCTCGACGAGGCACTCGACCGCTACGACCCGGTGCTGGGGATCGAGGTCCACGTCGAGCTCGGCACGGCCTCGAAGATGTTCGACGGCGCCCCGCAGACCTTCGGCGCGGAGCCGAACACCGCCGTCACCCCGGTCTCGCTCGGCCTGCCGGGCGCCCTGCCGGTCGTCAACGGCAAGGCGGTGGAGTACGCGGTACGTATCGGTCTGGCCCTGAACTGCCGGATCGCCGAGACGTGCCGCTTCGCCCGGAAGAACTACTTCTACCCCGACGTGCCGAAGAACTTCCAGACCTCCCAGTACGACGAGCCCATCGCCGCCGACGGTCACCTCGACGTCGAGCTCGAGGACGGCACGGTCTTCCGGGTGGAGATCGAGCGCGCCCACATGGAGGAGGACGCCGGGAAGAACACCCACGTCGGCGGGTCCACCGGACGCATCCACGGGGCGGAGTACTCCCTCGTGGACTACAACCGTGCGGGCATCCCCCTGGTGGAGATCGTCACCCGGCCGATCGAGGGGGCCGGCCGGCGTGCGCCGGAGGTGGCCCGGGCCTACGTCGCCACGCTGCGCGACATCTTCCGCGCCCTGGGCGTCTCGGAGGCGCGCATGGAGCGCGGCAACGTCCGGGCCGACGTCAACGTCTCCCTGCGCCCGAGCCCGGACGCCCCGCTCGGCACCCGGACGGAGACCAAGAACGTCAACTCCTTCCGCTCCGTCGAGCGCGCCGTGCGCCACGAGATCTCGCGCCAGGCCGCCGTGCTCGACGCCGGGCAGAGCGTGGTCCAGGAGACCCGGCACTGGCACGAGGACTCGGGCACCACCTCACCCGGCAGGGTCAAGTCCGATGCCGAGGACTACCGGTACTTCCCCGAGCCGGACCTCGTGCCGCTGGCCCCGCCCCGGGAGTGGGTCGAGGAGATCCGGGCCTCGCTGCCCGAGATGCCCGCCGTGCGCCGTCGGCGCCTCCAGGCGGAGTGGGGCTTCACCGACGCGGAGATGCGCGACCTCGTCAACGCCGGCGCCGGGGACCTCGTCGAGGCCACCGTGACCGCGGGGGCGAGCCCGGCTGCGGCCCGCAAGTGGTGGATGGGCGAGCTGTCCCGCACCGCCAAGAACGACGGGGTCACCCTCGAGGAGCTGGCCGTCACCCCGGGCCAGGTCGCCGCGCTGGCCGCCCTGGTCGAGGCCGGCCGCATCAACGACAAGCTCGCGCGGCAGGTCCTCGAGGGCGTCCTCGCCGGTGAGGGTTCGCCGGAGGATGTCGTCGTGGCCCGCGGGCTCGAGGTCGTCTCCGACGACGGCGCGCTCGAGGCGGCCGTGGACGAGGCCATCGCCGCCAACCCCGACGTCGTGCAGAAGATCCGCGGCGGCAAGGTCCAGGCCGCGGGCGCGATCGTCGGCGCCGTCATGAAGAGCACCCGCGGCCAGGCCGACGCCGGCCGGGTCCGCGAGATCCTCATGGCGCGCATCGGCTGAGCCTTCGCCGCGCGGCGCCGTCGCGCGACGAGAACGGAGCGGGGCCCCGGTCGTGAGGACCGGGGCCCCGCTGGCGTTCAGGACGTCGCGAGTGTCAGCGGAGCCAGCCGTTGCCGACCTTGCCGGCCCACCACTTGCCCAGGCCCCAGGTGTCACCGGAGAGCGTGACCGCGGAGATGACCAGAGCCGCAGCCTCGAGCCAGTGGGATGTGGTGATCGGGTTGGTGCCGCCGAGAGCGGCGGGGAACTGGGACAGGTACATGAAGAACAGCAGGAGTGAGCCGCCGACCGCAGCGATCTTCAGACCTGCGCCGACGACCATCGCGATGCCGATCCCGGCGAGGCCGAACATGAAGAGGAAGTCGCCGACCGGGTTGGCGAAGACCTGGAAGAGGCCGGCGAACGGGCCCTCGATGCCCGACATGTACCCCTGGGCGGGGCTGCCGCCGTTGATCCAGGCGCGCTCGGACGGTGTCGCGAAGCCCAGGCCGAACAGCTTGTCGACGAAGGCCCAGAGGAAGGTCCAGCCGATGATGATGCGGCCGACGGCGAGGGTCTTGCGGACGGCCGAGGAGGTGACGATCTCCTCCTGGAACATCGTCGTCCCTGCGGCGGTACGGTTCGGGGTTGCAGTTGCCATGGTTGCTCTCCTTGTGAGCAGCGGGTGAGCCGTGTGGTGGCTCTTGACATGAATCGTGGCAGGGCGCAATGTCCGATTCTTGGGGCGAAAGTCCCGGTCCGCCGTAAATTCCCTGCTCGTCCCCTCCCGAGGCGTGGGGGCCCCTTCTCCCGCGAACGGCCATCCGACCGCCTGACCTGCGGAGATCCCCTGAAGGGAGGCGAAATGGAACAGCCCGCCGCCGGCCGCGGTGGCGCACCGCCGGGTTTCCCTCGACGGACATTCTCGGCGATTTCCCGCCCGCGCGGCCTTGACAGCGGTGGGCCGACACGCTTGGATTCATGCCACGGAACTTACGTTCCGGCAGACGGAAGTGGGGACGGAATGGTCGACCTGCCCGACGGTCTCGCGCGGTTCAACGGCGCCTCGCCGGAGGACGCGCTCGCCACCGCGATGAGCTGTGCGGCGGTGCCCCGGTGGGCGCGGGACGTGGCTGCGGGGCGACCGTACCCCGACGTCGCCGCCGCCCTCGAGCGCGCACGCGGATCGGCGGTGCCGTTCACCGACGACGAGGTCGGCGCCGCCCTGGCCCGGCACCCGCGCATCGGGCAGCGCCCGACCACGGTCGGGCGCGACGCGGAGCACTCCCGGCGCGAGCAGGCCGGCGTCGGCGTGGACCCGGAGAGCGCGCGGCGGCTCGAGGAGGGCAACCGGAGGTACGAGGACCGGTTCGGCCACGTCTTCCTCATCCGGGCGGCCGGCCGGGACGCCGCGGAGATCCTCGCGGCGCTCGAGGAGCGCCTGGGCAACGACCCTGCCACGGAGCGTCGGGTGGCCGCCGAGCAGCTGCGCGAGATCGCCGTCCTCAGGCTCGAGGGAGAGCTGTCGTGACCTCGCACGTCACGACCCACGTCCTCGACGCCGTCGCCGGCGTGCCCGCTGCGGGCGTCGCGGTGTCCCTGGCCCGTCACGACGGCGCCGGCACCACCGAGGTGGCCGCCGCCGTGACCGACGCCGACGGGCGCTGCCACGAGCTCGGGCCCGCCCGGCTGGAGCCGGGGACCTACCGTCTGGTCCTGGCCACGGGGCGGTACTTCGCCGCCCGGGGTACCGAGACCTTCTACCCGCAGGTCACCGTCGACTTCCGGGTCGAGGAGGGGCGGGACCACTACCACGTCCCGCTCCTGCTGAGCCCGTTCGCGTACACCACCTACCGCGGCAGCTGAGCGCCGCCCGAGACCGGACCACCGAGGAGCGAGCATGACCGAGAGCACGGCGACGCCCACGATCGCGCTGGGCGAGAACCAGTACGGCAAGGCCGAGGTGCGGCTGGTGCGCATCGACCGCGACACCGAGCGGCACCGCATCACGGACCTGTCGGTCACGTCCCAGCTGCGCGGGGAGTTCACGGTCGCCCACACCGAGGGTGACAACGCCCCGGTCGTCCCGACCGACACCCAGAAGAACACCGTGTTCGCCCTCGCCCGCGACGGCGTGGGCGCGCCCGAGGCGTTCGCCCTGCGCCTGGCCGAGCACTTCACGTCGTCCTTCGACTGGGTGACCGGCGGGCGGTGGGCGGTCCAGCAGTACACCTGGGACCGCATCCCGAGCGCCCTGACGTCCCACGTCACCGACGGCACGCACGACCACGCCTTCGTCCGGGGCGGCACCGAGACCCGCACCGCCGTCGTCCAGCGCGACGGCGACGACGTCTTCGTCGTGGCGGGGCTGGAGGACCTGGCGGTGCTGAAGTCCACCGGGTCGGAGTTCCACGGGTTCCCGAAGGACCGTTACACGACGCTGCCCGAGACGACCGACCGGATCCTCGCGACGTCGGTGACGGCACGCTGGCGCTACCTCGGTGAGGTCGACTACGACGCGGTCTTCGCCGACGTCCGCCGGATCATGCTCGAGACCTTCGCCGACGTCCACTCCCTCGCCCTCCAGCAGACGCTGTACCGGATGGGCGAGCGGGTGCTGGCCGAGCACGGCGAGATCGGGGAGATCCGCTTCTCCATGCCGAACCTCCACCACTTCCTCGTGGACCTGGAGCCCTTCGGCCTGGACAACCCCGGCGAGGTCTTCTACGCGGCGGACCGGCCGTACGGGCTCATCGAGGCCGAGGTGCGCCGCACCGACGTCGCCCCGGAGCCGCGCGCCTGGGCGAGCGTGACCGGCTTCTGCTGAGCGGGGCGGTCAGTGGGTCCCGAGCAGCTCGGCCGTGATGCGGGCGGCGACCTCCTGCAGCACCGGGACCGCCCGTTCGCCGAACGTGTCGGTCACCCGCACCGCGGGCCCGGAGATGGACACCGCGGCCGGGGTGGGCGCGTCGGGCACGGCGACCGCGTAGCACCGCACCCCCAGCTCCTGCTCGCCGTCGTCGACGGCGTAGCCCTGGGCGCGGATCCGGTCGAGCTCGGCGATGAGCGCGTCCGGGTCGGTGATGGACAGCTCGGTCTGGGCCGGCATCCCCGCGCGCGCGACGATCTCGCGGACCGTCTGGTCGGGGAGCTGGGCGAGCACGGCCTTGCCCACGCCGGTGCAGTGGCAGAACACCCGGCGTCCCACCTCGGTGAACATCCTCATCGAGTGCCCGGAGGCGGCCTGCGCGACGTAGACGGCCATGTCGCGGTCGATCATCGCGAGGTTGACCGTCTCGCCGAGCTCGCGCGCCACCTGCTCGAGGTGCGGCCGGGCCCCGGCGCCGAGCTGTCGGCCGGCCCCCTCGCCGAGCCGGATGAGGTTGGGGCCGAGGGTGTAGCGGCGGGAGGGCGCCTGTCGGGCGTAGCCGCGGGCGACGAGAGTGCGCATGAGCCGGTGGATGGTCGGCATCGGCAGACCCGAGGCCGCCGCCAGCTCGCTGAGGGTGGCGTCGCCGCCGAGGTCGGTCATCGCCTCGAGGAGGTCGATCGCCCGGTCCACCGACTGCACGCCCTGGTTGCTCGCCACCTGCTGCTCCTCCTGCTGCCGGCGGGAACCGGCTCCACCCACGTCCTGCCACCACAATGCCTACCAGAGTTCGCTTGGCAGAACTAGTCTTCCAGATAACGAAATCACCGGCGGTGACGACGTCGCCCCCGCCCGACAGGAACGAGAACGCCATGGTCATGCCCAGCCCCAGCTACACCATCACCCTGCGGGTGGAGGTCCCCGCCTCCCAGCGCGCCACGTCGACCGTCGTCTCGACCGTCGCCGAGGCCGGCGCCGCAGTGATGGGCGTGGACATCGCCCACTCCACCCCGACGAAGCTCATCGTCGACGTCACCTGCGACACCGTGGACACCGAGCACGGCGAGCGGGTCGTCGCGGCCCTCAACGCCCTCGAGGGCGTGCACGTCCTGAAGTGGTCCGACTCGACCTTCCTCATGCACCTCGGCGGCAAGATCGAGGTCAACGCGAAGGTCCCGCTCAAGACCCGCCGCGACCTCTCGCGCGCCTACACCCCGGGCGTCGCACGGGTGTGCCTGGCCATCGCCGAGAAGCCTGAGGACGCCCGGCGCCTGACCATCAAGCGCAACACCGTCGCCGTCGTCACCGACGGCACCGCCGTCCTCGGCCTGGGCGACATCGGCCCCGCGGCGGCGCTGCCGGTCATGGAGGGCAAGGCGGCGCTGTTCAAGGAGTTCGGCGGGGTCGACGCGTGGCCGGTGTGCCTGGACACCAAGGACACCGAGGAGATCATCTCCATCGTCAAGGCCCTGGCACCGGTCTACGGCGGGGTCAACCTCGAGGACATCTCGGCCCCGCGGTGCTTCGAGATCGAGGCGCGGCTGCGCGAGGAGCTCGACATCCCCGTCTTCCACGACGACCAGCACGGCACCGCCATCGTCGTCCTCGCCGCGCTCATCAACGCCCTCAAGGTCGTGGACAAGAAGCTCGAGGACGTGCGCATCGTCGTCTCCGGCGTCGGCGCCGCGGGCAGCGCGATCATCCGGCTGCTCAAGGCCCAGGGGGCCCGGCACGTCATCGGCTTCGGCCGCAACGGCGCCCTGCACCGCGGGGAGACCAACGGCGACGTGTACCGGCGCTGGATCGCGGAGAACACCAACGAGGAGGGCTTCACGGGGACGCTCAAGGAGGGCATGGCCGGGGCCGACGTCTTCATCGGCGTCTCCGCCGGCAACATCCTCACAGGCGCCGACGTCGCCACCATGAACGACGACGCCATCGTGTTCGCCCTGGCCAACCCCACCCCCGAGGTCGACCCCATCGACGCGGGCGAGACGGCCGCGGTCGTGGCGACCGGCCGGTCGGACTACCCGAACCAGATCAACAACGTCCTGGCCTTCCCCGGTCTCTTCCGCGGCCTGCTCGACGCCGGCGCCCACGTCATCAGCGACGAGATGCTGCGGGTGGCGGCCGTGGCCATCGCCGAGGTCGTCGGCGACGACGAGCGCAACGGCGCCTTCATCATCCCCGGCGTCTTCGACCACCGCGTGGCCGAGGCCGTCGCCGAGGCCGTGCGCTCGCAGACGGTGGCCGAGAAGGGCGGGTCCGCCGCCGAGGCCGAGCGGTGACGGCCCGCACGGTCCTGGGCGGCGCGGACCTCGCCGCCGTCGACGAGCTCCTCTCCGCGGCCGACGCCCACCTCGCCGGGGCCTACCCGGGCGACGACGGCTCCCGCCAGCCGGTCCACACCGTCTACGTGCCCGCCGACCGCTACCGGGCGGGTCTGGCGCAGGACTGGGGTCGCGAGGCGCTGGAGGCGGTCGACGCCGCGGGCGGCCCGGCGGCGCTCGTCGAGGCGGTGGGTGTGGCGGACCCGCTGCGCGAGGAGGTCGCGCGGCGGGTGGGGGAGAAGCTCGGGCGGGAGCCGGTCGAGGACCTGCGCATCGACCTCGAGGACGGCTACGGCGACCACGGCGACGCCGAGGACGACGTCGCCGTCGCCGCCGCGCGCCACCTGCGGGCCGAGCTGGACGCGGGCACCGCCACGCCCTTCGTGGGGATCCGGTTCAAGAGCCTCGAACGGCCCACCCGCGCGCGCGGCCTGCGCACCCTCGACCTGTTCCTCTCCGGCCTGGCCGGCTCCGGGGACCTGCCGGGCGGCCTCGTCGTGACCCTGCCCAAGGTGACGTCGGTCGACCAGGTCCGGGCGATGGTCCTCGTCTGCGCGGCCATCGAGCGGGCGCACGGGCTGGCGCCGGGGCGTCTGCGCTTCGAGGTCCAGGTCGAGACCCCGCAGGCGATCCTCGGCGCCGACGGCACGGCCCCGGTCGCGGCCATGGTGCACGCGGGGGCCGGGCGGGTGAGCGGGCTGCACTACGGGACCTACGACTACTCCGCGGCCCTGGGGATCGCCGCGGCCCACCAGTCCATGGAGCACCCCGCCGCCGACCACGCCAAGGCCGTCATGCAGCTCGCCGCGGCCGGCACCGGCGTGCGCCTGTCCGACGGCTCCACGAACGTCCTGCCGGTGGGCGGGCCGGGCCGGGTGCGCGAGGCCTGGTCGCTGCACGGCCGGCTCGTCCGGCGCTCGCTCGAGCGGGGCTACTACCAGGGCTGGGACCTCCACCCCGCCCAGCTGCCCAGCCGGTTCGCCGCGACGTACGCGTTCTACCGCGAGGGCCTCGCCGCGGCCACGGACCGGCTGCGCGCCTACCTCGACGGTGCCGCGGGCGGCGTCCTCGACGAGCCGGCCACGGCGCGCGCGCTGGCGTGGTTCCTCCGCCGCGGTCTCGACTGCGGCGCCGTGGACGGAGAGGAGCTGCGCTCGGCCGGTCTCGACCCCGCCGAGGTGGGAAGGCTCGCGACCGGGCGGGGGTGATCCGCCCGGGGTTGACCCGTGGGACGGTCACCCTTAGGCTTTCACAACTAGGAAGCAAGATTCCATGATGTGGAAGTGAGGTCCGGGGTGACCGTCCCGTACACCGTGAACTGCTCGATCCTCCTCACGGACCTGCCGCTGCTCGAGCGCCCCGCCGCAGCCCGCGCCGCGGGCTTCGACGGGATCGAGCTGTGGTGGCCGTTCCCGACCTCGGTCCCCGATGCCGACGTCGTCGACGCGCTCGTCCGCGCGATCGACGACGCCGGGGTGGCGCTCACCGGCCTGAACTTCAACGCCGGTGACATGCCCGGCGGTGACCGTGGCCTCGTCTCCTGGCCCGAGCGCTCCGAGGAGCTGCGCGCGAACCTCGACGTCGTCACCGCCATCGGCGAGCGCACCGGCTGCCGGGCGTTCAACGCCCTCTACGGCAACCGCGTCGAGGGCGCCGACCCCGCCGCCCAGGACGCGGTCGGTGCGGAGAACCTCGCCCTGGCCGCCCGGGCGGTGGGACGGATCGGCGGGACGGTCCTGCTCGAGCCGGTCTCCGGGACGCCCGCGTACCCGTTGAAGTCCTCCGTCGACGTCGTCGCCGTGCTCGACCGCGTGGCGCAGGAGCACGGCGAGACCAACCTCGGGCTCCTCCTCGACGTCTTCCACATCTCCGTCAACGGTGGGGACGTCGACGCCGACCTGGCCGCCTACCGCGACCGTGTCGCGCACGTCCAGATCGCCGACGCCCCGGGGCGCGGCGCCCCCGGGTCGGGCGAGCTGCCCATCTCCCGCTGGATCGAGGACCTGCGCGCCGGCGGCTACACCGGTCCCGTGGGCCTGGAGTACAAGACGACCGACGCCGACCCCTTCGCCTGGCTCCCGCGCGAGCAGCGCGCCGCCCGGGCCTGAGCGCCACCGAGACGGAAGGACCTCCATGAAGATCGCATTCATCGGCCTGGGCATCATGGGCAGCCCGATGGCCGTCCACCTGCAGAACGCCGGGCACGACGTCACCGGGTACAACCGCAGCCCGGAGAAGACCCGTGCCCTGGTCGAGGCCGGCGGGACCGCCGCGTCCTCGGTCGCGGACGCCGTCGCCGGCGCCGAGGTGGTCGCCGTCATGGTGCCGGACTCCCCGGACGTCACCGAGGTCCTCGCCGGCGAGGACGGGGTCTTCGCCAACGCCGCCCCGGGCGCGCTGGTCATCGACTTCTCCACCATCCGTCCCGACGTCACCGCCGAGCTGGCGGAGGAGGCCCGGGACAAGGGCTTCCGCCTGCTCGACGCCCCGGTCTCCGGCGGCGAGGCCGGCGCGCAGAACGCCGCCCTGTCGATCATGGTCGGCGGCTCGGCCGAGGACTTCGCGGCCGCGCAGCCGGTGTTCGAGGCGGTCGGGAAGACGATCGTCCACGTGGGACCGTCGGGCTCGGGACAGACCGTCAAGGCCGCCAACCAGCTCATGGTGGCCGGCAACATCGCCCTCCTCGCCGAGGCGGTGATCTTCCTCGAGGCCTACGGCGTGGACACCGCCGCCGCGGTGAAGGTCCTCGGCGGCGGGCTCGCGGGGTCCGCCGTGCTCGACCAGAAGGCCCAGAAGATGCTGGACCGCTCCTTCGAGCCCGGGTTCCGCATCGAGCTGCACCACAAGGACCTCGGCATCGTCACCTCCGCCGCGCGGGAGGCCGGCGTCGTCACCCCGCTCGGGGCGGTCGTCGCCCAGCTCATGGCCTCGGCCCGCGCGAACGGCGACGGCAGCCTCGACCACTCCGGGCTCCTCCGCGTGGTCGAGCGGCTCTCCGGCCGCTCGGGCTGACCGACTCCCGCCCCACCACCCGCCCGGCCCCACCGCCCGCCGGCCCACCGCCGGCGGGCGCACCGACCCACCCCCCGCCGGCCCCACCGCCGGGGCGCCACGTGTGGCCGTCACGACGCCGTGACGACGCCGCGTCGGCGCCGCACCCATCCGAGCACCCAGCGGGCCCAGCCCGCCGCAGAAGAATCGAGACCGACATGCCTCGCATGCGAGCCGTCGACGCCGCCGTCGCCATCCTCGAGAAGGAGGGCGCCACCCAGGCCTTCGGACTGCCCGGCGCCGCGATCAACCCGTTCTACGACGCGATGCGCCGCCACGGCGGCATCCGTCACGTCCTGGCCCGCCACATGGAGGGCGCCTCCCACATGGCCGACGGGTTCTCCCGCGCGGCCCCGGGCAACATCGGCATCTGCGTGGGCACCTCCGGTCCCGCCGGGACGGACATGATCACCGGCCTGTACGCCGCTCACGCCGACTCCGTCCCGATGCTGTGCATCACCGGCCAGGCGCCGGTGGCGAAGCTGGACAAGGAGGACTTCCAGGCCGTCGACATCGCCGCCATCGCGGCCCCCGTGACGAAGATGGCCAAGACCGTCCTCGAGGCGGGGCAGGTCCCCGGTGTCCTCGCCCAGGCGTTCCAGCTCATGCGGTCCGGCCGGCCCGGCCCGGTGCTCATCGACCTGCCGGTCGACGTCCAGACCGCCGAGATCGAGTTCGACCCCGACACCTACGAGCCGCTGCCCGTCCTCCGTCCCGCCGCGACCCGTGCCCAGGTGGAGAAGGCGCTGGACATGCTCGGCGCCGCCGAGCGCCCGCTCGTCGTGGCCGGCGGGGGCATCGTCAACGCCGGCGGCGAGGACCTCCTCGTCGAGCTCGCCGAGACCCTCGACGTCCCCGTCGTCCCCACCCTCATGGGCTGGGGCGCCATCCCCGACGACCACCGCCTCGCGGCCGGGATGGTCGGCATCCAGACCTCCCAGCGCTACGGCAACGCGACGTTCCTGGAGTCCGACCTCGTCCTCGGCGTGGGCAACCGGTGGGCCAACCGCCACACCGGCGGCCTGGACACCTACCGCCGCGGCCGCACCTTCATCCACGTCGACATCGAGCCCACCCAGATCGGGCGTGTCTTCGCCCCCGACTACGGGATCGTCTCCGACGCGAAGGCCTTCCTGGCGCTCGCCGTCGAGGTCGCCCGCGGGCGGCGCGACGCCGGGGCCCTGCCGGACCGCTCGGCCTGGGTGGAGGCCACCGCCGCCCGCAAGCGCGAGCTCGGACGCCGGACCGACTTCACCGACATCCCCATCAAGCCCCAGCGGGTCTACCAGGAGATGAACCGCGCGTTCGACCGCGACACCGTCTACGTCACCACGATCGGGCTCTCCCAGATCGCGGGCGCCCAGCACCTGCACGTCTACCGGCCCCGGCACTGGGTCAACGCCGGGCAGGCGGGGCCGCTCGGCTGGACGGGTCCCGCCGCGCTCGGGGTGGCCACCGCACGCCCCGACGCCGAGGTGGTGGCGCTGTCGGGCGACTACGACTTCCAGTTCATGCTCGAGGAGCTCGCGGTCGGCGCCCAGCACCACCTGCCCTACGTCCACGTCGTGGTCAACAACGCCTACCTCGGGCTCATCCGGCAGTCGCAGCGCGCCTTCGAGATGGACTACCACGTCTCCCTCGCCTTCGAGAACATCAACTCCCCCGACGGGGGCGGGTACGGCGTCGACCACGTCAAGGTCGCCGAGGCGCTCGGGTGCAAGGCCATCCGGGTGACGGATCCGGAGGACCTGGCCACCGCGTTCACCAAGGCCCAGGCCACCGCGCAGGAGTTCCGTGTCCCGGTGGTCGTGGAGGTCATCCTCGAGCGGGTCACCAACATCCCCATGGGGGCCGAGCTCGACGGCGTCAACGAGTTCGAGGACATCGTGCTCTCGGCCGAGGACTCGACCAGCGCCGCCGCGCTGCTGGACTGAGCCGTGCCCCCGACCGGGCAGACCCCGCCGCCCTCTGCTGGGATGGGTACATGAAGGTCGTCCTCGCCCCCGACAAGTTCAAGGGCTCGCTGACGGCCGCGGAGGTGGCCGCCCACCTCGCGGCCGGCCTGCGGCGGGGCGTCCCGGACCTGGACGTCGACATCCTGCCGGTCGCCGACGGCGGTGAGGGGACGGTCGAGGCCGCGCTCGCCGCCGGGTTCGAGCCGGTCGCGGTCGATGCCACCGGCCCCCTGGGTGAGCCCGTCCACGCGCGGTACGCCCGCCGTGGTGCCACGGCAGTGGTGGAGATGGCGGCGGTGACCGGTCTGCAGATGCTCGACCCCGACCCCACGACCGCTCGGCGTGCCTCCTCACGGGGGCTCGGCGAGGTCGTCGCCCACGCCCTCGACGCGGGGGCCCGGGAGGTCGTCGTCGGCATCGGCGGCTCGGCCAGCACCGACGGCGGCGCGGGGATGCTCGCCGCCCTCGGGGCCCGCCTCACCGGTCCGGGCGGGGAGCTGCCCGACGGCGGGGCGGCGCTGGCCGACGTCACCGGCGTGGACCTGAGCGGCCTCCACCCGGGCCTCCGCACGGCGGCGCTCGTGCTGGCCTCCGACGTGGACAACCCCCTCCTCGGCCCGCACGGCGCCGCCGCCGTGTACGGCCCGCAGAAGGGTGCCGACCCCACCGCCGTCGCCGAGCTCGACGCCGCGCTCGCCGCCTGGGTCCGGGCCCTGACGCGCGCCGGCGCGCACGACGCGCAGGACCTCGCGGCGGCGCCGTCGGCCGGTGCCGCCGGGGGCGTCGGGTACGCCCTGCTGCTGCTGGGCGCCCGACGGCGGGCGGGCATCGAGGTCGTGCTCGACCTCGCCGGTTTCGCCGGGCGCGTCCACGGCGCGGACCTGGTGGTCACCGGTGAGGGCCGCCTCGACGAGCAGTCCCTCCACGGCAAGGCCCCGGTGGGCGTGGCCGCCGCGGCGGGCGACGTGCCCGTCGTCGCCGTGTGCGGGTCGTCCGCGCTCGACCCGGCGCGCGCCCGCGCCGCCGGCATCGCGGCCGTCCACGCCCTGACCGACCTCGAGCCCGACGTCGCCACGTGCATCGCGCAGGCGGGCCCGCTCCTGGAGCGGCTCGGCGAGCGGATCGCGGCCGAGCACCTGGGCGCCGGCCCCACCGACGCGTCGACCCCACCCGCCACCGCACCGCTGGACCTCGTCGTGCGCGGCCGCCGGGTCCTCACCCCTCAGGGGTGGCGCGCGGCCGAGGTGGGCGTGCGGGACGGGGTGATCGTCGAGGTCGCCGACCTCGGTGCCGGCCTCGACGCGACCGAGACCCTCGAGCTGGCCGAGGACGAGGTGCTCATCCCGGGCCTGGTGGACACCCACGTCCACGTCAACCAGCCCGGCCGCACGGAGTGGGAGGGCTTCGCCAGCGCCACCCGGGCCGCCGCCGCCGGGGGCGTGACGACGATCGTGGACATGCCGCTGAACTCCGTCCCGCCCACCACCGACGTGGCGGCGCTGGACGTCAAGCGCGCCGAGGCCGAGGGCGGCGTCCACGTCGACGTCGCCTTCTGGGGCGGCGCCGTCCCGGGCAGCGCCGCCGACCTCGCCCCGCTGCACGACGCCGGCGTCATGGGCTTCAAGTGCTTCCTCGTGGACTCCGGGGTCGAGGAGTTCGGCCACCTCGACGCCGCCGAGCTCGAGCGGGACCTGGCGGAGCTGGCGCGGCTGGACGCCCTCATGGTCGTCCACGCCGAGGACCCGGGCGTCATCGGCGCCGCGCCCGAGCCCCACGGCCCCCGCTACGCGGACTTCCTGGCCTCGCGCCCGCCCGCCGCGGAGGAGGCGGCCATCGCCACCCTCCTCGGTGCCGCGGCGAGGACCGGCGCCCGCGTGCACGTCCTGCACCTCTCCGACGCCGCCGCGCTGCCCCTCATCACCCGCGCCCGCGCCGAGGGCGTGCGGGTCAGCGTCGAGACCTGCCCGCACTACCTCACCCTCGAGGCCGAGGACGTCCCGGACGGCGCCACCGCGTTCAAGTGCTGCCCGCCCATCCGCGGCGCCGCCAACCAGGACGCGTTGTGGCAGGGCCTGCTCGACGGCGCCATCGACATCGTCGTGACCGACCACTCGCCCTCGACCCCGGACCTCAAGGCGCTCGACACCGGCGACTTCGGCGAGGCCTGGGGCGGCGTCGCCTCGCTCCAGCTCGGCCTCGCCGCGGTGTGGACCGAGGCCCGGTCCCGGGGGGTGGCGCTGGAGCAGGTGGTGCGCTGGATGTCGACCTCGCCGGCCGCCCTGGTCGGGCTGGACCGCAAGGGTGCGATCGCCCCGGGCAAGGACGCCGACCTCGCCGTCCTCGCCCCGGAGGACTCCTTCGACGTCGACCCGGCCCGCCTGCACCACCGCAACCCGGTCACCCCCTACGCCGGCCGCCGCCTGACCGGCGTCGTGCGGCGCACCCTGCTGCACGGCCGCACCATCACCGACGTCCCCACCGGGACGCTGCTACGACGAGGAGACGCATGAACCACGCCGCCGACGCGGGCGCCCCCGACTTCACCGCCCTGACCGACCTGGCGTCCCGCTCGCTCGGCGCCGGCGTGATCGCCGCCAACGACGAGCTGTTCGCCCAGCGGGAGAACCTCATCAACCCGTGGCCCGCGGCGTTCGACCCCGGCGAGTTCGGCCACAAGGGCAAGGTGTACGACGGCTGGGAGACCCGCCGTCGACGCGAGCCCGGCAACGACTGGGCCGTCGTGCGGCTGGGGGCACCGGGGGTCGTGCGCGGCGTCGTCGTCGACACCGCCTGGTTCCGCGGGAACTACCCACCCTTCATCTCGGTCGAGGCCACGGCCGCCGACGGGTACCCGTCCGTGGCCGACCTGGCCGAGGCCGAGTGGACCACCCTCGTCGCCAGGACCGACTGCGCCGGCGACACCAAGAACTACTACGCGGTCGAGGACGGCCGCTGGTGGACCCACGTGCGCCTGTCGATCTATCCCGACGGCGGGGTGGCCCGCCTGCGCGTCCACGGTGAGGTGGTGGAGGACCCCCGCTTCCTCACCGGCACGATCGACCTCGTCGCCGCGGAGAACGGCGGGCGCCTCGCGGCCACGTCCGACGCCTTCTACTCCTCGCCGGCGCAGATCATCATGCCCGGCCGGGCCCGCAACATGGGGGAGGGGTGGGAGAACGCCCGCCGCCGGGGGGACGGCAACGACTTCGCCGTCTTCGCCCTCGGCCGCCGCGGGACCGCCCGCCACCTGGAGATCGACACCGGCTACTACGTCGGCAACGCGCCCGGCTGGGTGCGGGTGAGCGCGGCCGACGTCCCGGACGGCGACCTCGAGGGCGCCACCTGGACGGAGATCCTGCCCCGGGTCGCCGTCCAGCCGGACACGCGGCACCGGTTTCTCACGGCGGTGGCCGCCGAGGCCACCCACGTCCGCCTGGACGTCTACCCCGACGGCGGTCTGAGCCGGTTCCGGGTGTGGGGCGAGGTCGCGGCCGAGGCGCTGGAGGAGGCCCGGCAGCGGTGGGCGGAACGTCGGTGAACGGACCCGAGGCGGCCGCGTCACTGCTCCGGCCGCCCCGGGCCGCTCGCGTTGACCAGGGGTGAGCCCCCGTCTACTGTTTCCACTGGGAAGACATGTCGTTCCGTATCGTGAAAGTAGGGGAGCCATTTGACCACCACACAAGGTCTCGAGATCACCGGACCGACCAGCGAGAGGTACGAGGAGGTGCTCACCCCGGCCGCGCTCGACCTCGTCGCACGGCTGCACCGTGAGCTGAACGCCAGGCGCCTGGAGCTCCTCGAGGCACGCCGGGCGCGGGTCGCCGACCTCGCGAACGGCGGCACCCTGGACTTCCTGCCGGAGACCGCGCACGTGCGCGAGGACGACAGCTGGCAGGTGGCCCCGCCGGCCCCCGGGCTCGTCGACCGCCGGGTGGAGATCACCGGCCCCACCGACCGCAAGATGACCATCAACGCCCTCAACTCCGGCGCGAAGGTCTGGCTCGCCGACCACGAGGACGCCAACACCCCGCAGTGGGAGTCCGTGGTGGGCGGCCAGCTCAACCTGCTCGACGCGATCAACCGCACCATCGACTACACCGCCGAGAACGGCAAGGAGTACAAGCTCCGCCCCGACGAGGAGCTCGCCACCATCGTGGTGCGCCCGCGCGGCTGGCACCTGCCCGAGAAGCACATCCTCGTCGACGGCGAGGAGACCTCCGGCTCCCTCGTGGACTTCGCGCTGTACATCGCCACCGCGGGCCTGCGCCAGATCGAGAAGGGCCTCGGGCCGTACTTCTACCTGCCGAAGATGGAGTCCCACCTCGAGGCGCGGCTGTGGAACGACGCGTTCAACCTCGCCCAGGACGCCCTGGGGGTCCCGCGGGGCACCATCCGCGCGACCGTCCTCATCGAGACCTACCCCGCGGCCTTCGAGATGGAGGAGATCCTCTACGAGCTGCGCGAGCACTCCGCGGGCCTCAACGCCGGACGGTGGGACTTCATGTTCTCCGTCATCAAGTCCTTCCGCACCCGCGGCGAGGAGTTCATGCTCCCCGACCGCAACGCGGTGACCATGACGGTGCCGTTCATGCGGGCCTACACCGAGCTGCTCGTCCGCACGTGCCACAAGCGCGGCGCCCACGCCATCGGCGGCATGGCCGCCTTCATCCCCTCCAAGGACCCCGAGGTCAACGCCGCGGCCTTCGAGAAGGTGCGCGCGGACAAGACCCGCGAGGCCGAGGACGGCTTCGACGGCTCGTGGGTGGCCCACCCCGGCATGGTGGAGCTGTGCAAGGAGGTCTTCACCGACAAGCTCGGCGACCGGCCCAACCAGCTCGACCGCAAGCGTGAGGACGTCCACGTCACCGCGGCCCAGCTCCTCGACGTCTCCGCCACCCCCGGCGACGTCACCGAGGCGGGGTTGCGCAACAACATCTCCGTCGGCATCCAGTACCTCAAGGCGTGGCTCGAGGGGCTCGGCGCGGTGGCGATCTTCAACCTCATGGAGGACGCCGCGACCGCCGAGATCTCACGCTCGCAGGTGTGGCAGTGGCTCCACAACGACGTCACCCTCGCCGACACCGGGCACAAGGTGACCCGGGAGCTCATCGACCGGATCGTCGCCGAGGAGATCGCCAAGCTCCCGGGCGAGGCTGCGGACTACGACCGCGCCAAGGAGACGTTCCTCGAGGTCGCCGTCGCCGACGACTACGCCGACTTCCTCACCCTCCCGGCCTACGAGCGGATGCCGTAGACCGCACCGCGGCGGGACAGGCCCCGCCGCACGGGCGCGGCGGGAGCTCCCCGCCGCGCCCCGCACGGCCCCACCGGCTGTCGCCGGCGGGTGCGGGCCCGGCACTCCCGGGCCCGTGACGACCCCTCCCCGGACGGGGAGCAGGCACCAAGGAGGCTGCCATGGACCCGCTGCAGCAGGTCACCGCCCGGCTCACCGCCGAGCTCGGCGACGAGCAGGTCATCACCGACCGTCAACGGCTGCGCACCTACGAGTGCGACGGGCTCGCCCAGTACAAGGTGGTCCCCGGCCTGGTGGTCCTGGCCCGTGACGCGGCCGACGTCGCGACGGCCGTGCGCGCCTGCGCGGACCTGCGGGTCCCGTTCGTCGCGCGCGGCTCCGGCACGGGCCTGTCCGGCGGGGCGCTGCCCCGCGCGGAGGGCGTGCTCGTCGTGATGTCCCAGATGCGCGAGATCCGCGAGATCGACGCGGCGAACCAGCGCGCCGTCGTCGACCCCGGCGTCATCAACCTCCGCCTCACCCAGGCCACGACGCCCGACGGCTACTACTTCGCGCCCGACCCCTCGAGCCAGTCGGTGTGCTCCATCGGCGGGAACGTCGCGGAGAACTCCGGCGGCGCCCACTGCCTGAAGTACGGCTTCACGACCAACCACGTCACCGGGCTCGACCTCGTCACCCCGGGCGGGGAGCTCGTCGAGATCGGCGGCAAGGCGCCCGACCCGCCGGGCTACGACCTGCTCGGTGCCCTCGTGGGCTCCGAGGGCACCCTCGGGATCGTCACCGCCGCCACCGTGCGCCTGACCCGCCTGCCCGAGGACGTCCGCACGATCCTCGCCGGGTTCGCCTCTACCGACGACGCCGGGGCGGCCACCTCGGCGATCATCGCCGCGGGCGTCATCCCCGCCGCCATCGAGATGATGGACGCCCTGGCCATCGAGGCCGCCGAGAAGGCGGTCCACTGCGGCTACCCCGCCGGCGCGGGGGCCGTCCTCGTCGTCGAGCTCGACGGCGCGGCCGCGGACGTCGAGGGGGAGTTCGACGAGGTGGTGCGCCACTGCCAGGAGGCCGGTGCCTTCGAGGTGCGGGTCGCCGCCGACGACGTCGAGCGCGCCCTCATCTGGAAGGGCCGCAAGTCCGCCTTCGCCGCCGTCGGGCGGATCAGCCCCGACTACATCGTCCAGGACGGCGTCATCCCGCGCACCGCGCTGCCGAAGGTGCTGCGCGAGATCGCCCAGATGTCCGCCGAGCGCGGGGTCCGGGTCGCCAACGTCTTCCACGCCGGGGACGGCAACCTCCACCCCCTCGTCCTCTTCGACGACGCCGAGGAGGGCGCGGCAGAGCGGGCCGAGGAGGTCGCCGGCGGCATCCTCGACCTGTGCATCGCCAACGGCGGGTCCATCACCGGTGAGCACGGCGTGGGCTCGGACAAGGCGAAGTACATGCCGCGCATGTTCTCCGAGGACGACCTGGCCACCATGCAGGCGGTGCGGTGCGCCTTCGACCCTGCCGGCATCTCCAACCCGGGGAAGGTCTTCCCCACGCCGCGGCTGTGCGGCGAGCGTCCTGGTCGTCACCAGGGCGCCCACCCCCTGCAGGAAGCCGGACTGGCGGAGGTCTTCTGATGAGCATCGACATCACCACGCTGGCCCGCAGCCTCGACGGCGCGGGCGAGGTCCGCCCCGCGCAGGACACCGACACCGTCGACGGCGTCACCGCCGCCGCCGTCGCCCGGCCCACCTCGGTCGAGGCGACCTCCGCCCTCCTGCGCGAGGCCACCGGGCAGGGCCTGGTGACGGTCGCCCGCGGGGCGGGCACGGCGCTGACGTGGGGCGTCCCGCCCGAGCGGGTCGACCTCATCCTGGACACACGCGGTCTGGACCGCCTGGTGGAGCACGAGGCGGGCGACCTCGTCGTCGTCGCCGAGGCGGGGCTGGCGCTGAAGGACCTCCAGGAGGAGGTCGGCCGGGCCGGGCAGGAGCTCGTGGCGGACGTGCCGCGCGAGCGCCTCGAGGCCGGCTCGACGATCGGCGGCGCCCTCGCGACCGCCGCGACGGGGCCGCGCCGGCTCCAGCGTCTCGCCCTGCGCGACCTCGTCCTGGGCACCACGGTCGTCCTGGCGGACGGCACGGTGGCGACGTCGGGCGGCAAGGTGGTCAAGAACGTCGCCGGGTACGACCTGGCCAAGATCATGACCGGCTCCTACGGCACCCTCGGGGTCATCGTGCGCGCGGCGTTCCGCCTCCACCCCGTGCGACCGGCCCGCCGGTTCGTCCTGCGCACCGCTCCGCTCGCCGAGGCGGCCGAGCTCGCGCGCACCGTCGTCGCCTCCCGGCTCGCCCCCGCCGCGGTGGAGATCGACCGCCCCGCAGGCAGCGACGAGGCCACGGTCGCGGTGCTCCTGGAGGGCACCGAGGAGGCCGTGGCCGCGCGCGCCGAGGAGACCGTCGCCCTGGTCGGCGGCGAGATCGGTGAGCCGCCGTCGTGGTGGGCGCGCCTGCCCGGCGGGGACGTGACCGCCAAGGCCACCGCCACCCTCACCGGTGTCGCGGACCTCCTCGCCGCGGCGCGCTCGAGCGAGGAGCGCCACGGTGCGTCCGTCGCGCTGCGCGGCAGCGCGCTCGGCGTGCTCCACGCCGGTCTCACGGCCCCGGCGCCGGACGCCGTCGCCGGGGTGCTGGCGGACCTGCGCGCGGCGGCGCCGAGCCCGCGGGAGGGCACCGTCGTCGTCCTCACTGCTCCGGCCGAGCTGCGCGACGGGCTGGACGTGTGGGGGCCGGTGGCCGGTCTCGGCCTCATGCGTGGCATCAAGGAACAGCTCGACCCCGGACGCAACCTCGCGCCGGGCCGGTTCGTGGGAGGTATCTGATGAGCGTCGACGCGACGAAGGGGACCATGGGGTCGGCGGAGCCGGCGCAGTCGGGCACGACGCTGCCGGACGTGCTGGGGCTCGCCGCCTTCGACGACCACCACCCGCCCGCTCGCGAGCTCATCGACGACTGCGTGCACTGCGGGTTCTGTCTGCCGGCCTGCCCCACCTACAACCTGTGGGGCGAGGAGATGGACTCCCCGCGTGGGCGCATCTACCTCATGAAGGAGGGGCTCGAGGGCGAGCCGATGAGCCCGTCGATGGTCGAGCACATCGACAACTGCCTCGGGTGCATGGCGTGCGTGACGGCCTGCCCCTCGGGCGTGCAGTACGACAAGCTCATCGAGGCCACGCGCCAGCAGGTGCAGCGGCGCGGCTCGCAGCACCGTTCGGTGGGGGAGCGGGCCGTCCGCGAGGCGATCTTCGCGCTGTTCCCCCGGCCGGACCGGCTCCGGCTCATGCGCGGACCGCTGGCCCTGTACCAGCGCAGCGGGCTGTCCAGGCTCGTCCGCGGCTCGGGCGTCCTGGAGCGGATCTCCCCGACGCTGGCCACGATGGAGGCCATCGCCCCGCCCGTGCAGCGCCAGGTGCGCATCCCGGAGGTCATGCCCGCCAAGGGGCCCCGCCGGATGACCGTGGGGATGCTGCTCGGCTGCGTCCAGCGCGAGTTCTACCCCGGGGTCAACGCCGCCACGGTGCGGGTGCTCAACCTCGAGGGCTGTGACGTCGTCACCCCGCCCGCGCAGGAGTGCTGCGGGGCGCTGTCCGTCCACGCCGGGCGCGAGGAGGAGGGCCTGCGGTACGCCCGTGCCCTCATCGACGCGTTCAGCGACGCCGGCGTCGAGCGCATCGTGGTCAACTCCGCGGGCTGCGGCTCGACCATGAAGGACTACGCGCACCTCCTCGCGGACGACCCCGCCTACGCCGAGCGTGCGCGGGCGTTCTCGGACAAGGTCCGCGACATCTCCGAGATCCTCGTCGAGCTCGGTCCGGTCGCGCAGCGGCACCCGTTGCCCGTCACGATCGCCTACCACGACGCGTGCCACCTCTCGCACGCCCAGGGGGTGCGGGCGCAGCCCCGTCAGCTCCTTCGCGGGATCCCCGGGCTGTCGCTCAAGGAGATCGCCGACGGCGACCTGTGCTGCGGGTCTGCCGGCATCTACAATCTCGTGCGTCCCGAACCGGCCCGCGAGCTGGGCGACCGCAAGGCGACGAACGTCGCGGCCACCCAGGCCGAGCTGCTCGTGACGTCCAACCCCGGGTGCCTGCTGCAGATCACCGACGCCCTCGGGCGCCAGGGCAAGCACATGGCGACGGCGCACATGATCCTCGTGCTCGACGCGTCGCTGCGCGGGCTGCCGGTCCAGACACTCCTGGAGAACCCGCCGCGCAAGGACCCGACCCGGCCGAAGGTGGGCCGGTTCGGCGCGGGACCCGCGCCGGAGGCGGTCCCGGCCGCCGCGGACGCGGCGGGCGGCGGGTGCGGGACGTGCGCCTGCGGCGCAGGTGGGTGCGGCTGATCCCGGCCCAGAGCGGATCGGCACCCTGAGCGCCGACCCTGGCCTGAGCGGCGTCGCGTGAGCGGCGCCGCTCCTCGGCGTGCCCGCGTTCTCGCCCTTCCTGGCGAGCCGGGTGGCTCTGGCGTGCCCCCTGGCTCGCCCTCGGCGTGCGCCCGCCGGGGGCACCCCTGCACCGGCGCGCTTGCGGGGGCAGCCGTCCGCCGCCCGCCGCAACGTTCTCCCCCTCCCCGCCCGACTCGTCCTGGTTGACGCGGGCAGCCCTGCGACCCTTGTTATCGGAACTCGTCTGGGGTATTGCCCTCGCGGTGTGATGCGGACTACTGTCCTGTCGTTACTCCGGTACGTGAACCATAGTTTCCGTATCGTGAAATTCACGGACATGACCGGCGAGGGTGCCGGTCCCTGGGAGGGCTCGTGGACAACCTAGCTGTACTGGCACTACTCGCAGCGTTGCCGATCATCATCGTCGGCACGCTCCTCATCGGATTCCGCTGGCCGGCCAAGTACGCCATGCCGGTCGGCCTCGTGGCCGTGGTGATCATCGCCGCGGCGGTCTGGCAGATGAGCTGGAACGCCATCGCCGCCTCGACGGTGCAGGGCGTCCTCATCGCCATCGGGCTGCTCTGGATCGTGTTCGGGGCGCTGCTGCTGCTCGAGACCATCACCAAGAGCGGAGCCCTGGACACCATCCGGGCCGGCTTCACCCGGATCAGTGCGGACCGTCGCATCCAGGTCATCATCATCGCCTGGCTCTTCGGCTCCTTCATCGAGGGCGCCGCCGGCTTCGGCACGCCGGCCGCCGTCGTCTCGCCCCTGCTGCTCGCGCTGGGCTTCCCGGCCATGGCGGCGGTCATGGCGGGTCTGATCATCCAGTCCACCCCGGTGAGCTTCGGCGCCGTCGGGACGCCGATGAACGTCGGCATCGGCACGGGCCTGTCGGGCACCGACGGCACCCTCGTCGAGAACGCCGCCGCACGTGCGGGGGCTCTCGGCCTGGACCAGAGCGAGTTCATCGCGCACACGGCCACCCAGGTGGCCACGATCCACGCCATCGTGGGCCTGCTCGTCCCGCTCTTCATGGTGACGCTCATGACCGGCTTCTTCGGCGAGAAGCGCGACTTCCGAGCCGGCCTCGCCGTGGCCCCCTTTGCGCTCTACGCCGCGCTGGCCATGATCCTGCCCTACCTGGCGGTCGCCTACCTGCTGGGCCCGGAGTTCCCCTCCATGCTCGGGGGGTTCATCGGCCTGGTCGTGGTCATGTACACCTCGTCCAAGGGCTTCCTCATGCCCAAGGACGTCTGGGACTTCCCGCCGCGGGAGCGGTGGAGCCCCCGGTGGATGGGAACCGTGGACCCCCTTGAGGAGGCGTCGCACCTCACCAAGCGGATGTCGATGACCCGGGCGTGGGCGCCCTACGTCATCGTCGCCGCGCTGCTCCTCATCACCCGCAACATCCCCGCCGTCAAGGCGTTCCTCACGGGTCCGGCGGTCATCAAGGTCCAGGACATCTTCGGCTCGGGCATCTCGCAGAACATGGACCTGCTGTACTCCCCGGGCGCCATCTTCCTGCTCGCGATCCTCATCACCTACGTGCTGCACCGGATGAACAGCAAGAAGATCGCCGCGTCCTGGAAGGTCGCCAGCGGCCAGCTGCTCGGGGCGGCCTTCGCGCTGCTGACGGCCCTGCCGCTCGTCCGGATCTTCATCAACTCCGGGACCAACTTCAACGACTCGGGGTACAACTCCATGCCGCTCACGCTCGCCGAGGGCGCTGCGGATCTGATGGGGCAGAACTGGCCCGTCATCGCCCCGACCATCGGCGCGCTCGGCGCGTTCGTCGCGGGGTCGAACACGGTGTCGAACATGATGTTCTCGCTGTTCCAGTTCTCCACCGGTGAGGGGATCGGGGCGTCCAGCCCCGAGACCGTCGTGGCCGCCCAGGCCGTCGGTGGCGCGGCCGGCAACATGGTCGCCATCCACAACATCGTGGCCGCCGCAGCCACGGTGGGCCTCCTCGGCCGCGAGGGCGACCTCATCCGCAAGACCATCATCCCCATGACCTACTACGTGCTGGCCGCAGGTGCCATCGCGTACATGTGGATCTTCGGGATCGGCCTCAACATCGGCCTCGTCCTCTTCGTCGCGGTCTACCTCGTCCTCGCTGTCGTCGCGCGGAAGCTCTGGACCGCCCCGCAGGTCGACAACAAGGAGCTGCAGCTCGCGAAGATCTGACCCCGTCCGGCCGCCTCACGGCCGGCTGCTCGACCGACGACGCGACCCCCCGGCCGGGGGGTCGCGTCGTTGCGGACCGGACCTCATCCGCCGGCCCACCGGAGGTCGACTCGTGCTCGGTCCACGCGAAGCCAGCTCCACGGGTGCGGGACACCGCGACCACCGGCGTCACGGGCGACGTCTGCCGGTGCTCGGGAAGTGGCGCCACGACTCGCTCGCCTCGTTCGGGTGGTGTGGGGGGGGCGGTCGGGTGGCGTGTGGCGGCTGGGTGGTGGGGGTGTGGTGTAGGCCATGGTGGGTGGGTTTGACGGTGGGGGTGGGGGCTGCTTAATATTTCTGAGTCCCGCCAGGGAGGTACGGACACCGTGATGGTGGCCGTTCCCGCGGGACTTTCCCTCTTCGGTTCGTGGTGTTGTGCTGCGGTCGTTGGTGGGGTGCCTGGCCGGCGTGGTTCGGTCGATGGAGCTGGGAGACTGGTGAAGTTGACTGGGTGCGGTGGGGGGTATAAGTTAGAGAGGTTGCCCCAGTTCGGGTCCGAGGGTTGTTTCGGGTCTGGGTGGTGTGTGTCTGTTTCTTGAGAACTCAACAGTGTGCCAAGTTTTTGATGCCATTTGATTCTGGGTGTCGTGGCTGGTCTTCCTGCTTTTTGTGGGTGGGGGGGTTGGTTGTGGTGTCTGGGGTCTTTGTTTTGTTTTGGTTATCGCGCCTGGTCCTGGCCCCCGGTTGGGTCTGGGTGTGTGTAGTCATGGGTTTGCTCTTGGCCTGCTTTGGTGGGTTGGGGGTGTGCTCTTCGTATGGTTTGTCGGCCGCGCTTTTGGGTGTGGTTTGGCGAGTGTTTTTTAACGGAGAGTTTGATCCTGGCTCAGGACGAACGCTGGCGGCGTGCTTAACACATGCAAGTCGAACGATGATGCCAGCTTGCTGGTGGATTAGTGGCGAACGGGTGAGTAACACGTGAGCAACCTGCCCCTGACTTCGGGATAACCGCGGGAAACCGTGGCTAATACCGGATATGACGCGCTATCGCATGGTGGTGTGTGGAAAGATTTATCGGTTGGGGATGGGCTCGCGGCCTATCAGCTTGTTGGTGGGGTGATGGCCTACCAAGGCGACGACGGGTAGCCGGCCTGAGAGGGTGACCGGCCACACTGGGACTGAGACACGGCCCAGACTCCTACGGGAGGCAGCAGTGGGGAATATTGCACAATGGGCGCAAGCCTGATGCAGCGACGCCGCGTGAGGGATGACGGCCTTCGGGTTGTAAACCTCTTTCAGTAGGGAAGAAGGCCTTCGGGTTGACGGTACCTGCAGAAGAAGCGCCGGCTAACTACGTGCCAGCAGCCGCGGTAATACGTAGGGCGCAAGCGTTGTCCGGAATTATTGGGCGTAAAGAGCTCGTAGGCGGTTTGTCGCGTCTGCTGTGAAAACGCGAGGCTTAACCTCGCGCCTGCAGTGGGTACGGGCAGACTAGAGTGCGGTAGGGGAGACTGGAATTCCTGGTGTAGCGGTGGAATGCGCAGATATCAGGAGGAACACCGGTGGCGAAGGCGGGTCTCTGGGCCGTTACTGACGCTGAGGAGCGAAAGCATGGGGAGCGAACAGGATTAGATACCCTGGTAGTCCATGCCGTAAACGTTGGGCACTAGGTGTGGGACCCATTCCACGGGTTCCGTGCCGCAGCTAACGCATTAAGTGCCCCGCCTGGGGAGTACGGCCGCAAGGCTAAAACTCAAAGGAATTGACGGGGGCCCGCACAAGCGGCGGAGCATGCGGATTAATTCGATGCAACGCGAAGAACCTTACCAAGGCTTGACATACACCGGAAACATCCAGAGATGGGTGCCCCGCAAGGTCGGTGTACAGGTGGTGCATGGTTGTCGTCAGCTCGTGTCGTGAGATGTTGGGTTAAGTCCCGCAACGAGCGCAACCCTTGTCCTGTGTTGCCAGCGGGTTATGCCGGGGACTCATGGGAGACTGCCGGGGTCAACTCGGAGGAAGGTGGGGATGACGTCAAATCATCATGCCCCTTATGTCTTGGGCTTCACGCATGCTACAATGGCCGGTACAAAGGGTTGCGATGCCGTGAGGTGGAGCGAATCCCAAAAAGCCGGTCTCAGTTCGGATTGGGGTCTGCAACTCGACCCCATGAAGTCGGAGTCGCTAGTAATCGCAGATCAGCAACGCTGCGGTGAATACGTTCTCGGGCCTTGTACACACCGCCCGTCACGTCACGAAAGTCGGTAACACCCGAAGCCGGTGGCCCAACCTCTTGTAGGGGGGAGCCGTCGAAGGTGGGACTGGCGATTGGGACGAAGTCGTAACAAGGTAGCCGTACCGGAAGGTGCGGCTGGATCACCTCCTTTCTAAGGAGCTTCACAGCGCATCCGCGTCCCTGTTCGGGGGGTGGGTGTTTGTGGCTGCTGTCGGTGGCGAGTGTTCACCGGGCAGTTCGCTCACGGGTGGAACGTCAAGGACTTGTGCATGCTGTTGGGTCCTGAGGGAACAGGCCCGCGCCGACCGGTTGTGCCGGTGGGTGTGGTGGCTGGCCTTCTGGTGACCATTCCTGGTCCGGTCCCCCGTGTTGGTTGGGGGGTTCGGGCGGGTGTTGGTGCGTTGTTTGAGAACTGTACAGTGGACGCGAGCATCTTTGATCTTTTGTGGCAAGTTTTTAAGAGCATTCGGTGGATGCCTTGGCACCAGGAGCCGAAGAAGGACGTTGTAGCCTGCGATAAGCCTCGGGGAGCTGGCAAACGAGCTGTGATCCGAGGGTGTCCGAATGGGGAAACCCGGCCAGAGTCATGTCTGGTTACCCGCGCCTGAATATATAGGGCGTGTGGGGGGAACGTGGGGAAGTGAAACATCTCAGTACCCACAGGAAGAGATATTCCGTGAGTAGTGGCGAGCGAAAGCGGATGAGGCTAAACCGGGGGTGTGTGATAGCCGGCGGGCGTTGCACCTTCGGGGTCGTGGGACCTGCTTACCGTCTCTGCCGGGGCGGTGTGGAGTGAGAAAGTCGTGGTGTAGTCGAACGGTCTGGGAAGGCCGGGCGTAGTGGGTGAGACCCCCGTAGACGAAACATCGCGGCCTCCTTGGAGGTATCCCGAGTAGCACGGGGCCCGTGAAATCCCGTGTGAATCTGCCAAGACCACTTGGTAAGCCTAAATACTACCTGGTGACCGATAGCGGACTAGTACCGTGAGGGAAAGGTGAAAAGTACCCCGGGAGGGGAGTGAAATAGTACCTGAAACCGGATGCTTACAATCCGTCGGAGCCTCCATGGTTGGGGTGACGGCGTGCCTTTTGAAGAATGAGCCTGCGAGTTAGTGGCATGTGGCGAGGTTAACCCGTGTGGGGAAGCCGTAGCGAAAGCGAGTCCGAATAGGGCGTCTTTAGTCGCGTGCTCTAGACCCGAAGCGGAGTGATCTACCCATGGGCAGGTTGAAGCGCGGGTAAGACCGCGTGGAGGACCGAACCCACTTAGGTTGAAAACTGAGGGGATGACCTGTGGGTAGGGGTGAAAGGCCAATCAAACTCCGTGATAGCTGGTTCTCCCCGAAATGCATTTAGGTGCAGCGTCATGTGTTTCTTGCCGGAGGTAGAGCTACTGGATGGCCGATGGGCCCTACAAGGTTACTGACGTCAACCAAACTCCGAATGCCGGTAAGTGAGAGCATGGCAGTGAGACTGCGGGGGATAAGCTTCGTAGTCGAGAGGGAAACAGCCCAGACCACCAGCTAAGGCCCCCAAGCGTGTGCTAAGTGGGAAAGGATGTGGAGTTGCACAGACAACCAGGAGGTTGGCTTAGAAGCAGCCACCCTTGAAAGAGTGCGTAATAGCTCACTGGTCAAGTGATTCTGCGCCGACAATGTAGCGGGGCTCAAGCACACCGCCGAAGCTGTGGCATTCACGCATACCCCAGCACCTACTTGATGGGTGTTCAGGGGCGTGGATGGGTAGGGGAGCGTCGTGTGGGAGGTGAAGCTGCGGGGTGACCCAGTGGTGGATCCCACACGAGTGAGAATGCAGGCATGAGTAGCGAATGACGGGTGAGAAACCCGTCCGCCGAATGACCAAGGGTTCCAGGGCCAGGCTAATCCGCCCTGGGTAAGTCGGGACCTAAGGCGAGGCCGACAGGCGTAGTCGATGGACAACGGGTTGATATTCCCGTACCGGCGAAGGACCGACCATACCGAGCCCGGTGATGCTGACCACCCAAACTTGTCTTCTGGCCTTCGGGCCGGGCGGCGAGGGCGCGTGGGACCCGATCCGGTAGTAGGTAAGCGTGTTAACAGGGGTGACGCAGACAGGTAGCCACCGCGTGCTTAATGGCAATGCACGTCTAAGGATGCAGGGCGGGGTGCAGGCAAATCCGCACCCCATATGAGCCTCAGATCCGATAGTGACCCCGTAGGGGGGAAGTAGGGTGATCCTATGCTGCCTAGAAAAGCCTCGACGCGAGGGACTAGCCGCCCGTACCCTAAACCGACTCAGGTGGTCAGGTAGAGTATACCAAGGCGATCGAGAGAATCGTGGTTAAGGAACTCGGCAAAATGCCCCCGTAACTTCGGGAGAAGGGGGGCCTGAGGGGTGAAGCCACTTGCTGGCTAGCCTTTGAGGGCCGCAGAGACCAGGGAGAAGCGACTGTTTACTAAAAACACAGGTCCGTGCGAAGTCGCAAGACGATGTATACGGACTGACGCCTGCCCGGTGCTGGAAGGTTAAGAGGACGGGTCAGCCGCAAGGCGAAGCTCAGAATTTAAGCCCCAGTAAACGGCGGTGGTAACTATAACCATCCTAAGGTAGCGAAATTCCTTGTCGGGTAAGTTCCGACCTGCACGAATGGCGTAACGACTTCTCCGCTGTCTCAACCGCGAACTCGGCGAAATTGCACTACGAGTAAAGATGCTCGTTACGCGCAGCAGGACGGAAAGACCCCGGGACCTTTACTATAGCTTGGTATTGGTGTTCGGTACGGCTTGTGTAGGATAGGTGGGAGACTGTGAAGCATTCACGCCAGTGAGTGTGGAGTCATCGTTGAAATACCACTCTGGTCGTACTGCACATCTAACCTCGGTCCGTGATCCGGACCAGGGACAGTGCCTGGTGGGTAGTTTAACTGGGGCGGTTGCCTCCTAAAATGTAACGGAGGCGCTCAAAGGTTCCCTCAGCCTGGTTGGCAATCAGGTGTCGAGTGCAAGTGCACAAGGGAGCTTGACTGTGAGACTGACAGGTCGAGCAGGGACGAAAGTCGGAACTAGTGATCCGGCGGTGGCTTGTGGAAGCGCCGTCGCTCAACGGATAAAAGGTACCCCGGGGATAACAGGCTGATCTTGCCCAAGAGTCCATATCGACGGCATGGTTTGGCACCTCGATGTCGGCTCGTCGCATCCTGGGGCTGGAGTAGGTCCCAAGGGTTGGGCTGTTCGCCCATTAAAGCGGTACGCGAGCTGGGTTTAGAACGTCGTGAGACAGTTCGGTCCCTATCCGCTGCGCGCGCAGGAAACTTGAGAAGGGCTGTCCCTAGTACGAGAGGACCGGGACGGACGAACCTCTGGTGTGCCAGTTGTTCCGCCAGGAGCACGGCTGGTTGGCTACGTTCGGGAGGGATAACCGCTGAAAGCATCTAAGCGGGAAGCCTGCTTCAAGATGAGGTTTCCACCAGGCTTGTCCTGGGAAGGCCCCCAGCAGACCACTGGGTTGATAGGCCGGATGTGGAAGCGAGGACTAACGACTCGTGAAGCTGACCGGTACTAATTGGCCGACAACTTGCCACAACACAAAGCATCAAACAGCTGCTTGCGTCCACTGTACGGTTCCCGGGTAACGCACCCCGGCACCCCACCCACCACACCCCCACACGGGGGCCAGCTGGTGGTCACGGGGTGACGGAACGGTTGCGACAACTCGACAGAGTTACGGCGGTCATAGCGAGGGGGAAACGCCCGGTCCCATTCCGAACCCGGAAGCTAAGCCCCTCAGCGCCGATGGTACTGCACGGGAGACTGTGTGGGAGAGTAGGACACCGCCGAACACCATTGTGGAAAGGCCACACCCGAAAGGGTGTGGCCTTTCTGCATTCCCGACCCATGAGCTGGCCACGCCCGAACGGGCCGGCCCTTGATGCACTCCCGCCTGCGCCCCCCGACCCCCTCCCAGGCGTCCCTCCTTCTCGGACGTCACGCCCAGCGGACACCGATGCCAGCCCGGGCCTTGATCGCGCCCACGCGCCGAAGGGCGCCGCGCCGGTTAGCCCGTGCCGGTGTCCGACGCTCGACCACATGCGCAGCGGGGGAAGCGGGTCGCTCTAGACTCAGTCGCATGGATGACACAGCTACCGGCCCCTGAGTTCGGTCATTCGCTTAGTGCCTGAGTTTTCCCGGTCGTGAGGGCGTCGATGATGGTCCGTCGGTCGGGGTCGATGTGCGGCGGGATGGTTTGGGTGGCGCCGTTGGCCGTGATGGTCGCTGAGCGCAGCGGCCGGAGCTGGCGGATGACGTTGCGGATCGCGAGCCCAGAGCGGGCCTGGACCTCGCGGGAGACGGCCAGTGCGGTGAACACGATGGTCAGGTGGGCCTCGATCGCGTCCCGGGTTCGAACGAACATGGGCCGGGCGGCCAGATCGGTCTTGGACATCCGAAACGACTGCTCGACGTGCCAGAGCTCGTGGTACGACCCGATGACCTCACCCGCGGGCATCAGCCGGGCGGGGATGTTCGTGACGTAGCCCTTGAGCCCGACCAGGCGCCGCGCCCTGGCGAGGGCGGCCTCGTCCAGGCTGCGCGCGTCACCGGTGGTCTTGACGAACCGCGGGGTCCGGGTGGCCTTCTCCCCGGCGATGACCGCGCGGGCCCGGTTCTCCTGCAACGTCAACGTCTTCCCGTCCCGCGCCGCCCGCTTGGCCGAGTAGGCCCAGACCGCCCGCCACGACCCAGGGTGGCGGTCACGGTCCCAGATCGGCTCGACCTTGACCGCTTCGTTGTTCTCGCTGCGGTGCCGCCCGGTCCGGGGCGTGAGGGTGTCGATGACCTGGGCGTCGGTGAACGCGTCCCCGTGCCAGCGGAAGTGCGAGGCCAGGTCCAGCGGTGCCTTGGTCACCCGGGAGCCGACGATGAAGCGCAGGTTCGCCTCCTCCAGAGCGGCCAGGTTGCCCGCCGAGAGCATCCCGGCGTCGGCGACGACGACCATGTCCTCGACGCCGTGCCGGTCCTGGAACTGCTTGACGATCGGCACGATCGTGGCGGTCTCGGCCTGGTTGCCCTCGTAGCAGCCGATCTCGAGCGGGAACCCGTGCCGGTCGACGAGCAGGCCGACGACGATCTGCGGGTCGACGCGGCGTTCCTTGGAGTAGCCGACCTTGCGCAGGTCGTCCTCCTTCTCCGCCTCGAAGTACAACGTCGTCACGTCGTACAAGCACAGCGAGACGTCACCGCTGGTCACCGCGTGGGTGAAGCACAACGCGGCGACCTTGTCCCGGTAGGCGCCGGGCCCCTCGCCGGCCGCGGCCCGGGCCAGGGTGCGGCGCATCGTCTTCTCACTCGCCGGCCTCACGCCGAGGTCGGTCAGCACCCGGGCGGTGTCCAGGATCGAGGTCGGCTCCACGATCCGGGCGATCACCAGGTCCCGGAACACCTCATCGCCCAGGGCGTCGAACCCCAGATCGGTGAACACCGCGGCGAGTGCGTCGTAGAGCACCCGAGAGGAGGTCGCCACCACCCGGGGCGGTGCGACCGGTCCCCGCCGCTCCTGTACCGGGGAGCCCGGCTCGCCGAAGAGAGCCGCCACTCCGGGCCGGCCGATCAGCGTCGTTCTGGGCGCCGCCGGCTCGAGGCCGAGGTCGAGCTGGTCCTGGCCCGGGTCGTCCAGCAGCTCCCGCGCCCGCTCGACGAGCAGCCCGAGCTCGGCCTCGGTATGCGCCGACCCGACGTGCACGACGATCCGCCGACGACCCCCAACGGACTCAGCGATCTGCACGGCCGTCGCCCCCGAGGCCGTCCGCACCCGCCGGATCCACGCCACAAACCCCACGGTAGAGCACCAATTAGTGCCTCAGAACCGCCTCCCACGCTCCCATCACCGCAGGTCAACGAACTACGCGATCCCGCAGCGCGACGCGGTGACCAAACTCAGGTCGGACGTCACGCCCAGCGGACACCGATGCCAGCCCGGGCCTTGATCGCGCCCACGCGCCGAAGGGCGCCGCGCCGGTTAGCCCGTGCCGGTGTCCGACGCTCGACCACATGCGCAGCGGGGGAAGCGGGTCGCTCTAGACTCAGTCGCATGGATGACACAGCTACCGGCCCGGACATCAAGCCCCGTAGCCGCACGGTCACGGATGGCATCGAGGCCACCGCCGCGCGCGGCATGCTTCGAGCGGTGGGTATGGGTGACGAGGACTTCGCCAAGCCCCAGATCGGCGTCGCGAGCTCCTGGAACGAGATCACTCCTTGCAACCTCTCCCTCGACCGGCTGGCGCAGGCCGCGAAGGACGGTGTCCACGCAGGTGGCGGGTATCCCCTCCAGTTCGGGACCATCTCGGTCTCTGACGGGATCTCGATGGGGCACGAGGGGATGCACTTCTCGCTGGTCTCGCGGGACGTGATCGCCGACTCCGTCGAGACCGTCATGCAGGCGGAGCGCCTCGATGGATCGGTCCTGCTCGCCGGCTGTGACAAGTCGCTTCCCGGCATGCTCATGGCAGCGGCGCGGCTCGACCTGGCGAGCGTCTTCATTTACGCCGGCACCATCATGCCGGGATGGGTCAAGCTCTCGGACGGCACCGAGAAGGACGTGACCATCATCGATGCGTTCGAGGCGGTCGGAGCCTGCTCCCGCGGCCTCATGAGCACCGAGGACCTCGAGCGGATCGAGCGCGCGATCTGTCCCGGTGAGGGTGCCTGTGGTGGCTACTACACGGCGAACACCATGGCGACGGTCGCCGAGGCGATCGGCATGTCGATCCCCGGTTCGGCCAGCCCGCCGTCGGCCGACCGGCGCCGCGACGCCGCCGCCCGACGGGCCGGGGAGGCCGTGGTGGAGCTGCTCCGGCAGGGCATCACCTCCCACGACATCATGACGAAGGCAGCGTTCGAGAACGCCATCGCGGTGGTCCAGGCCTTCGGCGGTTCGACGAACGCGGTTCTCCACCTCTTGGCCGTCGCCCACGAGGCGGACGTCGACCTCACCCTCGACGACTTCCGGCGCATCGGCGCCAAGGTGCCCCACCTCGCCGACCTCAAGCCCTACGGCCGTTACGTCATGAACGACGTGGACCGGGTGGGTGGCATCCAGGTGGTCATGAGGTCGCTGCTCGACGCCGGCCTCCTCGACGGTGACTGCATGACGGTCACGGGCCAGACCGTGGCGGAGAACCTCGAGAAGCTCGACCCGCCCGCACCGGACGGGAAGGTGCTCCGCGCGGCGTCGACCCCGATCGCCCCGACCGGTGGCATCACGATCCTCCACGGCTCGCTCGCTCCCGAGGGCGCCGTCGTGAAGTCGGCCGGCTTCGAGTCCGACGTCTTCGAGGGCAGCGCGCGCGTGTTCGACCGCGAACGGGCTGCGATGGACGCGCTCGAGAACGGCACGATCGGTCATGGGGACGTTGTCGTGATCCGGTACGAGGGGCCCAAGGGTGGGCCGGGCATGCGCGAGATGCTCGCGATCACCGGCGCCATCAAGGGCGCCGGCCTCGGCAAGGACGTCCTGCTGCTCACGGACGGCCGGTTCTCGGGTGGCACCACCGGTCTGTGCGTGGGACACATCGCCCCCGAGGCGGTCGACGGCGGTCCCATCGCGTTCATCCAGGACGGCGACCAGATCCGGCTCGACGTCGCCGGTGGTCGCCTCGAGCTTCTCGTCGACGACGCCGAGCTGTCCCGTCGCCGCGACGGCTGGCAGCCGCTGCCGCCCCGGTACACCAAGGGCGTCCTCGGCAAGTACACCAAGCTCGTCCGCTCGGCCTCCCGGGGAGCGATCCTCGAGTAGGGACGCGACGCCGGCCCCGGCCGTCGCCGACGCACCTCCCCAGCGCCCCACCCGACTCGGGTGGGGCGCTGTCGCACTCCCGCTCGCCTCGTTCGGGTGGTGTGGGGGGGCGGTCGGGTGGCGTGTGGCGGCTGGGTGGTGGGGGTGTGGTGTAGGCCATGGTGGGTGGGTTTGACGGTGGGGGTGGGGGCTGCTTAATATTTCTGAGTCCCGCCAGGGAGGTACGGACACCGTGATGGTGGCCGTTCCCGCGGGACTTTCCCTCTTCGGTTCGTGGTGTTGTGCTGCGGTCGTTGGTGGGGTGCCTGGCCGGCGTGGTTCGGTCGATGGAGCTGGGAGACTGGTGAAGTTGACTGGGTGCGGTGGGGGGTATAAGTTAGAGAGGTTGCCCCAGTTCGGGTCCGGGGGTTGTTTCGGGTCTGGGTGGTGTGTGTCTGTTTCTTGAGAACTCAACAGTGTGCCAAGTTTTTGATGCCATTTGATTCTGGGTGTCGTGGCTGGTCTTCCTGCTTTTTGTGGGTGGGGGGGTTGGTTGTGGTGTCTGGGGTCTTTGTTTTGTTTTGGTTATCGCGCCTGGTCCTGGCCCCCGGTTGGGTCTGGGTGTGTGTAGTCATGGGTTTGCTCTTGGCCTGCTTTGGTGGGTTGGGGGTGTGCTCTTCGTATGGTTTGTCGGCCGCGCTTTTGGGTGTGGTTTGGCGAGTGTTTTTTAACGGAGAGTTTGATCCTGGCTCAGGACGAACGCTGGCGGCGTGCTTAACACATGCAAGTCGAACGATGATGCCAGCTTGCTGGTGGATTAGTGGCGAACGGGTGAGTAACACGTGAGCAACCTGCCCCTGACTTCGGGATAACCGCGGGAAACCGTGGCTAATACCGGATATGACGCGCTATCGCATGGTGGTGTGTGGAAAGATTTATCGGTTGGGGATGGGCTCGCGGCCTATCAGCTTGTTGGTGGGGTGATGGCCTACCAAGGCGACGACGGGTAGCCGGCCTGAGAGGGTGACCGGCCACACTGGGACTGAGACACGGCCCAGACTCCTACGGGAGGCAGCAGTGGGGAATATTGCACAATGGGCGCAAGCCTGATGCAGCGACGCCGCGTGAGGGATGACGGCCTTCGGGTTGTAAACCTCTTTCAGTAGGGAAGAAGGCCTTCGGGTTGACGGTACCTGCAGAAGAAGCGCCGGCTAACTACGTGCCAGCAGCCGCGGTAATACGTAGGGCGCAAGCGTTGTCCGGAATTATTGGGCGTAAAGAGCTCGTAGGCGGTTTGTCGCGTCTGCTGTGAAAACGCGAGGCTTAACCTCGCGCCTGCAGTGGGTACGGGCAGACTAGAGTGCGGTAGGGGAGACTGGAATTCCTGGTGTAGCGGTGGAATGCGCAGATATCAGGAGGAACACCGGTGGCGAAGGCGGGTCTCTGGGCCGTTACTGACGCTGAGGAGCGAAAGCATGGGGAGCGAACAGGATTAGATACCCTGGTAGTCCATGCCGTAAACGTTGGGCACTAGGTGTGGGACCCATTCCACGGGTTCCGTGCCGCAGCTAACGCATTAAGTGCCCCGCCTGGGGAGTACGGCCGCAAGGCTAAAACTCAAAGGAATTGACGGGGGCCCGCACAAGCGGCGGAGCATGCGGATTAATTCGATGCAACGCGAAGAACCTTACCAAGGCTTGACATACACCGGAAACATCCAGAGATGGGTGCCCCGCAAGGTCGGTGTACAGGTGGTGCATGGTTGTCGTCAGCTCGTGTCGTGAGATGTTGGGTTAAGTCCCGCAACGAGCGCAACCCTTGTCCTGTGTTGCCAGCGGGTTATGCCGGGGACTCATGGGAGACTGCCGGGGTCAACTCGGAGGAAGGTGGGGATGACGTCAAATCATCATGCCCCTTATGTCTTGGGCTTCACGCATGCTACAATGGCCGGTACAAAGGGTTGCGATGCCGTGAGGTGGAGCGAATCCCAAAAAGCCGGTCTCAGTTCGGATTGGGGTCTGCAACTCGACCCCATGAAGTCGGAGTCGCTAGTAATCGCAGATCAGCAACGCTGCGGTGAATACGTTCTCGGGCCTTGTACACACCGCCCGTCACGTCACGAAAGTCGGTAACACCCGAAGCCGGTGGCCCAACCTCTTGTAGGGGGGAGCCGTCGAAGGTGGGACTGGCGATTGGGACGAAGTCGTAACAAGGTAGCCGTACCGGAAGGTGCGGCTGGATCACCTCCTTTCTAAGGAGCTTCACAGCGCATCCGCGTCCCTGTTCGGGGGGGTGGGTGTTTGTGGCTGCTGTCGGTGGCGAGTGTTCACCGGGCAGTTCGCTCACGGGTGGAACGTCAAGGACTTGTGCATGCTGTTGGGTCCTGAGGGAACAGGCCCGCGCCGACCGGTTGTGCCGGTGGGTGTGGTGGCTGGCCTTCTGGTGACCATTCCTGGTCCGGTCCCCCGTGTTGGTTGGGGGGTTCGGGCGGGTGTTGGTGCGTTGTTTGAGAACTGTACAGTGGACGCGAGCATCTTTGATCTTTTGTGGCAAGTTTTTAAGAGCATTCGGTGGATGCCTTGGCACCAGGAGCCGAAGAAGGACGTTGTAGCCTGCGATAAGCCTCGGGGAGCTGGCAAACGAGCTGTGATCCGAGGGTGTCCGAATGGGGAAACCCGGCCAGAGTCATGTCTGGTTACCCGCGCCTGAATATATAGGGCGTGTGGGGGGAACGTGGGGAAGTGAAACATCTCAGTACCCACAGGAAGAGATATTCCGTGAGTAGTGGCGAGCGAAAGCGGATGAGGCTAAACCGGGGGTGTGTGATAGCCGGCGGGCGTTGCACCTTCGGGGTCGTGGGACCTGCTTACCGTCTCTGCCGGGGCGGTGTGGAGTGAGAAAGTCGTGGTGTAGTCGAACGGTCTGGGAAGGCCGGGCGTAGTGGGTGAGACCCCCGTAGACGAAACATCGCGGCCTCCTTGGAGGTATCCCGAGTAGCACGGGGCCCGTGAAATCCCGTGTGAATCTGCCAAGACCACTTGGTAAGCCTAAATACTACCTGGTGACCGATAGCGGACTAGTACCGTGAGGGAAAGGTGAAAAGTACCCCGGGAGGGGAGTGAAATAGTACCTGAAACCGGATGCTTACAATCCGTCGGAGCCTCCATGGTTGGGGTGACGGCGTGCCTTTTGAAGAATGAGCCTGCGAGTTAGTGGCATGTGGCGAGGTTAACCCGTGTGGGGAAGCCGTAGCGAAAGCGAGTCCGAATAGGGCGTCTTTAGTCGCGTGCTCTAGACCCGAAGCGGAGTGATCTACCCATGGGCAGGTTGAAGCGCGGGTAAGACCGCGTGGAGGACCGAACCCACTTAGGTTGAAAACTGAGGGGATGACCTGTGGGTAGGGGTGAAAGGCCAATCAAACTCCGTGATAGCTGGTTCTCCCCGAAATGCATTTAGGTGCAGCGTCATGTGTTTCTTGCCGGAGGTAGAGCTACTGGATGGCCGATGGGCCCTACAAGGTTACTGACGTCAACCAAACTCCGAATGCCGGTAAGTGAGAGCATGGCAGTGAGACTGCGGGGGATAAGCTTCGTAGTCGAGAGGGAAACAGCCCAGACCACCAGCTAAGGCCCCCAAGCGTGTGCTAAGTGGGAAAGGATGTGGAGTTGCACAGACAACCAGGAGGTTGGCTTAGAAGCAGCCACCCTTGAAAGAGTGCGTAATAGCTCACTGGTCAAGTGATTCTGCGCCGACAATGTAGCGGGGCTCAAGCACACCGCCGAAGCTGTGGCATTCACGCATACCCCAGCACCTACTTGATGGGTGTTCAGGGGCGTGGATGGGTAGGGGAGCGTCGTGTGGGAGGTGAAGCTGCGGGGTGACCCAGTGGTGGATCCCACACGAGTGAGAATGCAGGCATGAGTAGCGAATGACGGGTGAGAAACCCGTCCGCCGAATGACCAAGGGTTCCAGGGCCAGGCTAATCCGCCCTGGGTAAGTCGGGACCTAAGGCGAGGCCGACAGGCGTAGTCGATGGACAACGGGTTGATATTCCCGTACCGGCGAAGGACCGACCATACCGAGCCCGGTGATGCTGACCACCCAAACTTGTCTTCTGGCCTTCGGGCCGGGCGGCGAGGGCGCGTGGGACCCGATCCGGTAGTAGGTAAGCGTGTTAACAGGGGTGACGCAGACAGGTAGCCACCGCGTGCTTAATGGCAATGCACGTCTAAGGATGCAGGGCGGGGTGCAGGCAAATCCGCACCCCATATGAGCCTCAGATCCGATAGTGACCCCGTAGGGGGGAAGTAGGGTGATCCTATGCTGCCTAGAAAAGCCTCGACGCGAGGGACTAGCCGCCCGTACCCTAAACCGACTCAGGTGGTCAGGTAGAGTATACCAAGGCGATCGAGAGAATCGTGGTTAAGGAACTCGGCAAAATGCCCCCGTAACTTCGGGAGAAGGGGGGCCTGAGGGGTGAAGCCACTTGCTGGCTAGCCTTTGAGGGCCGCAGAGACCAGGGAGAAGCGACTGTTTACTAAAAACACAGGTCCGTGCGAAGTCGCAAGACGATGTATACGGACTGACGCCTGCCCGGTGCTGGAAGGTTAAGAGGACGGGTCAGCCGCAAGGCGAAGCTCAGAATTTAAGCCCCAGTAAACGGCGGTGGTAACTATAACCATCCTAAGGTAGCGAAATTCCTTGTCGGGTAAGTTCCGACCTGCACGAATGGCGTAACGACTTCTCCGCTGTCTCAACCGCGAACTCGGCGAAATTGCACTACGAGTAAAGATGCTCGTTACGCGCAGCAGGACGGAAAGACCCCGGGACCTTTACTATAGCTTGGTATTGGTGTTCGGTACGGCTTGTGTAGGATAGGTGGGAGACTGTGAAGCATTCACGCCAGTGAGTGTGGAGTCATCGTTGAAATACCACTCTGGTCGTACTGCACATCTAACCTCGGTCCGTGATCCGGACCAGGGACAGTGCCTGGTGGGTAGTTTAACTGGGGCGGTTGCCTCCTAAAATGTAACGGAGGCGCTCAAAGGTTCCCTCAGCCTGGTTGGCAATCAGGTGTCGAGTGCAAGTGCACAAGGGAGCTTGACTGTGAGACTGACAGGTCGAGCAGGGACGAAAGTCGGAACTAGTGATCCGGCGGTGGCTTGTGGAAGCGCCGTCGCTCAACGGATAAAAGGTACCCCGGGGATAACAGGCTGATCTTGCCCAAGAGTCCATATCGACGGCATGGTTTGGCACCTCGATGTCGGCTCGTCGCATCCTGGGGCTGGAGTAGGTCCCAAGGGTTGGGCTGTTCGCCCATTAAAGCGGTACGCGAGCTGGGTTTAGAACGTCGTGAGACAGTTCGGTCCCTATCCGCTGCGCGCGCAGGAAACTTGAGAAGGGCTGTCCCTAGTACGAGAGGACCGGGACGGACGAACCTCTGGTGTGCCAGTTGTTCCGCCAGGAGCACGGCTGGTTGGCTACGTTCGGGAGGGATAACCGCTGAAAGCATCTAAGCGGGAAGCCTGCTTCAAGATGAGGTTTCCACCAGGCTTGTCCTGGGAAGGCCCCCAGCAGACCACTGGGTTGATAGGCCGGATGTGGAAGCGAGGACTAACGACTCGTGAAGCTGACCGGTACTAATTGGCCGACAACTTGCCACAACACAAAGCATCAAACAGCTGCTTGCGTCCACTGTACGGTTCCCGGGTAACGCACCCCGGCACCCCACCCACCACACCCCCACACGGGGGCCAGCTGGTGGTCACGGGGTGACGGAACGGTTGCGACAACTCGACAGAGTTACGGCGGTCATAGCGAGGGGGAAACGCCCGGTCCCATTCCGAACCCGGAAGCTAAGCCCCTCAGCGCCGATGGTACTGCACGGGAGACTGTGTGGGAGAGTAGGACACCGCCGAACACCATTGTGGAAAGGCCACACCCGAAAGGGTGTGGCCTTTCTGCATTCCTGACCCAGGGACGGTCGCCGGGAGTCTGTTCTCCACAGGGCAGGCTCGCCTCGGCGACCGTCGTGCCCGAGGGCAGGCTTGCTCGACCGTTGTGCGCGCGGCCGGGCTCGGCGACGAGTCTCCAGACCGGAGTTCACCCGATCACTCGGTGAAGTCGCGTCAGAGCCCGCCGAGGACCTGTGCGAGGAGGATCTTGACCACCATGGCGGTGGGGTAGACGAGGGCGTATCCGAGCGCGACCCGGGGGTCGTGGCCGGTACGACCGTTGGCGTAGGCGAGGAGCGCCGGCTGTGTCTGCGTCCCCCCGAGGATCCCCGCAAGGCGGGTGCCGCCGCTGTGGAAGCCCCAACGCAGGACGGTGAAGGTCCCGACGCCGACCACGAGCGTGGTCGCGAGTCCGAGGACGAAGATGGCGACCACGTCGCCGGAGGTGAAGGCGTCGGTGATGAGCGAGCCGGCCTTGGTCCCGGCGTAGGCGAGGAAGACCAGCAGCCCGAACTCGGAGAGCACCATGGAAGCGGTGTAGGGCAGAGCGGTCACGACCCGACCGATCCGGCCGATGCGTCCCATGACCAGGCCGACGATGAGGGTGCCTGCCGCAGCGCCGATCGAGAACGTCCCACCGCCGGGGACGGGGATCGGGATCTCACCGAGGAGGAGGCCGACGAGCAGACCGAGGCCGAACGCCGCGGGGTTGATGTCCGAGAGGCCACGCGCGGAGTCCCCGAAGTACCGCGTGACCTCGTTCATCCGCGTGGTCGGCGCGACCACCCGGACCCGGTCGCCCATCTGGACGACGAGGTCGGGGGTTGCCACCATGTCGACATCCCCGCGCCGCACCCTCGCGACTGTCGCGTGGAACCTGGTCTCGAGGCCCAGCTGGCCGACCGTCCGGCCGGCGAGGCGAGGGTCGGAGACCGTCATCCGCCGGAAGTCCAGGTGCGAGCGGTCGAGCATGAGGTCGTGGGAGGAGCGGTGGCCGAGCTCGGCGGTGAGCGTCTCGATCTCGGTGGTCGGCCCGACGACGGTGATGACGTCGCCCGCGTGGAGCACGGTGTCGTCCGGCACGCTCTCGGCGGGTCCGGTCTCCTCCCGTCGGATCCGGGAGAAGAGCAGCTGGCCACCGTGCCTGCTGCGCAGGTCGGCGACGGTGGGCTCAGCCTCCGTGTCCACCCGCAGGGTGACGTCGACGACCGGTGCCGGGGCGTCGGTGTCGGTGGCGCTGGAGCGCAGGGCGAGCGTGGTCAGGGCCAGCATGCCGAGCACGCCGAACAGGTAGGAGACGGCGTAGCCCACCGTGGCCGCCGGTGTCCCGCCCGCCGCGGCGAGGGCGGGGGTGTTGGTGAGCGCGCCCGCGAAGGTCCCGGCGATCGTCTCGGCGCCGAGGCCGAGGCCGCGGCCCAGGCCCACCGCCGTGGCGGCTCCCGCGACGAGGACGGCAGCGACGGCAAGCATCACCGGCCAGGCGGTGCGCAGGGTGTGGAAGAAGTTGGGACCCGAGGTGATGCCGGTGACGAAGGCGAAGACCGCCAGGCCGAGGAACCCCACCACCTCCGGTATCTCCACCGCCGTGCCGTAGGAGTCGGCCCACGCCGTGACCCCGATGGCGCTGAAGAGCACCGCGGCCGCACCGAGCGAGATGCCCCGGACGGAGATCCGGCCGATGACGGCTCCGACCCCCAGCACTCCGAAGAGGAGCAGCAGCGGCTGCTCTGCGAGGGTCGTGAAGACTGCCTGCATGTCGGCTCCCCGGGGTCGGTCCTAGACGCAACCTAGTGCCGTGCAGCCGGGACGGGCAGTGGGCGGAGGTCACAAACGCGGTGTGCCGATCGCCACTCAGGCCCGTCGGCCGGCGCGCCGACCCAGCCGGTCGGGGACGCCACCGGCGCGCGGCGACGCCGCCCGGTGAGCGGTCATGCGATGACCCCAAGGCCGGTCGCGGCCTGCGCGCGGCGTCCCCGCGGTGATACCGGAGCGGTGAACAACCGTCCACCATCTGGCTCCGTGATCCACCATATGAGACAACTGCGGTGTGGCGTGACCGCGGGCGCGGTCCGGGCTATGGTGTGTGCCATGCACCACCTCGTAGTAGTTCCCGGGCGCGCAGCCCGTCGCTGACGACGACGCTGCGCGCGCCCCTCGGCACCCCCGCGGACGGGGGCGAGGGGTTTTTTCATGTCCGCGGCAGGACCCGAGCACCACCCTCGATGCAGTACCGCCCCCAGGAGGCTCATGATGGCCAAGGCACCGCACCCGGCGCCCCCGCGTCCCGCAGCCACGACCGCAACGGTCCCCGTCCGTCCGGCCCCGGTCGTCGCCCCGCCCGAGCGCGAGCGGATCTCCGAGCCCTCTACCGGTGCTCGCAACATCGTCCGCGCCCTCGAGGAGCTCGGCGTCGACACCATCTTCGGGATGCCGGGCGGCGCGATCCTGCCCACGTACGACCCGCTGTACGACTCCACGCGTCTGCGCCACATCCTCGTGCGGCACGAGCAGGGAGCCGGCCACGCGGCCACGGGTTACGCGGCGGCCACGGGCAAGGTCGGCGTCTGCATGGCGACCTCCGGCCCCGGGGCCACCAACCTCATCACGGCGCTCGCCGACGCCAACATGGACTCCGTGCCCGTCGTCGCGATCACCGGCCAGGTCGGTGCCGCGATGATCGGCACGGACGCGTTCCAGGAGGCCGACATCGTCGGGGCGACGATGCCCGTGACGAAGCACTCCTTCCTCGTCACCGACGCCGACGAGATCCCCGCACGCATCGCCGAGGCGTTCCACATCGCGTCCACGGGCCGGCCCGGTCCGGTGCTCGTCGACATCGCCAAGTCGGCCCAGGTGGCAGCCTCGACGTTCGTCTGGCCGCCGCAGATGGACCTGCCCGGGTACCACCCCGTCACCAAGCCGCACGCCCGGCAGGTCCGCGAGGCCGCCCGGCTCCTGGCCACGGCCAGCCGGCCCGTGCTCTACGTCGGTGGCGGAGCCATCCGGGCGAACGCGTCGCCGGAGCTGCTCGAGCTCGTCAACCTCTCCGGCGCGCCGGTGGTCACGACGCTCATGGCACGCGGCGCGGTGCCGGACTCCCACCAGCAGAACCTGGGCATGCCCGGCATGCACGGCACGGTCCCGGCCGTCGCGGCCCTGCAGATGGCCGACCTCATCGTCGCCCTCGGCGCCCGCTTCGACGACCGCGTGACGGGCCGGCTGGACAGCTTCGCCCCCCGGGCGAAGATCGTCCACGCCGACATCGACCCCGCGGAGATCTCCAAGAACCGCACGGCCGACGTGCCGATCGTGGGTGACCTCAAGGAGGTCGCGACCGAGCTCGTCAGCGAGCTCGCGGCAGCCCACGTGCAGTACGGCCGACCCGAGCTGGGCCGGTGGTGGCAGCAGCTCGACGAGCTGCGCGAGCGCTACCCCCTGGGCTGGACCCCCACCGAGGACGGCCTCATCGCGCCCCAGCACGTCATCTCCCGGCTGGGCGAGATCGCGGGCCCGGACGCCATCTACGCCTCCGGCGTGGGGCAGCACCAGATGTGGGCGGCCCAGTTCATCAGCTACGAGAACCCGCGCACGTGGCTCAACTCCGGTGGGCTGGGCACCATGGGCTACGCGATCCCCGCGGCGATGGGGGCGAAGGCGGCCCGGCCCGACGCGACGGTGTGGGCCATCGACGGCGACGGCTGCTTCCAGATGACCAACCAGGAGCTGGCGACCTGCGCCCTCGAGGGCATCCCCATCAAGGTGGCCCTCATCAACAACTCCTCGCTGGGGATGGTGCGGCAGTGGCAGACCCTCTTCTACGAGGGCCGCTACTCGCACACCGACCTGCACACCGGGCACGAGACCAAGCACATCCCCGACTTCGTCAAGCTCGCGGAGGCCTACGGCTGCGTCGGCCTGCGGTGCGAGTCCGCCGCGGACATCGACGACACCATCCGCAAGGCGATGGAGATCAACGACGCCCCGGTCGTCATCGACTTCGTCGTCAGCCGCGACGCGATGGTCTGGCCGATGGTGGCCGCCGGCGTCGGCAACGACGACATCCAGTACGCGCGGGGCATCACCCCCGCGTGGGACCGCGACGAGTGAGCAGGAGCCACCCATGAGCAAGCACACCCTCTCGGTCCTCGTCGAGAACAAGCCCGGCGTGCTCACCCGCGTCGCGGCCCTGTTCGCCCGACGCGCCTTCAACATCCACTCCCTGGCGGTGGGGCCGACCGAGCACCCGGAGATCTCCCGGATCACCGTCGTCGTCGACGCCGCCGAGCTGCCGCTGGAGCAGGTGACCAAGCAGCTCAACAAGCTCGTCAACGTGCTCAAGATCGTCGAGCTCGAGCCGGACTCCTCCGTCCAGCGCGAGCTCCTCCTGGTCAAGGTGCGCGCCGACGACGCCTCCCGCACTGCCGTCCTGCAGGTCGTCGAGCTCTTCCGCGCGCACGTCGTCGACGTCGCTCCCGACGCCGTGACGATCGAGGCGACCGGTGGCGACGGCAAGATCCGCGCCCTGCTCACCGCCCTCGAGCCGCACGGCATCCGTGAGATCGTCCAGTCCGGCGCTGTCGCCATCGCCCGGGGGTCGCGCTCGATGACCGACCGGGCGGTGGAGCGGGCCGTCCGGACCGCGTGACCTGCCACCCTTGACTGCACGACCCAGCCGTCCCGCGCCGCAGGCGCGAGCACATTCCAACCGAGAAGGAGAACCATCGTGGCCGAGCTGTTCTACGACGACGACGCCGACCTGTCCGTCATCCAGTCGAAGAAGGTCGCCGTCGTCGGCTACGGCAGCCAGGGGCACGCGCACGCGCTGAACCTGCGCGACTCCGGCGTCGACGTCACCGTCGGCCTGCGCGAGGGTTCCGCCTCCCGGGCCAAGGCCGAGGAGCAGGGCCTCAAGGTCGCCACGGTCGCCGAGGCCGTCGCCGGTGCGGACCTCGTCGTCGTCCTGGCGCCCGACCAGCACCAGCGTGGCCTGTACGCGCAGGACATCGCCCCCAACCTCAAGCCCGACGCCGCGCTGCTCTTCGCGCACGGCTTCAACATCCGCTTCGGCTACATCAAGCCCGAGGCCGGCCACGACGTCGTCATGGTCGCCCCGAAGGGCCCCGGCCACCTCGTGCGCCGGGAGTACGAGGCCGGGCGCGGGGTGCCCGTCATCGTCGCCGTCGAGCAGGACGCCACCGGCACGGCGTGGGAGACCGCCCTGAGCTACGCCAAGGCCATCGGCGGTCTGCGCGCCGCCGGCATCCGCACCACCTTCACCGAGGAGACCGAGACCGACCTCTTCGGCGAGCAGGCCGTGCTCTGCGGCGGCGTCTCCCAGCTCATCCAGTACGGCTTCGAGACCCTCACCGAGGCGGGCTACCAGCCCGAGGTCGCCTACTTCGAGGTCCTGCACGAGCTCAAGCTCATCGTCGACCTCATCTACGAGGGCGGCATCGCCAAGCAGCGGTGGTCGGTCTCGGACACCGCCGAGTACGGCGACTACGTCTCCGGCCCGCGCGTCATCACCCCGCAGGTCAAGGAGAACATGAAGGAGGTCCTGGCCGACATCCAGTCCGGGGCCTTCGCCCAGCGCTTCATCGACGACCAGGACGCCGGCGCGCCGGAGTTCAAGGAGCTGCGCGCCAAGGGGGAGGCGCACCCCATCGAGTCCACCGGCCGCGAGCTGCGCAAGCTCTTCGCCTGGGTCGAGAGCAAGGACTCCGACTACGTCGAGGGCCACGCCGGCCGCTGACCCGGTCGGTCGCGGCGCCGCCCCGGCCGGGGCGGCGCCGCCCCGTTCCAATTCATGAGACTGAGGTATCACGTGGTGGACAACGCCGGTAGGTTCGCAGCATGACGCGCACGATCAGGCTCGCGGTGGTGGCAGGGGACGGCATCGGCCCGGAGGTGGTCGCGGAGGGTCTGAAGGTCCTCGGCGCCGTGCTCGACGGCTCCGACGTCCAGGTCGAGCAGACCCCGTTCGACCTCGGCGCGGCCCGCTGGCACCGGACCGGCGAGACGCTCACCGACGCGGACCTCGAGGCGATCGCCGACCACGACGCGATCCTCCTCGGCGCGATCGGCGACCCCTCGGTGCCCTCGGGCGTGCTCGAGCGCGGCCTGCTGCTGAAGCTGCGCTTCGCGCTGGACCACTACGTCAACCTGCGTCCCTCCACGCTCTACCCGGGTGTGCCCACGCCGCTCGCCCGCCCGGGCGAGATCGACTTCGTCGTCGTCCGTGAGGGCACCGAGGGCCCCTACGTGGGCAACGGCGGCGCGATCCGCGCCGGGACCCCCCACGAGGTGGCCAACGAGGTCTCGGTCAACACCGCCTACGGCGTCGAGCGGGTGGTGCGCGACGCCTTCGCCCGCGCCCAGGCCCGGCCGCGCAAGAAGCTGACCCTCGTGCACAAGCACAACGTGCTCGTCCACGCCGGCCACCTGTGGCGGCGCACCGTCGAGGCGGTCGCGGCCGAGTTCCCCGACGTCGCGGTGGACTACGCCCACGTCGACGCCGCGACGATCTACCTCGTCACCGACCCCGCCCGGTTCGACGTCATCGTCACCGACAACCTGTTCGGCGACATCCTCACCGACCTGGCCGCCGCCATCACCGGCGGCATCGGGCTGGCCGCCTCGGGGAACATCAACCCCGACCGGACGACGCCGTCGATGTTCGAGCCGGTCCACGGCTCCGCCCCGGACATCGCGGGCCAGGCCAAGGCCGACCCCACCGCCACGGTGCTCTCGGTCGCGCTCCTGCTCGAGCACCTCGGCCTCGGCGACGAGGCGCGCCGGATCTCCGATGCCGTCGCCGCGGACATCGCCGGCCGGGACGGCACGACCCGGTCGACCTCGCAGGTCGGCGACGCGCTGGCGGCCCGAGTACGGTCCTGACGCGCGCGCCGCTGCCCCCGGCGCGCGCACCCGTCACCGCCCGCCGAGCACCGGGCCCGTCCGCCGACCGCGGCGACGGGCCGGGCGGCGCTACCGTCGTCCCCGAGAACTGATCCCAGCCGAGAAGGTCACCATGAGCACCTCGTCCGAGCAGGTCGCCACCCTCACCGGGCTCTCCGCCGCCCAGCTCCCGCCCGCCGCGGAGGTGGCGAAGCGGTTCCCGCTGACCCCCAACGCGGCCCCGGCCGCCGCCGACGCGCACGGCGAGGTCATGGGCAAGCTCTCCTTCGGGGTCGCGTTCACCGACCACATGGGCCGCGCCCGCTGGACGCCGGAGCGTGGCTGGCACGACCGGCGCACCGAGGCCTTCGGGCCGCTGACGATCTCCCCGGCCGCCGCCGTGCTCCACTACGGCCAGGAGGTGTTCGAGGGGCTCAAGGCCTACCGGCACGACGACGGGTCGGTCTGGACCTTCCGGCCCGGCTTCAACGCCGCCCGGTTCAACGCCTCCGCCCGTCGCCTGGCCCTGCCCGAGCTGCCCGAGGAGGACTTCGTCGGCTCGCTCGCCGCGCTCGTGGCGGCCGACGAGCGCTGGGTGCCCGGCTCCGAGGGCTCGAGCCTCTACCTGCGCCCGTTCATGGTGGCGACCGAGGCCTTCCTCGGGGTCCGGGCCGCGCACGAGATCGACTACCTCGTCATCGCCTCGCCCGTGGGCCCGTACTTCCCGCACGGCTTCACCCCGGTCTCGATCTGGGTCTCGCAGGACTTCCACCGTGTCGGCCCCGGCGGGACGGGTGCGGCCAAGACCGGTGGCAACTACGCCGCGTCGCTCCTGCCCCAGCAGGAGGCCTACGCCAAGGGGTTCGAGCAGGTGTGCTTCCTCGACGCGGCCACCGGCACGCAGCTCGAGGAGCTGGGCGGGATGAACGTCGTCGTCGTCGACGCCGACGGCGCGGTGCGCACCCCGGCGCTGACGGGCACCATCCTCGAGGGCGGCACCCGCGGGTCGATCCTGCAGCTCCTGCGCGACGCCGGGCGGGAGGTCCGCGAGGAGACGATCACCCTCACGGCCCTGCTCGAGCAGATCCGCTCCGGGGCGGTGCGCGAGCTCTTCGCCTGCGGGACGGCCGCGGTCATCACGCCGATCGGCCGGCTCGCCGGCGCCGACTTCGACGTCACGGTCGCCGACGGCGCCCCGGGGGAGACCACGCGCGAGCTCTACGGCACGCTCACCGAGATCCAGTACGGCCGCCGTCCGGACCCGCACGAGTGGATGTACCGGCTCGTGTGACCCCGCAGCCCTCTCGTGGGGTCCGGCGAGGCGCTCGGCGACTCCGCCTGTCCCCGACCGGGCGCTCGGCCGGGCGTAGGCACGGGGGCCACCCTGCCGGTCCACGATGTGGGCGCACCCGTCCACACGCCGCCGGCGATGTGGCACACTGGCGGACGTGACGCAGTCCCAGCTCATTATCGGCTAGCGCATCAGGCACACCCGCCCGATGCGCAACCTCCCGTACCCCGGGAGGTTTTTTTGTTGCTGGGGACCACCCGGCAACGGTTGCCGGGGAGGACCGGCAGCACCGGTACCGGCACCACCGCCGCCGGAACGAGCTGGGACCACGTCGCCCGACCGGCCCTCGAGGAGTTCACATGTCCAGCACCGCAGCCGCCCCCGCCGCGCCGAGCGCCGGCCCGGCCACGACGGTCCAGGTCTACGACACGACGCTGCGCGACGGCGCCCAGCAGGAGGGGATGAACCTCTCCGTCGCGGACAAGCTCGCCATCGCCGCCCTGCTCGACGAGCTCGGCGTGGACTACATCGAGGGTGGCTGGCCGGGCGCGATCCCGAAGGACACCGAGTTCTTCGCCCGGGCCGCCAAGGAGCTCGACCTGCGCCACGCACGCCTGGCCGCCTTCGGGGCCACCTGCAAGCCCGGCGCGCTGCCGGCGGAGGACGCCCAGGTGCGCGCCCTCGTCGAGTCCGAGGCGCCGGTCGTCACCCTCGTCGCCAAGAGCGACGTGCGCCACGTCGAGCGCGCGCTGCGCACCACCGGCGAGGAGAACCTGCGGATGATCGGCGAGACCGTGCGCCACCTCGTGGGCCTGGGCCGGGAGGTCGTCGTCGACGCCGAGCACTTCTTCGACGGCTACCGCTTCGACCCCGACTACGCCCTGCGGTGCGTGCGGACGGCGTTCGAGGCCGGGGCCGAGACGGTCGTGCTGTGCGACACCAACGGCGGGATGCTGCCCGACTGGGTCGCCCAGGTCGTCGGCGAGGTCCGGGCCGCGACGACCGGGCGGCTGGGGATGCACGCGCACAACGACTCCGGCTGCGCGGTCGCGAACACCCTCGCCGCGGTGGCCGCCGGCGCCGGGCACGTCCAGGGCACCGTCAACGGGTACGGCGAGCGGACCGGCAACGCCGACCTGCTCACCTGCGTCGCGAACCTCCAGCTCAAGCTCGACACGCCGGTCCTGGACGGGGCCGGGCTCGCCGAGGCCAGCCGCGTCGCCCACGCCGTCTCGGAGATCACCAACATCAGCCCGTACGGCCGCCAGCCCTACGTGGGTGCGTCGGCCTTCGCACACAAGGCGGGACTGCACGCCTCCGCGATCCGGGTCGACCCGGACCTCTACCAGCACATCGACCCCACCGCCGTCGGCAACGACATGCGCATGCTCGTCTCGGAGATGGCCGGGCGGGCGTCGATCGAGCTCAAGGGCCGCGAGCTCGGCTTCGACCTGTCCGGGCGCTCGGAGCTGCTGGGACGCGTGACCCAACGGGTCAAGGACGCCGAGGCGCAGGGGTACACCTTCGACGCCGCGGACGCCTCCTTCGAGCTCCTGCTGCGCGAGGAGCTCGACGGCAGGGCACCGCGCTACTTCGAGGTCGAGAGCTGGCGCACCTTCGTCGAGCACCGGCCCGGGCGGGACGGCACCGTCGACTCCGAGGCGACGGTGAAGCTGCGCACGGGCCACGGGCGGATGGTCAGCACCGGGGAGGGCAACGGTCCGGTCAACGCCCTCGACCACGCGCTGCGCGCCGCGCTCGTGGGCACCTACCCCGAGATCGAGGACTTCGAGCTCATCGACTACAAGGTGCGCATCCTCGACACCCAGCAGGGCACCGACGCGACCATCCGGGTGCTCATCGAGACGTCGGACTCCGTGCGCAGCTGGTCCACCGTGGGGGTGGGGACGAACATCATCGAGGCGAGCTGGGAGGCTCTGACCGAGGCCGTCACCTGGGGTCTGCTCCACCACGGCGTCGAGCCGCGCTGAGAGGCTGCCCCGGCCGCGCCGATAGGGTGGTCGCCGTGCATGGTGAGTACAAGGTGCCCGGCGGCAAGCTCGTCGCGGTCGACGTCGACGTCGTCGAGGAGCGCCTGAGCGGCGCACGGCTCTCGGGAGACTTCTTCCTCGAGCCCGACGCCGCCCTGGACGACATCAACGGAGCCCTGGACGGGGCGCCCGTCACGGCGTCGGCGGACGACCTCGCCGCGGCCATCACCCGGTCGCTGCGCCCCGGCGCGAGCCTCGTCGGCTTCACCCCCGAGGCGGTGGGCATCGCGGTGCGCCGCGCCCTCGGGCACGCCACCAGCTGGTCGGACCACACCTTCGACGTCATCCACGGCGGCCCGATGCACCCCGCCATGCACGTCGCCCTCGACCAGGTGATCCCCGAGGAGGTCGCCGCCGGGCGCCGCGGCCCGACGATGCGGATCTGGGAGTGGGACGCCCCCCTGGTGGTCATCGGCTCGTTCCAGTCCGTGCGCAACGAGGTGGACACCGAGGCCCTCGAGCGGCACGGCATGTCCGTGGTGCGCCGGATCTCCGGCGGTGGCGCGATGTTCATGGAGGCCGGGAACTGCATCACCTACTCCCTCGTGGTCCCCGAGTCCCTGGTGGAGGGGCTCAGCTTCGAGCGCTCCTACGCCTTCCTCGACGACTGGGTGCTCGGTGCGCTCGCGGAGGTGGGGGTGCGGGCGCGGTACGTCCCGCTCAACGACATCGCCTCGGACCAGGGCAAGATCGGCGGCGCCGCCCAGAAGCGGTTCGCCTCCGGGGTCGTGCTGCACCACGTGACGATGAGCTACGACATCGACGCCGACAAGATGCTCGACGTCCTGCGCATCGGCCGCGAGAAGCTCTCCGACAAGGGGATCCGCAGCGCGAACAAGCGGGTGGACCCCATGCGCTCGCAGACCGGGCTCTCGCGCGAGGCGATCATCGACTCCTTCCTCGACCACTTCCGGGGCCGGTACCGCACGCAGGAGTCGGACTACCGGGCTGCGGAGCTCGACCGGGCCGAGGAGCTCGTGCACAGCAAGTTCCTCGCGCCGGAGTGGACCTACCGGGTGCCCTGATCGCGGGCGCCGAAGACGGCGGTCCCCACCCGGACGATCGTCGCGCCGGCGGCGACGGCGGGCTCGAGGTCCCCGCTCATCCCCATGCTCAGCTCGGTGGCCCCGGAGGTGCCGGGCTCGCCCGAGGCGAGCACCGCCGCGCGCACCTCGGCCAGGAGGTCGTAGGAGCGCCGCACGACGTCGGGGTCGGCGGAGCGGGCCCCGACGGTCATGAGGCCGCCGAGGCGCAGGTGCGGCAGCCCGCCCACCAGGGCCGCCAGCGCGAGCGCGCCGCCGGGGTCCACGCCCGACTTGGTGTCCTCCCCGGAGGTGTTGACCTGGACGAGGACGTCGAGCGCTCCGGGCGGGGTCCCGTCGGCCCCCGTGCCGGCGGCCACCGCCCGGTCGAGACGCTCCGCCAGGCGGGCCGAGTCGACCGTCTCGACGCAGGTGGCCCACCGCAGCACCTGGTTGACCTTGTTGGTCTGCAGGCGACCGATGAAGTGCATCTCGTGCCGCGGCACCCCCGGTGCGTCGAGGGCGGGGCCGGTGGCCTCGAGCTCCTGGGCGCGGTTGTGCCCGAGCAGGTCCGCCCCCGCGCCGAGCGCCGCGAGGATCGCGCTCACCGGCTGTGTCTTGACCGCCAGCAGGAGCCGGACCTCGCCGGGGTCGCGGCCGGCGGCGGCGCAGGCGCCGGCGATCCGGTCGCGCACGGCCGCGAGGCGCGCGGGGAGGTCCTCGTCCATCCCTGGCACCCTAGCGAGCGGTGCCGACGACCACCGTCGCGTCCAGGTCCGCGTCGCGGACGACCCGGGCGGCCAGCCCCGCCGCCGCCACCAGGGCGGCCGTGCGCGCCGCCTGCCGGGCACTCGTCTCGAGCACGAGGTGGCCACCGGGGGCGAGCCAGGCACCGGCGTCCGCGGCGATGCGGCGGTGGACGTCGAGCCCGTCCGCACCGCCGTCGAGGGCGACGAGCGGCTCGTGGTCGCGTGCCTCCGGCGGCATCGTCGCGATCTCCCGGGTGGGGACGTACGGCGCGTTCGCCAGGACGAGCCCGACCCGCCCGGCCAGCTCGCGCGGCAGCGCCGCGAAGAGGTCCCCGCGGTGCACCGTGGCCGTCGGGCCGAGGTTGCGGCGCGCGCACCGCACGGCTGCGGGGTCGACGTCCGCGGCGTGGAGGTCGAGCCCGCCCACGCGAGCGAGCAGTGCGGCACCGAGGGCGCCCGAGCCGCAGCACAGGTCCACCACGACCGCGGGGGAGCGGGCGAGGCGCGCGGCCTCCCGCACGAGCAGGCCCGACCGGCGGCGCGGGACGAAGACCGAGGCCTCGAGCGCGACCCGCACCCCTTCGAGGTCGACCCAGCCGAGCACGAGCTCGAGCGGCTCGCCGGCCACCCGGCGTCCCAGGGTCTCCTCGAGCTCGGCCGCGGTGGGTGCGGCGGCCAGGAGCAGCGCCGCCTCCTCCTCGGCGAAGACGCTGCCCGCGGCGCGCAGGCGCGCGACGACGTCCGCCAGCCCCGGCTCAGCCACGCGGCGCCGGCCCGGCCACTCGGTGCCCGCCGGGCTCCCGCGGACCCGCCGCGGGTGGTCCGGGCAGGGCGACGTCGACGACGAGCGCGCGGTGGTCCGACATGCCCAGGTCGAGCGACCGGCCCTCGCCCGTCACGGTCATCTCCCCGTCGGCGAGGATGTGGTCGAGCTGCTGGTCCGGCCGGTCCAGCGGGAACGTCGGGGCGGTGACGAGCGGGCGCAGGCCGCTGTACCGGGCCGGCCGGCCCCCTGCCATGTTGAGGTCCCCGAGCAGGACGAGCGGCCGGGGCAGGCCCCGCACCTCGCGGACGAGGTGACGCAGCTGGGCCACGTTCCAGCCGGGCACGAACGTCAGGTGGGTCGCGACGACGGTGAACGTGCCCTCCCGGGCGGCGACCACGGCGGCGACGGCGGTGCGCAGCTCGTCCTTGACGAGCACGGGCCGGCGGCGGCCCGGGAAGAGGACGGGGACCCGGCGGGACGGGCCCGGCAGGTGCAGGACCCGCCAGTGCTCCACGGGATGGCGGGTGAGCAGGGCGATGCCGTACACCGAGGCCTCCGGCGCCTCGTCGCCGGTCGCCGCGGTCCACAGGCCCGGCGTGCCGTGCATCGTGGCGACGAAGCGGTGCTCCGGTGCGCCGAGGGCCGCGGCCGCCATCGCCGTGAGGTCCGCGCCGTGGGAGCGCGGCTGGTCACGGTCGACCTCCTGCAGGGCCAGGACGTCGGCGTCGAGGGTGCGCACGGCACGCTCGAAGCGCGCCAGGTCCACCCGGTCGTCCGCCAAGGACCGACCGTGGAGGATGTTGAACGTCGCGATCCGCATCGCCTCCTCATTGTGCCGGTCGTCGTGCGGGGGCGCTCGCGGTGGTGTAGACCCCTGCCATGGACGACCACGACCGCGCCGAGCTGCACGAGGGCATGCGCATCGTCGGCTCCGCGCTCTCGGCCGCCCAGATCCCCTTCGCCCTCGCCGGCGGGTTCGCCGCCTGGGTCCACGGCGCGCCGGAGTCCGACCACGACGCCGACTTCGTCGTGCGCGAGCACGACGTCGAGAAGGCCCGGGCGGTGCTGGAGGAGACCGAGGGGCTGCGCGTGGAGGACCCCGTGGAGAACTGGCTCTTCAAGGCCCACCACGGCGGGGCCCTCGTCGACCTCATCTTCCGGCTCGGCGGGACCGCCGTCACCGAGGAGATGCTCGAGCGCACTGACAGCTTCGACGTCTTCGGCGTGCCCATGCCGGTGCTGCGCGCGACCGACGTCGTGGCCGAGAAGATGCGGGTCCTGACCGAGCAGCGGTGCAACTTCTCCGACCTCCTGCCCGTGGTGCGCGCCCTGCGCGAGCAGGTCGAGTGGGCGGAGGTGGCCGGCCGGGTGGCCGGCAACCCCTACGCCGAGGCCTTCCTGTTCCTCCTCCAGCGGCTCGCCGTCGCACCCGCCGGGACCGGTGACGCGCTCCGGGGGCCCGCCGACGAGCCGGGCGGCAGCGCAGCGGTCAGCCCGGACCGGCCCGACGGCTCGGCGGAGGGCGCGCCCGTGCACCGCGGGGGCGTCAGCGCCGCGGCGGCCACCCCGGCGAGCCGGTGATGGCAGGATCGGACCATGGCCGACGACCTGCACATCACCGGTGACCCCGAGGCCGACGCGCTGCTGAGCACCGACCCGCTCGCGCTCCTCGTCGGGATGCTCCTGGACCAGCAGGTCGCCATGGAGACGGCGTTCGCCGGGCCGAGGAAGCTCCGGGACCGCCTCGGCTCCCTCGACCCCGAGCTCCTCGCGCGGATGGACCCCGAGGCGCTCACGGAGGTCTGCCGCACCCCGCCGGCCGTGCACCGCTACCCCGGCTCGATGGCCGGGCGGATCCAGGCCATGAGCGCCTACCTGCTCGAGCACTACGACGGCGACGCCGCGGCGCTGTGGACCCGTGGCGAGCCCGACGGCGCCGAGGTCCTGCGCCGGCTCCGGGCGCTGCCGGGGTTCGGCGAGCAGAAGGCAAAGATCTTCCTCGCCCTGCTCGGCAAGCAGCGCGCGCTGGCCGCGCCCGGCTGGCGCGAGGCGGCCGGGGCCTACGGCGAGGCGGGGGCGTACCGGTCGGTGGCCGACATCGTCGACGCCGAGTCGCTGGCCCGGGTGCGCGAGACCAAGCGCGCCGCCAAGGCGGCGGCCAGGGCGCCGAAGGCCTGACCGGCACGCGCCGCCCGGGCGGTCAGGCGCCGTCGGCCGCGGGCTCGCGGCGGCGCAGGGTCACCCACAGACGGTGGGCGGTGATGACCGCCAGGGCCCACGCCAGGCCGAGGCTCCAGCCGGCGAGGACGTCGGTGAGCCAGTGGTGCCCGAGGAAGACCCTGCTCAGCCCCATCGCGACCACGAACAGCACCCCGACCGTGACCGCCAGGACCCGCTGCCACGTCGCCGTCGTCCGCAGCAGGACGAGGTAGACGATCACCACCGTCAGGACGGTCGCGTTGAGGGTGTGACCGCTGGGGAAGGACGGGGAGGTCTCCAGCGGGGGGACGGCGAGCTCGGCCGGCGGCCGGATGCGACCCACCCAGCCCTTGCCCACCGTCGTCATCGCCAGGGAGCCCGCGCCGGCGACGAGGGTGAGGACCACGGGCGTCCACCGGCGGCGCACGGCGACGAGGACGGCCACCGCGGAGCCCGCCAGCACCGGCATCCCGACCGGGCCGCCGACGTCGGTGAACGCGGTCACCGCCGCGTCGAGGCCGGGGGTGCGGAGGTCGACGGCGGCGTCGAGGACGGGCTGGTCGAGCACGGTGATGCCGTCCTCGTCGGCCACGCTCTCCTGCACGGTGTGCGTGATGGCGGTGAGCCCGACCATCGTGGCGCCGGCGAGGACGGTGAGGACGACGACGGCGAGGTTCGCCATCGACCACCGTCCGGCCCGGTGGAGCGGCTCCGGCAGACGGCGGGCCACCCACGCGACCAGGGCGAGGAGGCCCCGGCCGAGCCTCGAGCGCCAGGACGTGAGGTCCCGCGTGCCGATGGTCTCCTCGGACGTGCGGGGCGCGGGGGTTGGCATCGTCTCAGTCTGACAACGGCCCGGCCGACCCGCACCTCAGCCGTGGACGGTCAGCCCCGCCTCCCGCAGCAGCGTCGGCAGCAGGGCGTACGCGTCCGCCTCGGTCACGCTCGCCCCCCGCAGCCCGCCGACGCCGCTGATCCCGCTGAGCCGGCAGCCCTCCAGGCGCACCCGCTCGCAGCGCAGCCCGGCGAGCTGGGCGCCGGAGAGGTCGCAGTCCACCAGGAGGACGTCGCTCAGGCTCGCGCCGGTGAGATCGGCCTCGGTGAGGTCGCAGCCGCGCAGCACGACGTGCTGCCACACCGCCTCGCGCCAGCTCGTGAGCGAGGCCCGCGCGCCGTCGAGACGGACGGCGCGCAGCCGGGCCCCGGCCAGCTGCGCACCGGTGAGCCGCACCTCGCGCAGCGAGCACCGCACGAGGGACAGGTCCTGCGCGCGCAGGTTCGCCAGGTCCGCGCCGTCGAGGCGGCAGTCGACGAGCGTGACCCCTCGCCAGCGGCCGCCGGCGCCGTGCAGCCGGTCCAGCGCGGACGCCTCCACCTGCACCTCGGCCAGCTCGGCCCCGGCGAGGTCCAGCCCGGTGAGGTCCGCCGCGTCGACCACCAGGGCGCCCAGCCCTCCCACGCCGACCTGGTCGAGGTGGGCCGCCACGGCCGGCTCGGGCACCTGGGGGCCCGGCGCCTCCCGTCGGGTGCGGCGCGCCGCCGCGCCCCGGTTCGTGCCGGGGTCGCTCACGGCCGGGCCACCGGCGCCGTCGTCGCGCCGGTGAGCGTGACGAGGTCGGCGGGGGAGAGCTCGACGTCGAGGCCGCGGCGGCCCGCGCTGACCAGGACGGTCGGCCAGGCCGTGGCGGTCACGTCCACGACCGTGGGCAGCACGGTGCGCTGCCCGAGGGGGGAGATGCCCCCGACGACGTACCCGGTGGCGCGCTCGGCGTCCGCGGCCTCGGCGAGGACGGCGCGCCGGCCGCCGCACGCGGCCGCGAGGCCCTTGAGGTCGAGCCGCCCGGCGACCGGCACGACCGCCACCACGAGCGACCCGTCGACCCGGGCCAGCAACGTCTTGAGGACCCGGGCAGGGTCGACGTCCAGGGCCTGGGCCGCCTCCGCGCCGTAGCTCGGCGCGGAGGGGTCGTGGTGGTACTCGTGGACCGTGTGCGGCACGCCCCGCTCCGTCAGGACCCGCAGCGCCGGCGTCCGACCGCCGCGCCGCGCCATCTCAGCGCGGCCCCACGGCCACGACCCGGACGACGGCGGTCCCCGCCGCGTCCGAGGCGTCGAGGTCCACCAGGGCGGTGACGCCCCAGTCGTGGTCCCCGGCCGGGTCGTCGAAGGTCTGACGCGCCAGCCAGGTCCGCACCCCCGGGCGCGGGGCGCCGTCGGGCACGTCGGCGTCGGTCGGGTGCTCGTCGATGTCGACCAGGGTGGCCGAGCGCGCCTCGGGCCCGGTGCCGAGCCAGTCGTACTCGCGCCAGTAGCCGTCCAGGGTGCCGGACCACCGCTCGGCGTCCCACCCGGCGTCGCCGTCGAGACGGCCGAGGACCTCGTAGGCCTCCCGGGCGGCGAGCTCGACCCGGCGGAAGAGCGCGTTGCGCACGGCGACGCGGAACGCGTGCCGGTTGCGCGTGAACGCCACGACGCCGTCGGCGGCGGCGCCGAAGCGCCGCTCCACGGCGGTGGGGGTGTCGTCGAACACGGCGACCGCGCCCGCCGCGGCGGCGGCGCCGGCGGCCAGGGCCTCCCACTCGTCCAGGAGGGAGGAGTCGACCGAGCGCACGAGCTCGCCGAGCCAGTCGATGATCGCGGCGACCTCCTCGGTGCGGGCGGCGTCGGGGACCACCTGCCGCAGCGCCCGGTAGGCGTCGGTGAGGTAGCGCAGGACCACCCCCTCGGAGCGGGCGAGCTGGTAGCGCGAGACGAGCTCGGAGAACGTCATGGCCTGCTCGACCATCTCGCGGACCACCGACTTGGGGTGCAGCTCGTAGTCCGAGACCCACGGGTTGGTCCGCCGGTAGGTGACCAGCGCCGCCCCGAGGAGCTCGGCGAGCGGCTGCGGCCAGGTGACGTCCTCGAGGAGCGCCATGCGCTCGTCGTACTCCAGGCCCTCGGCCTTCATCGCGCCGACGGCCTCGCCCTTCGCTGCGCGCTGCTGGGCGTAGAGCAGGGGCCGGGGGTCCTCGAGGGTGGCCTCGATGACGGAGACGACGTCGAGGGCGAAGTCGGGGTGGTCGGGGTCGAGCAGGTCGAGGGCGGCCAGGGCGAACGGTGACAGCGGGGCGTTGAGGGCGAAGTCCCGCGGGAGGTCGACGGTGAGGCGCACGTAGGGCTCGCCGGGGTGCTCCCGGCGCCAGGACGCCGGGGCGTGCTCGACGACGCCGGCGGTGCGCAGCGACCGGTAGATCTCCACCGCCCGCCGCAGGTGGGGGTTGCGCTCGCGCTCCGGCTCGTGGTTGTCGGTGAGGAGGCGGTACATCGCGGCGACGGGGTCGCCCGGCCGGGCGAGGACGGACAGCACCATCGTGTGGGTGACGTGGAACTGGCTCGTCAGTGGCTCCGGGTCGGCGTCGCGCAGCCGCTCGAAGGTCTTGTCGGTCCAGTTCACCGCCCCGGCGGGCGCCTTCTTGCGCACGATCTTGCGGCGCTTGCGCTCGTCGTCACCGGCCTTGGCCAGCGCCTTGGCGTTCTCGATGACGTGGTCCGGCGCCTGGACGATGACCTCGCCGGTGGTGTCGAACCCGGCGCGCCCGGCGCGCCCGGCGATCTGGTGGAACTCCCGGGCCGTGAGGTGGCGGGACCGCTCGCCGTCGTACTTCGTCAGGGACGTCACCACCACGGTGCGGATCGGGACGTTGATGCCCACGCCGAGGGTGTCGGTGCCGCACACGACGCCGAGCAGGCCCTGCTGGGTGAGGCGCTCGACGAGGCGGCGGTAGCGCGGCAGCATGCCGGCGTGGTGCACCCCGACGCCGTGGCGCAGCAGCCGGGAGAGGATCACCCCGAAGCCCGGCCCGAACCGGAAGTCCCCGAGGGCGTCGGCGACCCGGTCGCGCTGCTCGCGGGTGGCGACCTGGACCGAGGTGAGCGACTGGGCCCGCTCCACGGCGTCCTTCTGGGCGAAGTGGACGACGTACACGGGGGACCGGTGGGTCTGGACGAGCTCGAGCAGGAGGTCCTGGATCGGCTCGACGGAGTACGCGTACGTCAGCGGCACGGGCCGCTCGGCGTCGGCGACGACGACGACGTCGGTGCCCGTGCGGCGGCGCAGGTCCGTGGCGAAGAACGAGACGTCGCCCAGGGTGGCCGACATGAGGAGGAACTGGGCGCCGGTGAGCTCGAGGAGCGGCACCTGCCACGCCCAGCCGCGCTGGGGGTCGGCGTAGAAGTGGAACTCGTCCATGCACACGAGGGCGTCGCCGTCGGCGCCCGCACCGCCGTCGCGCAGCGCCTGGTTCGCGAGGATCTCCGCGGTGCAGCAGATGATCGGGGCGCCGGGGTTGATGGCGCTGTCGCCGGTGACCATGCCGACGTTCGCCGAGCCGAACAGGTCGACGAGGTCGAAGAACTTCTCGCTCACCAGCGCCTTGAGCGGCGCGGTGTAGTACCCCGTGCGTCCGGTGGCCAGGGCGGTGAACAGCGCGCCCATGGCCACGAGGGACTTCCCGGAGCCGGTGGGCGTGGCGAGGATGACGTGGTCGCCGGCCACCAGCGACATCAGCGCCTCCTCCTGGTGGGGGTAGGGCGGCAGGCCGGACGCCGCCGCCCAGGAGGTGAAGGCTTCGTAGATCGCGTCGGGGGTGGTGCCGGCGGCGTCCTCGAGGTCGTCGAGGAGCACGTTGAGGGCGGCGCCGGTGGTGGTGGACATGCCCCGATCCTCTCATCGCCCCCGCGCCCTCGGACCAGCGCGGTGGCGGCGAGGAGCACCCGATGCCCGCCATCGGCGCGGCCCTCGGGGGTCCGCTCCGCGGGCGCGGCTGCCGGGCGCTCTGACCCCGGACCACAATGGGGCCGGCACCAGTCGTCCGCCGATCGGAGCACCGTGACCGAGGCCCTCAGCGCCGCCAACGACGCGCTGTACACCTACGCCCTCGTCGGGCTCCTCGTCCTCGCCGGCGTCTGGCTGACGTGGCGCACCCGCGGGGTCCAGGTGCGGCTGTTCGGGCAGATGCTCCGCCACGTCACGCGCTCACGGCGCGGGGCCGAGGGCGGGATCTCCTCGTTCCAGGCGTTCGCGATCGGCATGGCCACCCGCATCGGCATCGGCAACATCACCGGTGTCGCCATCGCACTCATCCTCGGCGGGCCGGGCGCGATCCTCTGGATGTGGCTGGTCGCGCTCGTCGGGATGGCCACCGCGTTCGCCGAGGCGACGCTCGCCCAGGTCTTCAAGGTCCGGGCCCTGGACGGCACGTTCCGCGGCGGGCCGGCCTTCTACATCCAGCGCGGCCTCGGCTCGCGCCGGTGGGCGACGGTCTTCGCCTTCCTCCTCGTGGCCTCGATGGCCGTGGCGATGCCGATGGTGCAGGCCAACACGATCTCCGCGACGCTCGCCGGCTCGCACGGCGTCCCGGTCTGGGCCGCCGCCCTCCTGCTCGTCGTCCTCACCGGGGTCGTCGTGCTCGGCGGGGTGCGCGGGGTGGCCCGCGTGGCCGAGGTCATGACCCCGCTCATGGCGCTGGGCTACGTGGCCGTCGCGGTGGCCGTGGTCGCGGGCAACCTGGGCGCGCTGCCGGCGTTCTTCGGTGACATCCTCGCCGGCGCGCTCGGGCTCGACGCCTCGCTCGCCGGGATCGGCGGGGGCGTGGTCGCCGCCGTCCTCAACGGGGTGCGCCGGGGCCTGTTCTCCAACGAGGCGGGCATGGGCACCAACCCCAACGCCGCCGCGACGGCGACCGTGGCCCACCCGGTGCACCAGGGCCTCATCCAGTCCCTCGGCGTGTTCGTCGACACGATGCTGGTGAGCACCGCGACCGCCTTCATCATCCTCGCCTCGGGGATGCTCGAACCGGGCGTCACCGGGCTCGACGCCGGCGCCGGGCTGACCACCTCCGCCGTCACCACGACGCTCGGGTCGTGGATGGCGTGGCCGATGACGCTGATGATCTTCTTCTTCGGCTTCTCCTCGATCCTCGGGGCGTACGCCTACGCCGACGTCAACATGGACTTCCTCCACGCCGGCCGGCACGCCCGGCACGTGCTGCGCGGTGTCGTCGTCCTCACCACCGGGGTGGGCGCGGTGCTGGCGCTGCAGACGGTGTGGACGCTCATGGACACCGCCATGGCGTTCCTCACGGTGGTCAACCTCGTCGCGGTGGTCCGCCTGGCCCCGTGGGTCGCGGCCCTGCTGCGCGACTACGAGGGGCAGCGCGGCGGGACCGAGGTGCGCTTCGACGCGCGCGACCACCCGTCGCTGCCCGGCCACCTGCCCGGCGACGTCTGGCTCCGGCCCCTGGACCGCTCGGGCACCCCTGGCCACTGACGGCGGCGCGCTCGGTCCCAGGTCCGGGGCCCGTCGCCCCGCTCGCCGCGCCGCCCGCCCCGCCGGCGGGTACTCTTCCCCGGTCCCGATCCGCCCGGCCACGGCGCTCCCGCGCCTGGGTCCCACCCGAGGGGAAGCCCGATGGACGCGTTCATCGCCGGCGTCAACGACGTGCTCTACACCTACCTCCTCATCGCGCTGCTGGTCGGCGCGGGGCTGTACTTCACGCTGCGCTCGCGCGCCGTGCAGTTCCGCCTCTTCGGCCGCACCCTGCGCGAGATCGCCGGCTCCCGCGGTGGCAGCGAGGGCGGCATCAGCTCCTTCCAGGCCTTCGCCATCGGCATCGCCTCGCGCGTGGGCACCGGCAACATCGCCGGCGTCGCCATCGCGCTGACCCTCGGCGGCCCGGGCGCGATCTTCTGGATGTGGGTCATCGCCCTGCTGGGCATGGCGACGGCGTTCGTCGAGGCGACCCTCGCCCAGATGTACAAGGTGCGCTGGCACGACGGGACCTTCCGCGGCGGCCCGGCCTTCTACATCCAGCGCGGCCTCGGCTCGCGCGGCTGGGGCCTGGTGTTCGCCGTCGCGCTCATCTTCGCGTTCGGCCTGGCGTTCAACATGGTCCAGGCCAACACCATCGCGGGGACGCTCGGCGGCGCGCACGGCTGGCCCACCTGGGTGACGGCGGTCCTCCTCGTCGCGCTCGCCGCCCCGGTCATCCTCGGCGGGATCCGCCCCGTGGCGCGGGTGGCCGAGGTCGTGGCCCCGGTCATGGCGTTCGCCTACGTCCTGCTCGGCCTGGCGGTCCTGGCGCTGAACCTGCCCGAGCTGCCGGGCGTCCTCGGGCAGATCGTCTCCGGCGCGTTCGGCCTCGACGAGGCGCTCGCGGGCACGGCCGGCGGGATGCTCGCCGCGCTCCTCAACGGCGTCAAGCGGGGCCTGTTCTCCAACGAGGCAGGGATGGGTTCGGCCCCCAACGCGGCCGCCACCGCGACCGTGCGCCACCCGGTGCAGCAGGGCCTGGTGCAGTCCCTCGGCGTCTTCGTCGACACGATCGTCGTCTCCTCGACGACGGCGTTCCTCATCCTGCTCGCCGGGCCGGCGGTCTACGAGCCCGGCACCACCTCCGACGCCGTCGGGGCCACCCTCACCCAGAGCGCCGTCGCGGCCGAGCTCGGCACGTGGACGACGATCCCGATGACCCTGCTCATCTTCGTCTTCGCGTTCTCCTCGGTCCTGGGCAACTTCACCTACGCCGAGATCAACATGGACTTCATCCGGCCGGGCCGGGCCGGTAACCTCGCGCTGCGGCTGCTCGTCATCGCGTCGGTGGCGATCGGTGCCCTGCTCCAGCTCTCGACCGTGTGGGCGCTGGCCGACATCGCCATGGGCCTCATGGCCTCGATCAACCTCGTGGCGCTCTTCCTCCTGGGCCGGTGGGCCGTCGGTGCCATGCGGGACTTCGAGCGGCAGCTCGCGGCGGGACGCAGGCCCGCGTTCGTGGGCGTCGGCAACGACGACCTCCCCGGCGACCTGCCCACCGAGGTGTGGCTGCGCCGCGACGTGGAGGTCGTCGAGCGCGCCGACCGCGAGTAGGGCCCGACGGACGCGCCGCCCGCCGCGCCGCCCGCCTCAGGTGCGGGGGACGACCGCGTGGACGGCGCCGCGCACGAGACGCTCGAGCGGGCCCCGGCCGATGAGCCGGCGCCACAGCCACGCACCCGCGAGAGCCACGACGACGAAGGTCACGAGCACCCCGTTCGACACGGGGTTCCACACCACGTCGTTGCCGAGGATCGCGATCGCGACGATGTGGACGGAGTACACGCTCAGCGACATCGCCCCGGCCGCCGCGACCGGCGAGAGCACCGCGGCGGTCACGCGGCCCGCGGAGGTCGTGGGCCGGGTCAGGAGGAGCAGCAGCCCGACGACGGCGAGCGAGCTGCCCCAGTTGCCCACCACCTCGAGGGTGGAGTCGTCGTGCGCCGCGGCGCTGACCAGGCGCCGGGCCAGGGGCGAGGCGTCGGCGCCGAGGGCGTCCTGGGCGAGGCGTGAGGTGCCCCACCCCAGCGTCGCCAGGGCCGCGCCCGCGCCCACCAGCGCGGCCTGGGTGCGTGCCCGGGTGAGGTCGCTGCGGCCCAGCGCCAGCCCGAGGAGCACGTAGGCGAGGTACACCAGCGCCGGGTAGGGACCGGTGACGAGCTCGTCCATCGGCAGCTCGACCGGGTCGGCCGCGCCGAGGAACCGGGCGAGGACGGAGGGCCGTCCGTCCGGCGCCGGTGTCGTGGCGGCGAAGATGAGCGTCGGGGAGACCACCGCCGCGGTCCCCGCCCCGAGCAGCAGCCACCGACGGCGCAGCCCGAGGAACGGCGTCGCGAGGGCGAACATCACCGCGTACGCGGGCAGGATGACCAGCACCGGTGTGCCGAGCGCGACCAGGACCACCCCGATGACGAGCAGCACCGCCGCCCGGACGAAGGTGGCCACGCGGGCCCGGGTGAGCGCGAGGCCGGTGGGGGGGACGCGCCGGCCGTTGGCCAGCGCCAGCGAGACGCCCGCGAGGAGGGCGAACAGGGCGGCCGAGCGGCCGTCGGCGACGACGAACCACTCCGGGTCGTGCCGGCCGCCGGGACCGTCGTCGCCGAGGTGCGCGACGAACATCCCCAGGATCGCCACACCGCGGGCGACGTCCACGCCGGTGAGGCGTGACCGGGCGTCGGGCGCGGACGTGGGCGGCGACGGCGTCACCTGCTCGGCCGTCCGCACCTGGCGCTCCGGCGGCTGGGTCATGGACCGAGCCTAGGTCCAGCCCGGCGCCCCCGGAGCAGACGGACCGCGACGCCGACCGCCACGACGCCCACACCCACGAGGACGGACGCCGGGGGGAGGGTCGCGACGAGCACGAGGCAGCCGGTCAGCCCGAGGACCTGCATCGCACGCGGGTACCGGCGCCGGTCGCTCCCCTGGGTGAGGGCGGCGAGGTTCGCGACGGCGTAGTACAGCAGCACCCCGGCGGAGCTGAAGCCGATGAGCCCGCGCAGGTCGGCGACGAGGACCGCGCCGACGACGACGGCCGCGACCGTCAGCTCGGCGCGCCGGGGGACCTGCCGGGGGTCGACGACCGCGAGCCCGCGGGGCAGGTCGCCCTCCCGGGCCATCGCCAGGGTCGTACGGGCGATCCCGGGGAGGAGCGCGAGGAGCGCCCCGAGGCTCGCCGCGGCGGCGCCGACCCCGACGACCGGGAGCGCGGCGTCCCACGACCCGGCCGCGACCGCGTCGGCCAGCGGCGCCCGCGAGGCGGCGAGCGGGCCGGGGCCGAGCACGGCGAGCAGGGTGAGCGCGACGGCGGTGTAGAGGGCCGCCGCCGCTGCCAGCGTGGTGACGATCGCCCGGGGGATGGTCCGCCCGGGGTCCCGGACCTCCTCGCCGAGGGTGGCGATGCGGGCGTAGCCGGCGAAGGCGAAGAAGATCAGGCCGGCGGACTGCAGGACCCCGATCGGGCCGACCGGGCGGTCCGCGGCGACCGTCGGTGCGCCGGTCCCCGCGGTGGCTCCGGCGCCCAGGTGTGCCGCGACGAGCGTCACCGCCAGGGCGAGCAGCACGACGACGAGGAGCACGCGGGCGAGGGCCGCCGTCCGGGTGATGCCGCGCAGCCCGAGCGCCGTGAGGGCGACGACGGCGGCCGCGGCGACGGGGCGCTGCCAGGCCGCCGGGACGGTGTAGGCGGCGAACGTCGTCGCCATCGCGGCCGCGGACGCGGTCTTCCCGATCACGAAGGACCAGCCCGCGACGAACCCCCACCACGGTCCGAGCTGTTCGCGGCCGTAGACGTACGTCCCGCCGGAGGTGGGGTAGGTCGCGGCCAGCTGCGCGGTGGAGGTCGCGTTCGCCGTGGCGACGAGGGCCGCGAGCGCCAGGCCGAGGAGCAGCCAGCTGCCGGCTGCTGCCGCCGCCGGGGCGAACACCGCGAAGACGCCGGCGCCGATCATCGAGCTCAGGCCGATGACGACCGCATCCGCCGGGCCGAGACGGCGGGCGAGCCCGCTCACGTCCCGGTGGCCTGGGCGGGCGCGCCGGTCCGGGCCCCGACGTCGGCCGGTGCCGCGACGAGGCGGCCGGTGACCTCGAGGAGCCGGTCCCGCAGGGGTGCGGCCCGCTCGGCGAAGCCGCGCTGGAGCCGGACGTACTCCGCCCGGCCCGCTGCCATCTCGATGGCGACCGGGTCGTGCCCCAGCGCCGCGACGTCGTAGGGCGAGGCGCGCATGTCGAGCACCCGGACGTCGCGCGCGAGCTCGAAGGTGTCCAGGAGGAGGTCGCCGGGGCAGGCCGGTCCCAGCTTCATGGCGTGCTTGAGCAGGTCCATGCTCGCGTGGAGACAGCCCGGCTGCTCGAGCGCGGGCTGGGTGGCGCGCTCGGGCTGGTCTCGGTTCAACGGGCGGGCCGGTCCCGTGAAGAAGCGGAAGGCGTCGAAGTGGGTGCACCGCAGCGGGTGCCCCTCGACCACCGCGTCGGTGGCCGACTGGCCGAGCCGCAGCGACAACGGGTGCCGGTGCCGCTCCTGGCGGTAGACCATCGCCCACTCGTGCAGCCCCAGGCACCCGAGCTGCGGCGTGCGAGCGGCGGTGCGGGTGAGGAGGTCGTGGATCCAGCGGACGCCGTCGTCCCGGTCGGCCATGAGGGCGCCGACGTCGAGGGTGACCGAGCCGTCCGCTCGCCGATGGTGCCAGCGCCACCGCGACCGGGCGTCGAGGTCGTCGGGGGCGGCGGGGTCGCCACCGGGGGCGTCCGGGGCCAGCGCCGTCCCCGCGCCCGGGTGCCACCGCCGCAGCCGGGCCGGCCGGAGCGGGTAGTACTCGAAGAGGAAGTCCTCCACCGGGTCGCTCAGCCCACGGCCGGCGCGTTCCCGACGGGCCGCGGTGAGGGCGTCCGCGCGTGCGGCGTGCGCCGCGGCGGCCGCCCGCCACAGCGGCGCCGGGAGGGTGCGGTCGGCGGACACCCCGCAAGCGTAGGCGAGACGGCGCACACCACCCGGAGTCGGCCGACCCACCGACCCCCCGACCCCACCGGCCCGGGCGGCACTACGGTGGTGACCATGCGCATCGCACGGTTCACCACGGGTGAGGACCCCCGCTACGGCATCCTCGACGAGGACAGCGACGAGCTCGTCGTCCTGCGGTCCGACCCCATCTTCGCGGGACTGGAGACGACGGGGGAGCGGGTGGCGCTGGACACCGTCAGGCTCCTCTCGCCGGTCATCCCGCGCTCGAAGGTCATCGGTATCGGCCGCAACTACGCCGACCACGCCGCCGAGATGGGTCACGAGGTGCCCGCCGAGCCGCTCGTCTTCCTCAAGCCGAACACCTCGGTCATCGGGCCGGACGACCCCATCGTGCTGCCCCCGTGGTCGAGGGAGGTCCACCACGAGGCCGAGCTGGCCGTCGTGATCTCACGGCTGTGCAAGTACGTGCCGGCGGCCAAGGTCCAGGACGTCATCTTCGGCTACACCGTGGCGAACGACGTCACGGCTCGCGACGTCCAGGCCACCGACGCGCAGTGGACCCGGGCGAAGGGCTTCGACACGTCCTGCCCGCTCGGCCCCTACCTCGCCGTCGACCTCGACGTCTCCGACCTGGCGGTACGGGCGCGCGTCGACGGGGTGGTGCGCCAGGACGGGCGCACCTCCGACCTCGTGCACAAGGTCCCCGAGCTCATCGAGTACGTCTCCTCGATCTTCACGCTCCTCCCGGGCGACGTCATCCTCACCGGCACGCCGGCGGGCGTGGGACCGATCGAGGTGGGCCAGCGTGTCGAGGTCGAGGTCGAGGGCATCGGCTCGTTCAGCAACCCGGTGGTCCGGCGGGACTGAGGCCGGTGGCCCGGCGGGACTGACGCCGCCCCGGGACCCGCGGGACCGGGGCGCCACTAGGCTGGGCCCATCATGACCGAGAACACCGCAGCGGCCACCGGCTCCGCCGTCCGCGTCCGTTTCTGCCCCTCGCCCACCGGCACCCCGCACGTCGGGCTCATCCGCACCGCCCTGTTCAACTGGGCCCACGCGCGGCACGTCGGCGGCACGTTCGTCTTCCGCATCGAGGACACCGACCCCGAGCGGGACACGGAGGAGAGCTACCACCAGATCCTGGACGCCCTGCGCTGGCTCGGCCTGGACTGGGACGAGGGCGTCGAGGTGGGCGGACCGTTCGGTCCCTACCGGCAGTCCGAGCGGATGGACGTCTACCGCGACGTCGCCGCCCGGCTCCTCGAGGCGGGGTACGCCTACGAGTCGTACTCCACGCCGGAGGAGATCGAGGCGCGCCACCGGGCCGCCGGCCGCGACCCCAAGCTCGGCTACGACGGGTTCGACCGCGACCTCACCGAGGAGCAGAGGGCCGCCTACCGCGCGCAGGGCCGCGAGCCGGTCCTGCGCGTGCGCATGCCCGACGCCGACGTCAGCTTCACCGACGTCGTCCGCGGGGAGGTCACCTTCAAGGCCGGGTCGATCCCGGACTTCGTCGTCGTGCGCGCCAACGGGTTCCCGCTGTACACCCTCACCAACCCCGTCGACGACGCCCTCATGGGCATCACGCACGTGCTGCGGGGCGAGGACCTGCTCTCCTCCACCCCCCGCCAGGTGGTGCTCTACCGCGCCCTGCTCGACCTCGGCATCGCGAGCGTCATGCCGGTCTTCGGGCACCTGCCGTACGTCATGGGCGAGGGGAACAAGAAGCTGTCCAAGCGCGACCCCGAGTCGAACCTCTTCCTCCACCGCGACCGCGGCTTCACCCCCGAGGGCCTGCTCAACTACCTCGCGCTGCTCGGCTGGGGCATCTCCCCGGACAACGACATCTTCTCCAAGGAGGAGATGGTCGCGGCGTTCGACGTCGCCGACGTCAACCCCAACCCCGCGCGCTTCGACCTCAAGAAGGCCGAGGCCATCAACGCCACCCACCTGCGGATGCTCGACGCGGCGGACTTCCGGGCGCGGCTCGTGCCGTACCTGCACGCGCAGGGCCTCGTCTCGGCGGCCACGCTCGACGGCCTCACCGAGCGCGAGCAGGGGCTGCTCGCCGCCGCCTCACCGCTGGTCCAGGAGCGGATGACGCTCCTGGGCGAGGCCTCCGGGATGCTCGGGTTCCTCTTCGTCGGGGACGGCGACCTCGTCCTCGACCCCGACGCCGTCGGGGCCCTGCGCCCCGAGGCCGGGGACGTCCTCGATGCCTCGCTCGCCGCGCTGGAGCCGATCACCGAGTTCACCACGGAGCGGGTGGAGGCCGTTCTGCGCGAGGCCATCGTCGAGGGCATGGGCATCAAGCCCCGCTTCGCGTTCGCGCCGCTGCGCACGGCGGTGACCGGACGGCGGGTCTCACCGCCGCTGTTCGAGTCGATGGAGATCCTCGGCAAGGACGCCACGCTCGTCCGTCTGCGGCGCCTGCGCGAGCACCTCGCCGCCTGACCGCGCCCGGCCGTCAGCGGACGGTGGCGTCCCAGCGCCAGCTCTCGAGCCGGCCCAGCCCGGCGATGTCGCGGCGTCCGGTCTGCCACAGCAGCACCTCCTGCGCGCTGCCGAGGTCGTGGGGCGAGCCGGGGAAGAGGCGTGCCAGGACACCGGCGCACAGGTCCTCGGGAAGGTCGGCGACCTCGTCGTCGAGGGCGGTGAGGACGTCCCAGCCGTGGACGACGATCTCGCACACCCCCATCGCGGCGAAGCCGCCGGGGTCCGACTCCCCCCACGGGTGGTAGGCCCGGTCGGTGGCGTCGCCGACCTGCACCTGGGCGGCCAGCAGCTCGGCCATCGCCTCGAGGTTCGCCGCGAGCCCGACCGTCCCGGCCGAGCGCCGCGACCTCACCACCGTCTCACCGCCGTCGGCGGCGTCCACGGGCAGGTAGTCCCCGCGGGCGCGCCCGGCGAGCTGGAGCGCGTAGGCGAGGAGGTCGTCGAGGACGTGCTCGGCGGTGGCCCAGCAGGTCCACCCCAGGCCGTGCGCGTGGGCGTCGTAGTCGTAGTCGTCCGCGGGACGGGCGCGGAGCTCGGCGGCGAGCCACTGCGCTGCGTGCCGGACGTCGTCGGCTTCCATGGCGACACGGTAGCGGCGCCCGGGCGCCCGTGCGGCGGGGGCGTGAGGTCGGTCATAGTCGCCGTACCGGGTTTGGTCGGCGCGACGTCGCTCGGGTAGTGTTCTGCGACGGCACGACCTCCACCGGCCCGAGCGGCACGGCGGCGGTCGTACCCCCATGGGGTATGGTGTAATTGGCAGCACGACTGGTTCTGGTCCAGTTAGTCTAGGTTCGAGTCCTGGTACCCCAGCGGTCCGACCTTCGGCACGTGCGAGGGTCCAGCCAGGAACAACACGTCAGGGCCCCGTCGTCTAGCGGCCTAGGACACCGCCCTCTCAAGGCGGCGGCGCCGGTTCGAATCCGGTCGGGGCTACAACGAGCGAGAGGTCCTCACCACGCGGTGAGGGCCTCTCGCCGTCTCCGGGTCGCCCGTCCCGGGCCCGCCGGCGGGCGTGACGGGCGTCATAGCCGCCGGGCGCGACCTCGCCCGGACGGCTCGGGTATGCTCGTCCAGGCTCAGGGAAGCCATGGCCCCGTCGTCTAGCGGCCTAGGACACCGCCCTCTCAAGGCGGCGGCGCCGGTTCGAATCCGGTCGGGGCTACGACGAGCGAGAGGCTCCCACCACGCGGTGGGAGCCTCTCGTCGTACCCGGCCGGTGTCGCTCAGCCCTCCTCGGTCCGCTTGAGGACCTCGGTGAGGCGGTTCGCGGCGGCGACGACGGCCGCGGCGTGGAGCCGGCCGGGCTGACGGCCCATCCGCTCGATCGGGCCCGAGATGGAGACGGCGGCCAGCACCCGGCCGGACGGTCCGCGCACCGGCGCGGAGACCGACGCGACGCCGGGCTCGCGCTCGGCCACCGACTGCGACCAGCCGCGCCGGCGCACGGCCGAGAGCATCGTCGCGGTGAAGTTCGCGCCGTGCAGCCCGCGGTGCAGACGGTCGGGCTCCTCCCACGCGAGGAGGACCTGCGCCGCGGAACCCGCCAGCATGCTCAGGGTGGCGCCGACGGGGATGGAGTCGCGCAGCCCCATGGGCCGCTCGGCGGCGGCGACGCAGATGCGCTGGTCGCCCTGCCGCCGGTAGAGCTGGGCGGACTCGTTGGTGTGGTCGCGCAGCGCCGTGAGGACCGGCGTGGCCGCGGCCAGGAGCCGGTCCTCGCCCGCGGCGGAGGCGAGCTCGGCCAGGCGGGGGCCGAGGACGAACCGGCCCTGCATGTCGCGGGCGACGAGACGGTGGTGCTCGAGGGCGACCGCGAGCCGGTGCGCCGTCGGCCGCGCGAGGTGCGTGGCGCTGACGAGCTGGGCGAGGGTGGCGGGCCCCGCCTCCAGCGCACCGAGAACCGTGGCGGCCTTGTCAAGAACGCCGACTCCGCTAGAGTTGTCCATGGACCGATACTGGCATCTCAGCCACTGAGATTGCAAGTGTCCGACGAAGTGCCCCGCCGGGCAGGCCAAGAGCCCGGCCGTCGAGGAGGAGAAAGTCACGATGAGCGGAACGCTGGCCGAGAAGGTCTGGGACGCGCACGTGGTGCGCAAGGGAACCGACGGAGCGCCCGACCTGCTCTACATCGACCTGCACCTCGTGCACGAGGTGACGAGCCCGCAGGCGTTCGAGGGCCTGCGTCTCGCCGGCCGCCCGGTCCGCCGCCCCGACCTCACCATCGCCACCGAGGACCACAACACCCCGACGCTGGACATCGACCGTCCGATCGCGGACGCGACCAGCCGGACGCAGATCGAGACGCTGCGCCACAACGCGGAGGAGTTCGGGATCCGCCTGCACTCCCTCGGCGACGCCGACCAGGGCATCGTCCACGTCGTCGGCCCGCAGCTCGGGCTGACGATGCCGGGCCTGACGGTCGTGTGCGGCGACTCCCACACCTCCACCCACGGCGCCTTCGGCGCCCTGGCCTTCGGTATCGGCACGTCGGAGGTCGAGCACGTGCTCGCCACCCAGACGCTGCCGCTCGCGCCCTTCCGCACCATGGCGATCAACGTCAATGGCCGCCTGCGTGAGGGCACCACCGCCAAGGACATCATCCTGGCCATCATCGCCAAGATCGGGACCGGCGGCGGGCAGGGCTACGTCCTGGAGTACCGGGGGGAGGCGATCCGCAACCTCTCGATGGAGGCGCGGATGACGATCTGCAACATGTCCATCGAGGCGGGTGCGCGCGCCGGGATGATCGCCCCCGACGAGACCACCTTCGAGTACATCAAGGGCCGTCCGCACGCCCCCGAGGGCGCCGACTGGGACGCCGCCGTGGAGTACTGGCGCACCCTGCGGTCCGACGACGACGCCGTCTTCGACACCGAGGTCGACCTGGACGCCGCCGACCTCGAGCCGTTCGTCACCTGGGGCACGAACCCCGGGCAGGGCCTGCCGCTGTCGGCGAGCGTGCCGGACCCGGTCGACATCGTCGAGGAGTCCGAGCGCAAGGCTGCCGAGCGGGCCCTGGAGTACATGGACCTCGCCCCCGGGACGCCGCTGCGCGACATCCACGTCGACACCGTCTTCATCGGCTCGTGCACGAACGGGCGGATCGAGGACCTGCGCGCCGTCGCCGAGGTGCTCAAGGGACGCCGGAAGGCGGACGACGTGCGCGTCCTCGTCGTCCCCGGTTCCGCCCGCGTGCGCCTGCAGGCCGAGTCCGAGGGCCTGGACCAGGTGTTCCTCGACTTCGGCGCCGAGTGGCGCAACGCCGGCTGCTCCATGTGCCTGGGGATGAACCCCGACCAGCTCAAGCCCGGGGAGCGGGCGGCCTCGACGTCGAACCGCAACTTCGAGGGCCGGCAGGGCAAGGGGGGCCGCACCCACCTGGTGTCCCCGCTCGTCGCGGCCGCCACCGCCGTCCGCGGCACCCTGTCCGCCCCGGTCGACCTCGAGCCGGCCCAGACCACCGCCGTCGGCGCCTGAGGAGAGAGCCACCATGGACAAGTTCACCCAGCACACCGGCGTCGGCGTGCCGCTGCGCCGCAGCAACGTCGACACCGACCAGATCATCCCGGCCGTCTACCTCAAGCGCGTCACGCGCACCGGCTTCGAGGACGCGCTCTTCGCGGCGTGGCGCGGCGACCCCGGCTTCGTCCTCAACAAACCGGCGTACGCGAACGGGTCGGTGCTCGTGGCCGGTCCCGACTTCGGCACCGGCTCCTCCCGCGAGCACGCGGTGTGGGCGCTCAAGGACTACGGCTTCAAGGTGGTCCTCGCGCCGCGGTTCGCGGACATCTTCCGCGGGAACTCGGGCAAGCAGGGGCTCGTGGCCGGCGTCATCTCCCAGGAGGACGCCGAGATGCTCTGGAAGGTCCTCGAGAACGAGCCGGGCACCGAGGTCACCGTGGACCTGGAGGCACGGACCGTCGTCGCCGGCGACGTGCAGTGCACGTTCCAGATCGACGACTACACCCGCTGGCGGCTCATCGAGGGGCTGGACGACATCGGTCTGACGCTGCACAACGAGCCGGACATCACCGCCTACGAGCGTGAGCGTGCGTCGTGGCGGCCCAGGACGCTGCCGGCCCGGCACCTGCCGCCCGCGCACATCATGGCGGCGCGTCCTGTCACCGACAGCTCCCACCTGCCCGCCCACTCGGACGCACCGCTCGGCTGAGTCCGCCGCCGGGGCGCCGGCCGCCACGTGTCCGGGGACCGGGCGCGGCCAGGCGCCCCCCGGCCCGGGGGCGGTCGATCCGTCTGTGGTCGAGGCGACACGGCTTCAGGGTGCCCGGCCCGGCGGTGGCCGACGTATCCTGAGGCATCCCTGGCCACCCGGGCGGGGGCAGAGACAGTGCCCCGGCCCGGCCGGGGCCGGGTGAGGTGAGTATGAGCGGGCTCCTGACGATCGAGGGCGGCACGCCCCTGAACGGTGAGATCACCGTCCGCGGTGCCAAGAACTTCGTCTCCAAGGCGATGGTCGCCTCCCTCCTCGGTGAGGAACCGTCCGTGCTGCGCAACGTCCCGCTCATCCGGGACGTCGACGTCGTGTCCGACCTGCTGCGCCTGCACGGCGTCACCGTCGACCACGAGCGGGAGTCCGGGGTCATCCACCTCGACCCCAGCAACGTGGAGTCCGCGCACGTCGCCGACATCGACGCCCACGCCGGGTCCAGCCGCATCCCGATCCTCTTCTGCGGCCCGCTCCTGCACCGGCTCGGGGAGGCGTTCATCCCCGACCTGGGTGGCTGCCGGATCGGCGACCGGCCGATCGACTACCACCTGGAGATCCTGCGGCAGTTCGGGGCCGTGGTCGACAAGCGGACCCAGGGCATCCACCTCTCGGCGCCGCGGGGCCTGCACGGCGCGCGGATCGAGCTGCCGTACCCGAGCGTCGGGGCCACCGAGCAGACCCTCCTCACCGCCGTGCGGGCGGCCGGCCTGACGGAGCTGCGCAACGCGGCGATCGAGCCGGAGATCATGGACCTCATCGCCGTCCTGCAGAAGATGGGGGCGATCATCTCGGTCGACACCGACCGGACCGTCCGGATCGAGGGGGTGGCGCGCCTCGGGGGCTTCAGCCACACCTCGCTCGCCGACCGCATCGAGGCCGGCTCGTGGGCGTCGGCCGCGCTGGCCACCCAGGGCGACATCTTCGTGCGCGGGGCCACCCAGCCGGAGATGATGACCTTCCTCAACACGTTCCGGAAGGTCGGCGGGGCCTTCGACGTCCGCGAGGACGGCATCCGGTTCTGGCACCCCGGCGGTGAGCTCAGCTCGATCGTCCTGGAGACCGACGTCCACCCGGGCTTCATGACCGACTGGCAGCAGCCGCTGGTGGTCGCCCTGACCCAGGCGACCGGGCTGTCGATCGTGCACGAGACGGTGTACGAGAACCGGTTCGGCTTCACCGAGGCGCTGCGCGGCATGGGCGCGAAGATCCAGATCTACCGCGAGTGCCTCGGCGGGCTGCAGTGCCGCTTCGGCCAGCGCAACTTCAACCACTCCGCCGTCGTCTCCGGACCCACGCCGCTGCGCGCGGCCGACATCATGGTGCCGGACCTGCGTGGCGGCTTCTCCCACCTCATCGCCGCGCTCACCGCCCAGGGGACCTCCCGGGTCAGCGGGATCGACATCATCAACCGCGGGTACGAGAACTTCCAGGTCAAGCTCGAGGCCCTCGGCGCGCGCGCTCTCGTCGCCGCCTGAGCCGGCACCTGGCCCCGGTGGCCGGTCAGCGGCGTGGTCCGCCGGCCGGCCGCTCCGGCACGTACCTCGCCACATCGGTGGCGCGGCGCCGCAACGGCGCCAGACTGGAGTCATGAACACCGCCGAGCTGCTGATCGAGGCCTACTCCCGGGTGCCGGACGAGGTCGAGCGCGTCCTCGACGGCCTGACCGCCGAGGAGCTCCTCCGCCGGCCGGACGCCGACGCCAACTCGATCGCCTGGCTGGTGTGGCACCTCGCCCGGGGCCAGGACTCCCAGGTGTCGGCCGTGGCGGGCACCGAGCAGTCCTGGGTGAGCGACGGCTGGGTCGACCGCTTCGCGCTCGACCTGCCCGCCCTCTCGACGGGGTACGGGCACTCGAGGGACGACGTCGCCAAGGTCCGGGCCGGCGCCGACGACCTCACCGGCTACCTCCGCGACGTCCACCGTCGCACCTGCGAGTACCTGGCCACCCTCGCCGAGGAGGACCTCGACCGCGTGGTCGACGAGAGCTGGCAGCCGCCGGTGACCCTGGGGGTGCGGCTCGTGAGCGTCGTCGCCGACGACCTCCAGCACCTCGGGCAGGCCTCCTACGTCAAGGGCCTGGTGCTCAGGGCGCGCGAGAGCCGCTGATACCACGGGTGGCCGGCGGCGTCCGAACCGCCACGGCGGGGGTGCGGACGGCCATAGCATCGCCACGTGGCTCGTTCAGCGTCCCGCGGCTACCGGCTGGCGGCAGCCCTGATCCTCCCCGTCATGCGTGCCAGCACCCGCCGGAGCTGGCGAGGGGGTGAGCACCTCCCCACCACGGGGTTCATCGCGGTCTCGAACCACGTGTCCAACTTCGACCCCCTCACGCTCGCCCACTTCCTCTACGACCACGGTGCCCCGCCGCGGTTCCTCGCGAAGGACTCGCTCTTCGAGATCCCCCTCCTCGGCCGGGTGATCCGTGCGCTCGGCCAGATCCCGGTCGAGCGCGGAACCGCGCAGGCGGGGCACTCGCTGACGGCGGCCGAGGGGGCGCTCGCGGCCGGGGAGTGCGTGGTCATCTTCCCCGAGGGCACGCACACCCGCGATCCGCACCTGTGGCCGATGGTGGGCAGGACAGGGGCGGCGCGCCTGGCCCTGCGCACGGGGGCACCCGTCGTCCCGATCGCGCAGTGGGGCGCCCACCGGGTGGTGCCGCGGTACTCGGCGTCGTTCAGGCCGTTCCCGCCCAAGGAGGTGATGGTCGTCGCGGCGCCGCCCGTGGACCTGTCCGAGCTGTCGGCCGACGACGGCGACGCCATCCGGGTGGCGAGCGCGCGGATCATGGCGGCCGTGACCGACCAGCTGGCCGAGATCCGCGGCGAGGCACCGCCGGCCCGGCCCTACGACATGCGTCTCGACGGCGACCCGCGTGCGTCGTTCGACGCCGCCCGCGCCGCCCGCCGCGCCGCCCGCCGAGCGCGCCGCGCGCGACGGCAGGCGCTGCGGCAGCGGGTGCTCGGTCGCGCCCCGCTCGCTCCTGCCGTTGCCGCCGGGCGGTCGCGGGTGAAGACTGACCGCGTCACCGCAGACGATGAAGGGACCGCACATGTCCGACCACACGTACAAGGTCAGTGAGATCGTCGGGACGTCCCCCGACGGGGTCGACCACGCCATCCGGAACGCCCTCGCCAAGGCCTCGGAGACGCTCCACGGCCTCGACTGGTTCGAGGTCGTCAACGTCCGCGGTCATCTCGAGGAGGGCGTCATCAAGCACTTCCAGGTGACGATCAAGATCGGCTTCCGGCTGGACTGACCGACCGGGCGCGGTCGGCCGGCCCCAGGCCGGGCCGGCCGCGCACCCGGGCAGCGACCGCCGTGGCCGGAGCGGTCCGCGCCGGTCAGTCCTCGGTCTGGATGTCGACGACCAGCCGGCTCGGATCGGTCAGCGTGAAGACCCGGAACGGCCTCTCGGAGTCCAGACCGATGAAGGCCTGGTTCTGCCCCTCGAAGATCCCGGTGACGTAGACCTCCTCGACCGCGTCCGTCTCCTCGACGTCGACCTCGCCGGAGGGCAGCACCCGGTCGAGCTCGTCCTCCTCCGGGATCCGCACCCCCGTGGCGACGACCTGCAGCGTCGCGTCGCCGTCGATGTCGATCTCGGTCCCGCGCGGGTCCTCGATCGCGACGTCGACGTACTCCACCCGCCAGCCGGGCGTCCCGGTCCCCTCGAAGTCGAGGACGACGCGCTCGAACCCCTCGTGGGCGCCCGCGCGCACGGCCACGGGCAGCAGGTCACCGCCGCCCGAGGGCCACTCGGGATCGTTCTGGGCGTCGGTCGAGTAGACGACGTCCTCGCCCGGCTCGTCGGTCTCCTCGGCGGGTTCGGCCGTGCCGCCGGCGGTCGCGGTCGCGGTCGCGGTCGCGGTGGGGGACGGGGCGGCCGTCGTGGGGCTGCCCGTCCCGTCGGCGCTCGTCGCCGGCGGGGCGGCCGGCTCGGACGGTCCGCCGCCGCACGCCGTCAGGACCAGCAGCAGGGCCGTGCCTGTGGTCGCGGTAATGGTCGAACGCTTCATGGTGGCCTCCCAGCTCCGGGCGCGTGCCGCCCTGGCGTCCACGGTAGGAGGCGCCACCCGCACGGGGGACGGCGAAGCACCGGCCGAGGCCGAATCGTGACCCGGCGACCGTCCGGGGCGAGCTGCGCAGCGGCGCCGGTGGGACCTCAGGCCGGGTTGGTCGCCACGATGACGAGCGTGCCGGGGTGGTCGACGACGTACCAGACCGTGGTGCCCTCGGGGAGCCCGACGTAGAGGGTGGTGCCGTTCTCGTCCGGCGTGCCGACGCTGACCCCGCCGACGTACCGCAGGGGCGGTGCGTCCACGCGCCGACCGGCGACCAGGTCCCCGCCGAGGGGGTCCGTGGCGCCGGGGATGCGGACGAACGCCGTGTCGACGCCGTCGGGGACCTCGACGCCCGGCGGCAGCTCCGTGGGCCCGACGACGCTGGTGAGCAGACCGGCGAGCCCGTCGCCGTCGTAGCTCACGACCACGCGGCTCTGGCTCTCGCCCTGCTCGTACATCTCGACACCGGTGAGGGCGTAGGGCCCGGGACCGTCCGCGGGGACCTCGAGGCCGTCGTCGGGGTCGAGGGAGGACAGGCCACCGAGCCACGGCTCGCCCGCGACGTCGACGTCCGCCAGGGGCGGGGGGTCCGCCCGCGGCTCCCAGGGGTAGTCGGCCGGCAGGACGTCCGCGTCGGGGCGGGCGGGACGGGGACGCCGTGCCGCCGTCGGTGGGGCGCTCTGCCCCGGTCGGAGTGGGTGACGGGGCGGTGGTCGGGGCCGGCTCGGCGGTCCGCCCGCTGCTCGCGCCGGGGCTCGAGGTACCGGGGGTGGTCGCCGTGCACGCCGCCAGCAGGACGGCCGTCGTCGCGAGGGCGGCCACCGCCCGTCTGCTCCCGTCCGCCACCCGTGCCCCCTCAGCCGGGACCCACCCCGCCTCGTCGTCGCCTCGTCGGCGCTCCGTCGCTGGAGCCGCTGCCCCCACGCTAGGGGACCGCCGCGCTGCGGGCGACCGCATCAGCCCTGCTGAGCCAGCCGCAGCGCGCGGTCGAGATCCGCCCAGAGGTCCTCGACGTCCTCGATCCCCACGCTGAGCCGCAGCAGGTCCTCCGGCACCGTCGGTGCCTCGGCCGCCAGGCGACGGCGGCGCTCGAGGCTCGACTCGACCCCACCCAGGCTCGTGGCCGGCACCCAGAGCCGCACCGCCTCCGTGAGCGCGTCGGCGGCCGCGGCCCCGCCGACCGGCCGCAGCGTGAGGATCGAGCCGTACCCGTTCATCAGCGCGGTCGCCCGCTCGTGCTGCGGATGGCTGGGCAGACCCGGGTGGCTGACCCCGGCCACGAGGGGGTGCCGCTCCAGCCGCCGCGCGAGCTCGAGCGCACTGGCCTGCGACCGCTCGACCCGCAGGGCCAGGGTCCGCAGGCCGCGCAGCGCCAGCCACGACTCCCACGGACCCGCGATCGCGCCGCCGGTCGTCCGGCGGGCGTGGAGGCGCCGGCGCAGCCCCGCGTCGTCGGTGACGGCGGCACCGAGCAGCACGTCGGAGTGCCCGGCGAGGAACTTCGTCACCGAGTGGACGACGACGTCGGCGCCCTGGCCCAGCGGCCGCTGGCCCAGCGGGGTGGCGAAGGTGTTGTCGACGACGGTGAGGGCCCCCGCCTCGCGCGCGGCGGCGGCGAGCGCGGGCACGTCGGCCACCTCGAGCATGGGGTTGGTCGGTGACTCGATCCACAGCACGCTCGCGGCGGCACCGTCGGCCGGACGCAGGGCCGCGACGACGGCGTCGGTGTCGGCGATGTCGACGAGCCGGACCTCGGAGCCCTCCCGCTGCGCCTGCTCGCGGGCCGCCGTCAGGGTGGCGAGATAGGCGTGACGCGGCGCGACGACCGCCGTCCCCGGGGCGGCGAGGCGGAGGGCGGCGTCGATCGCGGCCATGCCGGAGGAGAAGACCAGCGCCGGCAGGGCCGAGCCCTCCAGCGCCCCGATCGTCTCCTCCAGGGGGTGCCAGGTCTCGGTGTCGTAGCGCGCGTACAGCAGCTCCCCGCCCGGCTCGCGGGTGGAGACGTAGGTGCTGCTCAGCACGACGGCCGGGTTGACCGGGCCACCCTTGACACGGTCGGGCCGGCCCGCGGCGACGGCGACGGTCGCGGGGGAGAGGCGTTCGGGCAGGTTCTCGGTGCTCACCGGGCCAGGCTATGCGGCCCGGGGGCCCGCTGCGGGTACCCTCCAACCGATGTCCAACGACGCGAGAACCCCCGACGGCGAGGCCGTCGCACCCCGCCGCGACGACGCCGCGGCCCCCGCCCGTGACGGCGCGCCCGCCGACGGTGCCCGCCGGACCCGCGTGGCCGTCCTGTTCGGCGGCCGCAGCGGCGAGCACCCGGTCAGCTGCGCCACGGCCGCGGGCGTGCTGCGCGCGATCGACCGGGACCGCTACGAGGTCGTCCCGATCGGGATCACCCGGGCCGGGGAGTGGGTGCTCACCGCCGACGACCCCGCCCGCCTCGAGGGCGGTCGTGCCGAGATCCAGCCGGCCGACGGGCGACTGCTCGTCCCGCTGGGCGAACGACCGGGTCCCCTCGTCGTCGCCGAGCCCGGCCGGGTGCCCGACGAGCTGGCCGCCGTCGACGTCGTCCTGCCCCTCCTGCACGGCCCCTACGGCGAGGACGGCACCCTCCAGGGCCTGCTCGAGATGGCCGGGACCCGCTACGTCGGCTCGGGCGTCCTCGCCTCCGCCGTCGGCATGGACAAGCACTACATGAAGGTCGTGCTCGCCGGCCACGGGCTCCCGGTGGGGCCCTACACCGTCATCACCCCCCGGGCCTGGCGCACCGACCCGGCCGCGGCGCTCGACGCCGTCGCCTCTCTCGGGCTGCCGGTGTTCGTCAAGCCCGCCCGGGCCGGGTCGTCCCTGGGCATCACGAGGGTCGAGCGGGCCGAGGACGTCGCGGCCGCCGTCGAGGAGGCCCAGCGGCACGACCCGAAGGTGATCGTCGAGGCCGGGATCGTCGGCCGCGAGATCGAGTGCGCCGTCCTCCAGGGCCACGGCGACGACGCGCCGCGCACCTCGGTGCCGGGCGAGATCGTCCTCGACCAGCCGGCCGCCGGCTTCTACGACTACGAGACGAAGTACCTCGACACCGCCGCCCTGACCATGTCGGCCCCGGCAGACCTGCCGCGCGAGGTGGCCGACCGGGTCCGCGAGCTCGCCGCGGCGGCCTTCGAGGCGCTGGGGTGTGAGGGCCTCGCACGCGCGGACTTCTTCTACACCGACGGCGGCGACGTCGTCATCAACGAGCTCAACACCATGCCCGGGTTCACACCGTTCTCCATGTACCCGTTGCTGTGGGAGAAGTCCGGGCTGAGCTACACCGAGCTCATCGACGAGCTCATCTCGCTGGCGCTGGAGCGGCCGGCGGGCCTGCGGTAGCGGGCGGCCGGCGAACCGGCGCCGGCGCGCGGGGCTGGGCCGATCACCGCGGGCGCTTCGCGCGGTCGCGCCGGAGGGCCTCGAGCACGGACCGGGTGTCGCCCGTCACCCCGAGAAACGTGGACGCGGCGTGCGCGGCGAGGTCGTCGAGCGCCGTCTGCAGAGCGCGTCCGGCGAGGCGGACGTCCGGCCGCGGCGAGACGGAGCCCGCCTCGGCGAGGTCGGCGGCGAAGATCAGCGCCTCGCCGATGTCACGCCGCTCCTCGCCCTCCCGGAAGTAGTAGGTCTCGGAGTACTGGGTGAGGTCCACGCCGACCTGGGTGACCGCCGCCGCCAGGTCGGCCAGGACGACGGCCGGCAGGTCGGCGTCGAGCGTGCGGACCTCGCGCTCGAGGCCCGCACGCCGCAACCCCGACAGCGTCATCACCGCCGTGCGGCGGCGCACCAGCGCCGGCTGCACCTGCAGCACCCAGGTGACCGCCGCCGTGAGGATGGCGAACCCCATGAGCGCCTCGAGCGGCGCCACCAGCCGCAGCCCCGTCGCGGCGGGGACGACGTCGCCGTAGCCGAGGGTCGCCAGCGTGACGACGGAGACGTAGAGTGCGTCCGCGGCCGTGCTGCGCCCGCTCACGTCCAGGCCGCTGCTGTGGACGAACCCGGCCGGCATGTGTGGCCAGTACACCAGGGCCCAGCCGACGACGGCGAGCGAGACCCAGGCGGCGATGACGGCCACCAGCGCGCTCGGTCCGGCGAGCTCGCGAAAACGGGGCCCGCCGCGGGCCGTCAGACGCCAGACACCGGCCATCGCGGCACCGCTGATCCGGCCCTGCCCGCTCGGGTGGAAGATCGTGTGGAAGACGTCCCACACGACCCCGAGCACGAGCAGGACCCCTACGACCGACACCGCGACCGACACCGGTCCCGCCATGAACGCCTCCTCATCGTCGACCCGCGCTAGCTCCACCCGGGCGCACCGGCCGCGTCGTCCACGGCACGGACATCCGCCACGCTAGGGCGTCCGGCCGGGCCGCGCAGCCCGGTCAGGCGTCGGTCGCCCCCACGCAGGCGCGCTCGGCCCGGACGAGGGAGACCGCACCGGCGAGGTCGACCAGCGCGGCCGTCGGCTGCCCGCCCACCTGCTCGACGGGGACGACGACCTCGATCGCGGGCCGGCGCCCGTACGTGATGAAGGTCCACGAGCCGCCGCCCTGGCGGGCGTGCTCGGGCAGGTCGGGGTCGTCCCCCTCCAGCGCGATCCAGTCGACGGCGGTGCCGTCGCCGGAGTCCACGCTCAGGCACCGGTCGGTCGTGGGCCCCGGCGGGGCGACGCCGCACCGCAGCGTCACGGCGGGGTCGCCCCACGCCGTCGCCGCCTGGGTGGTGGTCGAGCGCCGCTCGAGACCGCCGAGGACGTCGGGGGTCGCCTGGAGGACGCGGGCGCACACCGGGTCGGCGGCCAGCTCCCCGGGGGGCAGCGAGACCGGGGCGGCGCACCCGGACAGGACGGCGGCGGCCGTGAGCGCGAGCGCGACGCGACGACGGGGCATGGAGCCACCCTAGGCTCGCGGAGGGTGACGGCCACGCCGTAGCGTGGCGGGGTGACCCAGCCCACCGTCGCGGACCTCGACGAGGACGCCCTCATCGCCTCGTTCGTCCCCCTGCTGCCACGGGGCAGCCGCACGCTCGTCCCCACCGGGGACGATGCCGCCGTCGTCGCCGCCCCCGACGGCCGGTTCTGCGTCTCCACCGACCTGCTCGTCGCCGGGCACCACTTCCGGCCGGAGTGGTCCTCGGCCGCCGACGTGGGGTGGCGTGCCGCGATGCAGAACCTCTCCGACATCGCGGGCATGGGGGCGGTCCCGACCTCCATGGTCATGGGACTCGTTCTCCCGCCGAGCACCCCGGTGGCCTGGGTGCACGACCTGTGCCGGGGGTTCGCCGAGGCGTGCGGTCCGCTCGACGTGGGTGTCGACGGCGGCGACCTCTCCGCCGGGGAGCAGCTCGTCGTCGCCGTGACGGTGCACGGCGACCTCGGCGGGCGCGCGCCGATCCTGCGCTCGGGCGCGAGGCCGGGCGACGTCGTCGCTCACGCGGGCGCGCTGGGCCGGTCCGCGGCCGGCCACGCCCTCCTGACGGAGGGACGTCACGGCGGCTCCGACGAGGCGCTCATCGCCGACTTCCTGCGCCCCCGCCCCGCGCTCGACGCCGGCCCGGCGGCCGCCGCGGCCGGGGCCAGCGCCCTCATGGACGTCTCGGACGGCCTGCTGCGCGACGGCCGTCGGCTGGCCCGCGCGTCCGGGGTCGTGCTCGACCTCGAGCCGCTCGAGGACTCGGTGCCGTCCGCCCTCGCGGGGCTCGCCGACGCCGCGGCCCGGCTCGGGGTCGACCCCGCGGTGTGGGCGCTGACCGGCGGGGAGGACCACGGCATGCTGGCGACGTTCCCCGCCGGCACGCTGCCCGCCGGGTTCACGCGGCTCGGCACCGTCCGGGCGGCCGCCGGGGCGCAGGCGGGCGCGGTGCTCGTCGGTGGGGTCGAGCCGACGATCAGCCCGGGGTGGGACCACTTCCGGCGATGAGGACCAGGACGCGCGGCATGGCGGCGGCGGCGGCGGCGCTGCTGGCCGGGTGCGGCGCGGGGACGGAGGGCGACGTGGAGCGACCCGGGGACGCGGGGAGCGCGTCGTCGCCGGCGACCCCGACGGGAGGACCGAGCCAGCCTCCGAGCCCGGGGGCGTCGTCGGCCGCTCCGACCGGAGCCGCGGCGCTCGCCGTCGAGGACCTCACGGACCGCCTGGGCGTCGCCGCCGAGGACGTCGCGGTGGTGCGGGTCGAGGAGGTCACCTGGCGCGACGCGTCCCTGGGGTGCCCGAGCCCGGGGATGGCCTACGCGCAGGTCCTCACCAACGGCACGCTCGTCGTGCTCGAGGTGGACGGGACCACGTACGAGTACCACTCGGGCGGCTCGCGGGCACCTTTCCTGTGCGAGAACCCCCAGGCCCCGCTCTGAGGGCGCGCCCCACGGCGCGCCCCGCCCCGGCACGCGCCGCTCGACCGGCACGCGCCGCTCGACCGGCACGCCCGACACGGCACGCCGGACACGGAGCTCCCGACACGGCACGCCGGACACGGAGCTCCCGACACGGCACGCCGGACACGGAGCTCCCGACACGGCGCTCCCGGCTCGCGGGCCCGCCCGGGAAGCGCTGTCATGATGTGCCGATGACAATGCCCACTGTCGAGCTCCACCTCCACCTCGAGGGCACCCTCGAGCCCGAGCTCATCTACGCCCTGGCCGAGCGCAACGGGATCGACCTGCCCTACGACGGCATCGAGGACCTGCGCTCGCGGTACTCCTTCACCGGGCTCCAGAGCTTCCTCGACCTGTACTACGCGAACATGGTCGTCCTGCGCACCGAGGAGGACTTCGCCGACCTCACCCGCGCCTACCTGGACCGGGCCCGCCGGGCGGGGGTCAGGCACGCCGAGGTCTTCCTCGACATCCAGGCCCACACCGCCCGGGGCGTGCCGGCCGCCGTCGCCCTCGGGGGCGTGACCGGCGTCCTGGCCACGAGCGAGGCGGACCACGGCATCACGAGCGGCCTCATCATCACCTTCCTGCGCCACCTTCCCGCCGAGGACGCCCGCACGGCGCTCGAGGAGGTCCTCGCCCTGGGCTTCCCGGTCCTCGGGGTCGGCCTGTGCTCCAGCGAGGTCGGGCCCGCCGCGCCGTTCAAGGACACCTTCGACCTCGCCCACGCCCGCGGCCTGCACCGGGTCGCCCACGCCGGGGAGGAGGGCCCGGCCGCCAACGTCCGGGAGGTCCTCGACGTCCTGGGCGTCGAGCGGGTCGACCACGGCATCCGCGCGCTCGAGGATGACGCGCTCGTCGACCGGCTCGTCGCCGAGCGGGTCCCGCTGACCCTGTGCCCGCTGTCCAACCTCCGCCTGCAGGTGGTGGACTCCCTGGCCGACTACCCCCTTGTCGGGATGCTCGAGCGGGGCCTGGTCGTCACGGTCAACTCCGACGACCCCGCCTACTTCGGCGGCTACGTCGACGACAACGTCCGTGAGCTCACCCGGCTGCTGGGCCTGACCCCCGACCAGCTCGCCACCCTCGCCCGCAACGGCGTGGAGGCCGCGTTCGTCGACGACGCCCGTCGGGCGGAGCTCACAGCCGAGGTCGACGCCTGGCACGCCGCGCAGGCGTAGGGGCCATAGGTCGGTGTCGTCGGGCCGCTCGGGTCCCTAGCGTGGGGAGTCCGGGCGATAGAGGAGGGCGACGTGGACGTCGGACGGAGCGTGCGGGCCAACCTGCGCGGCGCGGTGGAGGTGGCCGGCCACCTCCTGGCCGCGCCGCTCCTGCGGCGCCGGCACGCGACCTGGGGAGCGACCCCGGCCGAGGTCCGCGGCGCCCTGCCGGGCGACGAGCTGCTCGCGCCGGGCGCCTCCGCCACGACCCGGGCGATCACGGTCGCGGCCCCGCCGGAGCGGGTGTGGCCGTGGCTGGTCCAGGTGGGGCAGGGTCGCGGCGGCTTCTACAGCTTCCAGCGGCTCGAGAACCTCGCGCGGTGCCGCATCCGCAACGTGGACCGGATCCTGCCGCACCTGCAGACCCTCGCCGCGGGCGACGACGTCCGGCTCGCCGCCACCGCGCCGCCCCTGCGGGTGGCGCGGCTCGAGCCCGAGCGCGATCTCGTCCTCGCCGGTGGTCCCGCGGGCGGACCTGCCGTGGGGCGCTGGAGCCTGCACGTGCGGCCCCTGCCGGAGGGGCGGTCCCGGCTCGTGGAGCGGGTCTCGTTCGCCCCGGCGTCGGCCGCGCCGGTCCGGCTCCTCGCGCGCCTGGGCGTGCTCGAGGCCGTCCCGTTCGTCATGGGCAGGGAGATGCTGCGGAACATCAGGGCCCTGGCCGAGCGGTCGTCGCCCGGGGCCCGCGCGCGCGGCGCCGCCTCCGAGGTCCCGGTCGTGGGACCGGTCCTGGCCTGACGGTGACGCACGAAGGGCCGCGCACCCTCACGGGTGGCGGCCCTGGCGGCGCGTCGGGTCAGACGGCGCGGGTGACCTTGTCGGCCTTGAGGCACGAGGTGCACACGTTCACACGCTTGGGCGCGCCGTTGACGAGCGCGCGGACGCGCTGGATGTTCGGGTTCCAACGGCGGCTGGTCCGCACGTGGGAGTGCGAGACGCTCTTGCCGAAGCTGGGGCGCTTGCCGCAGACGTCGCAGGTGGCAGCCACGGTCGTTCTCCTGATCTTCTCGCTGACGCGCGGCCGGGGCGGCCGTACGCGATGTCTCCAGCCCGGCGGGCAGGCATGGGCCTGAGGTCGCGGGCAACCTGGCAAGAGTACCCGACCACGGGCCGGGGCCCCAAACCATGCCGGTGACGCGGCCGGTGGCGTCGACCACAGCGGCACGGCGCCGTGTCGGCGCCACCGGCTAACCTGCCACACGTGAGCACCGACCACGTGGGCACCGGGGGGGCGCGCGCGGGCGCACCGCTCGCGCGCGGCGTCCGCCACGACCCCGCCGTCGCCGGGGACGTGCGCTTCCGCCTCGGACGGTCGCTGAAGGACCTCCTCGGCGAGCGCACGGCCAAGGCGCTGGACAAGATCGGACTGCGCACCGAGGAGGACATCCTCCGTCACTACCCGCGTCGCTACGGCGACCGCGGCCGCCTGTCCGACCTGCGCAGCCTCGCCGTGGGCGAGCACGTCACGGTCATCGCCCAGGTGGCCCGGACCTCGGCGCGGCGCATGCAGAACCGTCCCGGGGCGATCCTCACGTCGATCATCACCGACGGCACCAACGAGCTCACGCTGACGTTCTTCGGCAAGAACCTCGGCACGGTGAAGTACCACGAGGGCCGGCTCCGGCCCGGGGAGAGCGGGATGTTCACCGGGACGGTGAGCGACTACCGCGGGACCCGCCAGCTCACGCACCCGGACTACCGGACCTTCCGCGACGTCGACGACGAGGCCGCGGCGATGGAGAGCATGGACTGGCCGATCCCCATCTACCCGGCCAGCGCGGAGATGCCGTCCTGGAAGGTCGCCGACGCCGTGCAGACCGTCCTGCGGCCGCTGCGCCTCGAGGACGTGCCCGAGCCGCTGCCGGCGCAGTACCGCCGTGAGCACGGCCTGCCCGGGGCCCTCGAGGCCTTCCGCTCGATCCACCTGCCGCACAGCGAGGGGGAGTGGCGGCGCGCGCAGGACCGCATGCGTCACGAGGAGGCGTTCGTCCTGCAGACGGCGCTGGCGCGCCGCCGGGCCGCGGCGCTCGCCGAGCCCGCGACGGCCCGGCCGCCGCGCGCCGGCGGGATCCGTGAGGCCTTCGAGGCGCGTCTGCCCTTCACCCTGACCGCCGGGCAGCGCGAGGTCGGCGACGTCGTCGCCGAGGAGCTGGCCCGCCCCGTGCCCATGCAGCGCCTCCTCCAGGGCGAGGTGGGCTCGGGCAAGACCGTCGTCGCGCTCCGGGCGATGCTCCAGGTGGTCGACGCCGGCGGGCAGGCGGCCCTGCTCGCCCCGACCGAGGTCCTGGCCCACCAGCACCACCGCTCCATCACCGGGCTGCTCGGACCGCTGGCCGAGGGCGGGATGCTCGGCGGCGCCGAGGAGGGCACCCGCGTGGTGCTGCTCACCGGGTCGATGGGCGCCGCCGCCCGGCGCAAGGTGCTCGCCGCCGCCGCGTCCGGGGAGGCCGGCATCGTCGTGGGCACCCACGCCCTCCTCGGTGACGTGGTCCAGCTCGCCGACCTCGGCCTCGTCGTCGTCGACGAGCAGCACCGGTTCGGGGTGGAGCAGCGCGACGCCCTGCGGGCGAAGGCCCGGGTGAGCCCGCACCTGCTCGTCATGACCGCCACGCCGATCCCGCGCACGGTGGCGATGACGAGCTTCGGGGACCTCGAGACGTCCACGCTGCGCGAGCTGCCGGCAGGCCGGGCCGGGGTGACCACCTCGGTCGTGCCCGCCGGCAACGAGCGGTGGGTCCGGCGCATGTGGGAGCGCATCCGCGAGGAGGTCGACGGCGGGGGTCGCGCCTACGTCGTGTGCCCGCGGATCGACGCGGCGGACGACGCCGCCCTCGTGGCCGACGGGGACCCCGACGACGTGCCGGCCGACCTGCTCGACGCCGCCGCGCCGGCCGGCCCGCCGCTGGCGTCGGTGGAGGAGGTCACCGAGCTGCTCCGGGCCGTCCCGGCGCTGGCGGGGGTCGCCGTCGGGCAGATGCACGGGCGCCTGAGCGGGGAGGAGAAGGACGCTGCCATGCGCGCCTTCGCCACCGGCGAGACCCCGGTGCTGGTGTCCACCACCGTCATCGAGGTCGGGGTCGACGTCCCCGACGCCACCGTCATGGTCGTCCTCGACGCCGACCGGTTCGGGCTGTCCCAGCTGCACCAGCTGCGCGGCCGGATCGGCCGCGGTGACCGGCCGGGGGTGTGCATGGCGGTCACCGCGGCCGCGCCCGGCAGCCCCGCCTTCGCCCGGGTCGGGGCGTTCGCGACGACGGCGGACGGCTTCCGCCTCGCGGAGCTGGACCTGGAGATGCGACGGGAGGGCGACGTCCTGGGGGCAGCGCAGTCCGGGCGCGGCACGTCCTTGCGCCTCCTCCGGGTGACCAAGGACGCCGAGATCATCGACGCCGCCCGGGCGGCGGCGCGGGCGGTCGTCGCGGCCGACCCGGAGCTCGCCGAGCACACCGATCTCGCCGAGGTGCTGGCCCGGCACGTCGACGAGGAGACCGCCGCCTACCTCGAGCGGGCGTAGCGACGCGGCGGCCTCGCAGCCGCTCGCGGACGGGTCGGACGGGCGCGGGTCGGTGCACGGTTCGATGCGCGGGTCGGCAGGGCGGGTGCTGTCAGCCCCGCAGGGCGATCCAGATGAACAGCTGGGTGAGCAGGAACCCCGTGACCATGTTGAGCCAGATGAACCGGCGCCACCCGCCGTTCGCCCGTTCGCAGTCCTCGTCCGGCAGCGACCGGTAGGGGGCGACGCTGAGGACGTAGGGCACGACGAGGAGGCCGGCCAGCGCCCCGGGGAAGCCGGTGCCCAGCACGACCACGCCGGCGAGGACGTACAGCGCCATCGCCAGCCGGACGGTGCGGGCCGCGCCCAGCCAGGTGGCGATCGAGCCGATGCCCGCGGACCGGTCCGCCACGACGTCCTGGACGGCGCCGAAGGCCTGGGAGGCCATGCCCCAGAGGAAGAAGGCGACCATCGCCGCCACCGCCGCCCCGGTGGGTGCGGCTCCCGCGAGGGCGAGCCCGAAGACCGCCGGGCTGACGAAGTGCGTCGCCGAGGTGGCCGAGTCCAGGACGGGCCGCTCCTTGAACCGCAGGCCGGGCGCGGAGTAGGCCACCACCGCGAAGACGCTCACCGCGAGCACGAGCGCCGACGTCGCCGTGCCGATCAGGAGGAGGGCGAGGAGGAAGGGGAGGTTGCTCAGGACCGCCGACCACAGGGTGACCCGGTGCCACCGCCGCGCCAGGACGATGCCCTCGATGCCGCCCTTGCGCGGGTTGCGCAGGTCGGACTCGAAGTCGAAGACGTCGTTGATGCCGTACATGAGGAGGTTGTACGGGACGAGGAAGTACAGGGTGCCGACGAGGAGGGCGACGTCCACGCCACCGCCGGCCAGGAGGTACGCGGCCGCGAACGGGTACGCGGTGTTGATCCAGCTGACGGGTCGGGAGGAGCCGACGACCTGGCGCAGGGCCGCGCTCGCACCGCCTGTCTGCGACACGCTCATGCGTTCCTCCCGGTCGCTTCCGCCGCGGTGGTCTGGTTGGTCGAGGTGGCCGGACCGGCCGAGGCGGTCGACGCCGTCGACGACGACCGGCTGGCCCGCAGGGCCACCAGCGCCGGCAGCCCGAGCCCGGCGGCCACCGGCCACGCCAGGTCCTCCACGGGCGCCAGGCCGAGACGCAGCCCGGTCAGCGCGGCCTCGTCGAACCGGAACAGGTCCGCGGCGATCATCACGGAGTCGAACACGACGGTGAGCACGACGAGCGCCACGACCGTGACCGCCGTCGCGAGCCACCACCGGCGCGGCGGCCGCACCGTCCACCAGGCCACGACCAGGACCGCGACGGCCACGGCGACGAACAGCAGGCCCAGGCCGAGGTAGGTCACCGCCGTGCCCCCTGCCGGACGGGCGCCGCCGGGAGCAGGCGGAGCGCGAGGGCGTGCAGCACGAGGGTGAGGTAGCACAGGAAGGTGATGAAGAACAGCTCCTCGAGCGGCAGCTCGGGCAGCAGCTCGATCCCGGTCATCGCCGCCGACTCGCCGCGCTCGAAGAAGCCCAGCGCGATGGCGGTGAGGTCCCACAGGAGGAAGAACGCGACGCCGGCGAGGAGCGCCCCGGCCGCCCGGCGGGGCCGGCGCCACAGGACCAGGCGCCACCGGCGGTCCATGACCACCATCGACGCCAGCGAGACGGCCAGGGCGAGCAGGTACTCCCACCCCGTCACAGCGGGACCGCCAAGGGCTCGGTGGAGTGGTCGTGACGCAGCCGTTTGAGCATGATCTCGGCGCTGATGAGGCACATCGGCAGCCCGATCCCGGGGATCGTGCTCGACCCGGCGTAGTACAGCCCGGCCACCCGGCGCGAGGCGTTGGACCCGCGCAGGAACGCGCTCTGGCGGAGCGTGTGGGCGGGCCCGAGCACCCCGCCCGACCAGGCGTTGAGCTCCGCCGCGAAGTCCGCCGGACCGACCGTGCGGCGCACGACGACCCGCTCGCGCAGGTCCCCGATGTCCGCCCAGGCGGCGATCTGGTCGATGGCGGCGTCGGCGATCCGCTCGACGGCGGGGTCGCCGGCGCCGTCGACGCCCCCGCGCCCCAGGGTGACGTCGGCCGGGACCGGCACGAGGACGAAGACGTTCTCCGTGCCCGGCGGGGCGACCGTCGGGTCGGTCTGGGACGGCTTGCAGACGTACGACGACGCGGGTTCCGGCACCCGGGGGGAGCGGCCGAAGATGGCGTCGAAGTTGCTCTGCCAGTCCGTGGTGAAGAACAGCGAGTGGTGGGGGAGCTCGGGCAGGCTGCCGCGCACGCCGAGGTAGAGCAGGACGGCGCCCGGTCCGGAGGTCCGGCGGTCCCACCAGCGCTGCGGGTAGGTCCGGAGGGGCTCGGGGAGGAGCTGGGTCTCGACGTGGTGCAGGTCGGCCGCGGCGACGACGACCTCGGCCCGGACGGTGTGCTCGGCGCCGTCGGCGGTGCGGTAGCGCACCCCGCGCGCCCCGGCGCGGACGCCGGCGCGGCGGGCGGCGGCGGACAGGCCACGGCGGCGCGCGACCCGCTCGGGGACGGCGCCGGTGAGGATCGCGGTGACCGTCGCGCCGGTGTGCAGGCGCGCGCCCTCGCGCACGGCCAGTGCGGCGACGACCTCGATGAGGCGGGTGAAGCCGCCCTGGGGGTACCGCACGGCGTCGGCGATGTCCATGTGGCTCATGAGGTGGTACATGCTGGGCGCCCGGTCGGGCGAGGAGCCGAGGAAGACCGCCGGGTAGCCGAGCACCTGGCGCAGGCGCGGGTCCTGGAACCGGGCGGCGACGAACGAGCCCAGGGGCCGGAGCAGGAGCTCGGCCAGGCGCGGCGCCCGGACCAGGACGTCGCGGTGCAGCAGCGACCGCGGCGAGGCGAAGGTCGTGTAGAGGAACCGTCGCACCGCCAGGTCGTAGGCCTGCCGCGCGGAGGCGAGGTAGGCCTCGAGCCGGCGTCCCGCGCCGGTCTCGACCGACTCGAACGTCGCGATGTTCGCGGCCCGGTCGGCCCGGATGTCGAGGGGGGCGGAGCCGTCCTCGAAGAAGACCCGGTAACCGGGGTCCAGGACGCTGAGGTCGAGCTGCTCCGCGGCCGAGGTGCCGAGCAGCTCGAAGAAGTGGTCGAACACCTCGGGCATGAGGTACCACGACGGTCCGGTGTCGAACCGGAAGCCGCCGGACTCCCAGGACCCGGCCCGGCCGCCGAGCTCGTCGTTCTGCTCGAGCAGGTCCACCTCGTACCCCTCGCGGGCCAGGAGCGCGGCGGAGGCCAGACCGGCGATCCCGCCGCCGACGACGACGGCGCGCGGCCGGGCGCCGTCACCGGTCCCGGGCCGGTCCGGCACGGCACCGGCGTCGCCGGGCACGGCCGGGACGGTGCGGGCGCTCACGCCCCCACCCCCAGCAGCGAGCCGAGGAGGATGCGGGCCTTGACCGGTCCGGGCACCCGCACCCGCTCGGCGCGGATGCGGCGGGCCGGGGTGGTGCGCAGGCGCCGGGAGAGCTCGGCGAAGAGGCCGTGCGCCGCGCGGACGGCCCGGCGGCTGCTGGGCGGCAGCAGCGGGACCACGGCCGCGGCCGCTGCGAGGTCGGCGTCGATGTCGTCCAGGAGCGCGTCCTTGTGGGTGTCGGTGAAGTGCTCGGGGTCCAGCCCGGGGAAGTAGGTCCGGCCGAGGTCGTCGTGGTCCTCGGCGAGGTCGCGCAGGAAGTTGACCTTCTGGAACGCCGCACCGAGGCGGCGCGCGCCGGGTGCGAGCTCGTCGTAGCCGGAGCGCACGGCCGGGTCGGTGAGGAAGACCCGCAGGCACATGAGGCCCACCACCTCCGCGGAGCCGTACACGTAGGTGTCCAGGCTGGCCCGGTCGTGCTCGTGGACGGCGAGGTCGGCGCGCATCGAGGCGAAGAAGGGCGTGAGGAGCTCGGGGCCGATGCCGCAGGCACGGGCGGTGCCGGCGAAGGCGTGCACGACGAGGTTCGTGCTGTAGCCGGTCCGCAGGGCCTGGTAGGTCTCCTCCTCCAGGACGGTCAGGAGGTGGCCCCGGTGGACGGCCTCGGTGGCCGCGGCGGGGTCGTCGACGACCTCGTCGGCGATGCGGACCAGGGCGTAGACGTTGCGCACGTGGGTGCGCACCGGCTCGGCGAGGAGCCGGCACGCCCAGGCGAACGAGGTGGAGTACGCACGGATGACGACGGCGGCGCTGCGCCGGGCGACGTCGTCGTAGATCGCCCGCGCGGGTGTCGACGTGGTGTGGTCGAGGCTCATGCTGCCCTCCGGACGAGCTGGTCGGTCAGGGCGGTGAGGTGCGCGACGACGTCGTCGGCGACCCCGAGGTCGGCGGCCAGCCCCAGGGCGGCCGAGACGTAGTCCTCGGCGAGGTCCTCGATGAAGGTGCGCGAGCCGCACGTCGTGAGCAGCTCGCGGACCTCGCCCGCGTGGGCCTCGGTGAGGTCCGGGTCGCCGACGTAGGCCGCGATCCGCGGCCAGGCGGCGGTCGTTCGGGCGTGCGCCATGAGCGGGGTGTGCTTGCCCTCACGCAGATCGGCCAGGACGGACTTCCCGGTGAGGTCCTCGGAGCCGAAGACCCCCTGGAGGTCGTCGAGGAGCTGGAAGGAGATGCCGACGAGGCGGCCGAGCTCGGCGAGGCCGGCGACCAGCGGCTCCGGGGCGCCGGCGAGGACGGCGCCCGCCTGCAGCGGCAGCTCGAAGGAGTAGACGGCGGTCTTGCGCTCCTCCATGGTCAGCACCTCGCCGAGGGAGACCGGCGCGAGGTCGAGGGAGAGGTGGACGTCGGCCAGCTCGCCGGCCGCGGTGACGTGCAGCGCCTCGTCCATGAGGTCCAGCAGGCGGGTGGTCACGGCCGGGGCCGCGCCGCAGGTCGCCATGGCGCGCACCGCGGCGGCGAGAGCGAGGTCGCCCGCCAGGATCCCCGCGGTGTCGGCGTAGCCCCGGGCTGGCCCGTCGGCGGCGCCGGCCCGGCGGGCGGCGGCGTAGAAGGTCCCGGAGACGTTCGGGCGGCCACGGCGGGTGTCGTCGCCGTCGATGACGTCGTCGTGGATGACGAACGCGCAGTGCAGCAGCTCCACGGCCGCGCCGACCCGGGTGGCGAGCTCGTCGTCGCCGCCGCCGAGCGAGCGGTACATCGCCGCCACGAGCGCCGGCCGGAACCGCTTGCCGCCCTCGGCGGCGTCGCCCAGCGCCGCCCAGAGCCGGGCGTACTCCGGGCCGAGCGAGCCGCTGTCGCGGCGCAGGTGGGCCTCGAGGACGGCGTCGACGGCGTTCATCCCGCCAGCTCCGTCACTCCGGGGACGTCGTCGAGGTCGGCCTCGTCGAGGTCGGCCTCGGCGAGCGCCCGCACCTGCTCGACCGTCCAGGGGCTCAGCGCCCACGGCGCGGAGACCACCGCCCGGCCGAGGGACTCGGGCGCCACCCAGGCGAGGTCCATGACCTCCTCGGGGTTCGGGGCGGGGTCGTGCAGGGCGGTGGCGACGTAGACGGGGCACAGCTCGTTCTCCACGACGCCGGACGCGTCGGTCGCCCGGTAGCGGAAGTCGGGCAGCACGCACGTGACGTCGGTGAGGCTGAGGCCGAGCTCGGAGCGCGCGTGGCGGGCGATCGCCACCGTCATCGGCTCCCCGGACCGCGGGTGCCCGCAGAAGCTGTTCGTCCACACGCCCGGGAACGTGCGCTTGGCCAGGGCCCGCCGGGTCATGAGCAGGTCGCCGTCGGTCCGGAAGACGTAGCAGGAGAACGCCAGGTGCAGGGGCGTCCGTGGCCCGTGCACGCTCGCCCGGGGGGCCGTGCCGACGGCCCGGCCGTCGTCGTCGACGAGCACGACGTGGTCCGCGGTGGTGAGGGTGGTCGACGTCGGCATCTCGGCCTCCTGGAGGAGCGTCGGGGGATGACGGCAACTTACTAGATAAGCAAGCAAGTTGTCGAGTAAGGTAGTTGTGTGACCACCGAGCAGGTACCTGGATACTGGTACGACGACGACGATCCGGCCACCCTCGTCCTGGGTGCACTCCGGCGGTTCCGGCGGGCGGACCAGGAGATGCGCCGGCGCATGAGCGCCGACATGGACATGAACGTCAGCGACGTCCAGGCGCTGCAGCTGATCATCGCAGCGGAGAACCGCGGGGAGGTCGCCACCCCGCGCCAGGTGAGCGCCCACCTCGGGATCTCGACCGCCTCGACCACCAAGCTCGTCGACCGGCTCGCGGCGTCGGGACACCTCGAGCGTGTGCCGCACCCGCGGGACCGGCGCTCGGTGGTCCTGCGGGCCACGCCGTACGCGCACCGCGAGCTGCGCGAGCGGATGGCCCGCATGCACCGCCGGATGGGCGAGATCGCCCGGGCGGTGCGGCCCGAGGCCCGCCAGGACGTCGCGGACTTCCTCCACGCCATGGCCGAGGAGCTCGACCTCGCCGGCACCCCGCTGCGGGCGGCGTCGGACGGGTGAGGGACGGTCAGGCGCTCAGCTGCCCGCGGACGATGCTGTCCCCGGAGTGTGCCGGGTTTCCGTCCAGGGGCTCCCGGGAGACGTCGACGATGGGGTACTCGTCGATGTCCAGCCCGTCCGGCAGCTCGAACGTGCCCTGCTCGCCGGTGAGGATGCCCACGCTCACGAGCCGCTGGACCTCGGTGTCGATGAGCCAGACCTCGCGGTAGGCGTCCTCCGCCGCTCCCGGCACCTCGACGGTGAGCACGCGGCGGCCGTCGACCTCGTGGACCGAGGCGGTCCCCGTCTCGCTCCAGCCGGGCAGCGGGTCGAGCGCGGCCGAGGCCACGGCCGGTCCCGGACCGGTGGCGAGGAGGTTCTCCGCAGCCAGCGTGCCGGCGATGCCGAGCGCGAAGCTCGCGGCCGCCACCCAGGCCGTGCGGCGGCGCCACCACGGGCTGCCGGCCGCGCTCGCGGCGGGTGCGGCGGCGTCGGGTGCTGCGACCGGCCGGGGCGCAGCCGGGGTCGCGGACGCCGGTGCGGACGCCGGGGCGACGGGGGCGTCGCCGGCCGCGAGCTCGGCGGCGATCCGGTCCCAGACGTGCGGGCCGGGCCGCTCCAGCCCACGGGCGACCTCGGGGTGGCGGGCCAGACCCACGACGTCGGCGAGCTCGGCGAGGGAGGCGCGGCACACCGCGCAGTCGCGGGTGTGCGCGGCCACCGCCGGGTCCGCGGGCTCGCCCAGGGCGAGGAGGGCCAGGGTCTCGTCGTCGACGTGGTGGTCAGAGCGCGACATCGGGCACCTCCATCCTTGCTCGTAGTCGTCTGAGGCTTCGGGTGATGTGGGACTTCACGGTCCCCAGCGGCAGGTCGAGCCGGGCGGCGATCTGGCCGTGGGTGAGGTCCTCGAAGAACGCCAGGGACATGATCGCGCGCTGCGGGTCGCCCAGGCTCTCGATCGCGTCCGTGACGATCACCCGGTCGACCACCCGGTCGGGGTGCTCCTCGGGCGGGGCGGTCAGCGGCTCGGCGGTGGCGGACAGGGCGTCCTCCGTGCGCCGCTCCCGTGAGCGCCGCTCGTGGGCGTCGGCGACGGCGTGGCGCGTGATCCCCACCAGCCAGGCGCCGATCCGGGCGCGGTCGGGGTCGAACCGCTCGCGCGAGCGCCACGCCGAGACGAACACCTGCTGGGTGACGTCCTCGGCGTCCGCGACGTTGCCGAGCGAGCGCCGGGCGATGGAGAAGACCATCGGGGAGAAGCGCTCGTAGGCGTCGCGCACGGCCTCGGGCTGGCCGGCCCGGAAGGCGGCCCCGAGTGCGTCGAGATCCTCGTCGACGGCGGCCACCTCCCCTGCCGGGACCCGGCCGCGCGGCGGTGCGACCGTGGACATCTCAGCTCCCCACGAGCCTAGCGGTGACCGTGACGTTGTCGTCGTAGCTCTGCCGCTGCGCGTCCCACTCGCCGCCGCAGGTCACCAGGACCAGGCGGGGCTCGCCGTCGCGGCGGAAGTAGGCGGACCAGTCGATGACCGTCTTGGTGGTCTGCTCGACCGTCTCCACCTCGTACCGGACCTCGGACCCGTCGTCGCCGGTGAGGACGACGACGTCGCCGGGACGGGCGTCGGGCAGGTCGTAGAGCGGTCCGCGCGGGGTGACGTAGCTGCCGGCGTGCGCCGCCACGACGGCCGTGCCGGCGCCGGCGTCGAGCCCCGGACCGTGGCGGTACCAGCCGGCCCGGGCGGCGTCCTCCGGGATCTCCATCTGCCCGTCGGGGGCGACCCCGACGGCGTCGACCGGGATGTCGACCCCCAGGGCCTCGTAGACCAGGCGGACCGGCGCCGTCCGCGTCGGAACGGCGGGGACGCCGGTGGCGTCGCGCACGGACACGGGCACCGGCGCGGACGGTGGCGGGGGCACCACCGCCGCGCCGGGCTCCCCTGACGCCGGGGGACGGTCTGCCGTCGGGGGCTCCGCCGCGGCAGTATCCGCATCCCCCGCCGGAGCCCGCTCCGCCGAGGCGGAGCGGGACGGGGTCTCGGTGGGTGGCTGCACTGTCACGGCGCAGCCACCCAGGAGGAGGACGGCGACGGTGAGAGCTCGGGTGCCGGTCACGGGATCCTCCTGACGAGTGCGTTCTTGGTCGTGCGGGGTGGGGTCGCCGGCGACGTGCCGGTGACGGATCAGCTGCGGGCGGCGGCGAGGCGGCGGGCGCCGACCCCCAGGCCGAGCGCGAGCACACCGGCCAGGCCCAGGTACAGGGCCGGTGAGGTCGTCTCCTGGACCTCGACGAGGCCGGTCGGGACGCCGGCGGGCGCGGAGTGCAGGCCCTCGATGGTCTGCGTGGCCAGCGCGAGGTTGCCGTCCTCGAGGCTGCCCCAGGCGTAGACGATGGTGGCCACGCCGTCCTGGACGGGCACGTCGGCCGGCCCGATCACCGGGTCCGTGGTCCCGGCGGCGGCCACCGCGGCGGGCACGGTGGTGGCGTCGAGCTCGAGGGAGGCCTCGTCGGGGTTCGCCAGGCCCGTGATGACGGCCTGGTCGCCGGCGAGGACGTCGACGGCCGGTGCCGCGGCCACGTGGCGCACCGTCAGGCGGCCCTGGCCGGCCTCGGTGGCGCTGGTGTCGTTGGTGAAGAGGGTCGCCGTCGGCGTGCCGTCCTCGGCCAGGTGCGCCGCGGCGGTGTAGCTCATGCCGGCCTCCAGCGGGAGGTCGACCGGGCCGATGGCGGGCTCGGAGTCGTCGGCCGCGTCGGACGCGGTGATCGCCACGGTGTACGTGCCGGCGTCGAGATCGAGGGGACCGGCCAGCTCGCCGGGCTCGAAGTCGTCGAGGGTGAGCTCGCCGTTGACCCACACGTCGACGACGAGGTCGGGGACGCCGTGCAGGACGGAGAGCTGCGCCTGGTGCTCGTCCGCCTGGGCGGGGACGGCGGCGAAGGCGAGGATCGCGGCGACGGAGCCGCCGAGCGCTGCTGCAGTCTTCATGGTGGTCCTCCGTGTCGTGCCCCGTAGGGCGCTGTGGTGCTGACATGGAGGACTTCCCCCAGGTCGATGCGTCTGGATGCACTTCTCCCGAGGCAATTTCCTCTGCGGGGTCCGCCGCGCCCCCTCAGAGGCGGCGGCGAGCCCGTCCGGCGACGCCTCGTCAGGCGCTGCGGCGGCGGGCCCGCAGCGTCACGACAGCGATGACTGCCGCCGCGGCCCACGCGGCGTAGGCCGTCACCGGGACGAGGAGATCGCCCTGGGTGCGTCCGACGCCGATCCACACCAGGCCCCACACCATCGCCGCGGCGACGCCGTACCGGCCCGCGGCCGACACCCGGCCGGCGCCCGCGAGGGCGAGCCCTGCCCCGACCGCCGCGGCGACGGCGAGCACGCCCACCGACCACGCCTGCGGGGCGCCCGCCCCGGTGAAGCCCGCACCGAGCAGCGCCGCGGCCACGTTGGCCACCGTCGCCACGCTCACCCAGCCCAGGTAGGCCCCGAAGGTCCCGTCGACCACGAGCCGGTCGAGCCGCGAGCCGGCCACCAGCCGGCCGTGTCGCCGCGCGGACCGAAGGCCGCGCAGCCGCAGGAAGACCAGCACGAGCACGGCGAGCAGCGCAGCGATGACCGCGACCGACAGCGCCACGAGACCGGCCTGCACCACGAGGATCCAGGCCGCGTTGAGGAGCATGGATGCGGCGGCCGGCCACCCGATGGCGCGGTGGCGGCGGTCGGCGGCGCGCCCTGGCAGCCACTGGACGACCGTGTACGCACCCAGACCGAGGTAGATGAGCGACCAGACCGAGAAGGCCGGCGAGGCCGGTGCCAGATGGGTGGCGTCAGCGCCGAGGAGCCCGCCCGCTGCGCCCTGGATCGGCGTCCCGCCGAAGACCCCGACGCCGATCATCGACCCGACCACGCAGACGACGTAGCTGAGCGTCACCGCGACCTGCCGGGCGCGGTCCGTCCGGGCGGCGGGACGGCTCACGGCGCCGTGCCCGGGGTGGCCCCGTCCGTCGACTCCTTCGCCGCCTCCTCGGCGGCGCGCGCGATGTTGCGCTGCATGCCGCCGAAGACCACGCCGTGGAAGGGGTAGACCGCCCACCAGTACGCCTGGCCGAGCAGGCCGTGCGGGTGGTAGATCGCCCGCTGGCGGAAGACCGTCCGGCCGGCGTCGTCGGTGTCGGCCACGAGCTCGAGCCAGGCTTCGCCGGGCAGACGCATCTCCGCCCGCAGCCGCAGGAGGTGGCCGTCGTCGAGCTTCTCCACCCGCCACCAGTCCAGTGCGTCGCCGACGGCGAGCTGGTGCGGATGACGTCGGCCACGGCGCAGGCCCGGCCCGCCGAAGACGCGGTCCATGAGCCCGCGCGCCCCCCACCCCAGCCGCCAGGAGTACCAGCCGTGGGCCCCGCCGATGCCCTCGATGACCGTCCACAGGTCGTCGGCGCCGGCGTCGACGACCGTCTCGCGCTCGTCCACCTGGAGGGACCCGCCGGCCCAGTCCGGGTCGTCGGGCAGCGGGTCGGACGGCGCGCCGGCCGGGGAGGCGGACGACCAGCTCGTGGAGACGTCGAAGTCGCGGACACGCTGGAGGGCGAGCTCGACGGCCCGGTCGAAGCCGATGAGGCCCTCGGGCGGGTCGGGGACATAGGCCTTGATGTCCTCCTCCTTCGCCACGACCTCGTGGATGAGCGACTCCACGAGCGGGCGCGCGAGCCCGGCGGGCACCGGGGTGACCAGGCCGACCCAGTGGCTCGCCAGCCGTGGGGTGAGGACCGGGACGGTCCTGATGACCCGCGGAGGCAGGCCGGCGACAGCGGCGTAGCGCTGCATCATCTGCCGGTAGGTGAGGACCTCGGGGCCGCCGATGTCGAACGCGCGGCTGACCTCGGCCGGCATGGACGCCGCCCCGACGAGGTAGCGCAGGACGTCACGCACGGCGATGGGCTGGATACGGTTCTCCAGCCACTTCGGCGCGATCATCGCCGGGAGCCGCTCGGTGAGGTAGCGCATCATCTCGAAGGACGCGCTGCCCGAGCCGATGATCACCGCGGCCTGCAGGACGGCGGTCGGGACGCCCGAGGCGAGGAGGATCTCCCCGACCTCCTTGCGCGAGCTCAGGTGGGCGGAGAGCTCCTCCTCCTCGGGGTGCAGGCCGCCGAGGTAGACGATGCGCCCGACGCCGGCCCGGCGGGCCGCGACCCCGAAGGTGCGGGCGGTGCGACGGTCGCGCTCCTCGAACGTCGAGCCGGTGCCGAGGGAGTGGATGAGGTAGTAGGCGACGTCGACGCCGTCCATCGCCGCGGCGAGGGCATCCTCGTCGAGGGCGTCGGCTGCGACGACCTCGATGCTGCTCCGCCAGGGCCGCCCGTCGAGCCGGTCCGGGTGGCGCGCCATGGCGCGCACCCGCATGCCGGCGGCGAGGAGCTCGGGCACGAGGCGGCCGCCGATGTAGCCGGTGGCGCCGGAGACGAGGGCGAGGGGGGCGTCGGTCATGGGGCCAGTCTGCGGCAGGTGCCCGCGCCCCGCCCGCGCTCAGCCCGCCAGGTCGAGGGCCTCGGCGAGGATCTCGTAGGAGCGGCGGCGCTGCTCGTGCGTCGGGGCGTTCGTCGCCACGATGATCTCGTCCGCCGCCGCGTGCCGGACGAACATCTCGACCTGGTCCTGCAGGCCCTCGGGCCCGCCGACCGCGGAGTAGTGCGTCATCATCCTGATCTGGTCACCGGCGGGGGAGGCGAGGACGGCGTCGGCCTCGGCGGGGGTGAGGTCCTCGCCGCGGCGTGTCAGGCGGGCGGCACCCGCGCGCAGGGCGTCGGCGTGGAGCTCGCGCGCGGCGGCGTCGGTGTCGGCGGCGAAGACGTTGAGGCCGGCGATGACCCACGGCTCGGGGTGACGCTCGGACGGCCGGTACTCGCGGCGGTAGGTCTGCACGGCGTCGACGAGCGCCGTCGGGGCGAAGTGGGAGGCGAAGGCGTAGGGCAGGCCCAGCGCCGCCGCGAGCCGGGCACCGAAGAGGGAGGAGCCCAGGATGTACAGCGGGACCTCGGTGCCGGTGCCCGGGGTGGCGCGGACACTCTGACCGGGGGAGAGCGGCCCGAGGAGGGACTGCAGCTCGACCACGTCCTGCGGGAAGCTCTCCGCGGCCGAGGGGTCGCGGCGCAGCGCCCGCAGCATGGCCAGGTCCCCGCCGGGGGCGCGGCCCAGGCCCAGGTCGATGCGGCCGGGGTAGAGCGTCTCGAGCGTGCCGAACTGCTCGGCGACGACGAGCGGGGAGTGGTTGGGCAGCATGACCCCGCCCGCCCCGACCCGGATGGTGCTCGTGTGCGCCGCGACGTGCCCGACGAGCACGGCGGTGGCCGAGGACGCCACCGTGGGCATGTTGTGGTGCTCGGCGAACCAGTAGCGGCGATAGCCCCACCGCTCGGCGTGGCGGGCGAGGTCGACGGAGCTGTCCAGCGTCTCGCGGGCGGTGCCACCGGTGTGGACGGTCGCGAGGTCGAGGACGGAGACGGGGACGGACATGGTGCTCCCTGGAGGTACCGGACGCGTGAGGTCGTCAATCGATGTCGGTCCACGGTACGTCAGCGCACCCGGCGGAACACGTCTCGCTCGTCCTGCGTTGAACAGGTGTACGCATCGCACAGGGAGGGACGGATGCGCAACCAGCAGCGCAACGAGTTCGAGGACGACGAGGGCGTCACCCGACGCTACGCGCCCCACGCCAACGGTGGCGGGTACGTCGAGACGGCCGCGCGCGTGGACCCCACCGCGTTCGTCGGCGAGGGTGCCTACGTCGACCCCGGGGCGCAGGTCATGCCGAGGGCACGGGTCGCCGCCCGGGCCTGGGTCGACCGCGGGTCGGTGGTCGGCGCGGACGCCGAGATCGGGCCCGGCGCCCACGTGGGTCCGGGCGCCGTCGTCGGGAGCGGGGCCACGATCGGGGCACGCGCCCGGGTCGGGGAGTGGGTCCGGGTCGCGCCGGGGTCACGGGTGGCCCCCGACACCGTCCTGACGGCCGGGGTGACCACGGCGGCCGAAGCCGGCCCGGCCGGGACGACGTCCACCAGCTCCTCGAGGTCGTCCGCGCGGCGCCGGCGGGCCGCGTAGAGCCGCGGTGGCGGTCCGGGCGGAGCCTAGGCTGGCCCGATGACCAGGATCGTGGCCGGCTCGGCCGGCGGGCGGAGCCTCGACGTGCCGCGCAGCGGCACCCGGCCCACCTCCGAACGGGTCCGTGAGGCGCTGTTCTCCCGGCTGGACCACCTCGGCGTCGTCCGCGGCGCCGTCGTCCTGGACCTCTACGCCGGCTCGGGCGCGCTCGGGCTGGAGGCGGCCTCGCGCGGGGCGCGTCGCGTGACCCTCGTCGAGGCCGCCCGCCCGGCCGCGGCGCTGTGCCGGAAGAACGCCGCCGGCCTGGGCCTGGGCGGGGTCACCGTCGTCGGCGCACGCGTCCTGACCCACCTGGCCGGCCCGCCCCTGGCGGCCGACCTCGTCCTGCTCGACCCGCCCTACGAGATCGGCGAGGACGACCTCGCCGAGGTCCTGGCCCGGCTCGGGGACGGGTGGGTCGCCCCGGACGGGGTGGTCGTCGTCGAACGCTCGCGCCGCAGCCCCGAGCCGGCGTGGCCGGCCGGGATGGTCCGCACCGACTCCCGGACCTACGGCGACACCCAGGTCTGGTTCGCCGAGCCGGCCCCGCGGTCGGGCGAGCCGGCCCCGCAGTCGGGGTAGCACCGCCACGCGGGTCCCGCCTCCCCGGCGTCGGCCCGCGCGGCCGTTACGGTGACGCCCATGGACGCCACGCGGGACGGCACCCTGGCGGTGTGCCCCGGGTCGTACGACCCCATCACCCTCGGGCACGTCGACGTCGTCCGGCGGGCGCGCGGCCTCTTCGACGAGGTCGTCGTCGCCGTCGCGCACAACCCCGACAAGCGCTACCTCCTCGACCTCGACGAGCGCCTCGCGCTGGCCCGGTCCGCCACCGCCGCGATGGCGGGCGTGCGGGTGGCCGCCGTGCCCGGCCTCCTCGCCGACTTCTGCACCCGGGTGGGCGCCACCGCCGTCGTCAAGGGCCTGCGCGGTGCGGCCGACTTCGACGCCGAGCACTCGATGGCCCTCATGAACCGCCACCTCAGCGGCGTCGAGACCGTCTTCGTCATGGGTGACCCGGCACTCGCCCACGTCGCCTCCTCCCTCGTCAAGGACGTCGCCCGCCACGGCGGCCCGGTCGAGGACCTCGTCACCGCCGACGTCGCCGCGGCGCTGCGCCGCGTGCTCCCCGCACCACCCGTCCCTGGAGGTACGCGATGACCACGACCGAGCAGACCCGCGAGGGTGCCTCGCTGATGTCGATCCTCGACGAGCTCACCGAGATGCTCGGCAACGCCCGGGCGATGCCGATGTCGGCGTCGGTGCTGGTGAACAGGGCCGAGGTCCTCGACCTCCTCGACGCCGCCCGGGCCGTGGTGCCCGAGGAGATCCACGCCGCGGACGACATCGTCGCCGACGCCGACGCGATGCTCGAGCGGGCACGCGACCGGGCCGAGGCCGTCCTCGCCGACGCCCGCGCCCGCGCCGAGGAGCTCGTGGCGGGGGAGCGCGTGGTGCGGCTCGCGCAGGAGCGCGCCGCCCAGATCGTCGCCGAGGCGGAGGCGAGCGCCGCGAAGCTCGCCGCGGACGCCAACGACTACTGCGACCGCCAGCTGGCCCAGTTCGAGATCGACCTCGGGGCGATCGGCACCCAGGTCCGTGCCGGCCGGGAGGCGCTCGCCGCCAGGGTCGGCCGCGAGAGTGGCGCCGACACCGAGCGCTAGCGGCCCGGGCGGGTAGCATCGACGCCGGTCCGCGCACCGTCGCGGAGCCGCCGTCACCCTCAAGGAGAGCCATGGACCCCCGATCCCCGCTCGTGGTCAGCACGCACGACCTCGGCCGCCGGGCCGGGGCGATGCGCACCCTGCGCACGAGTGTCCCGGCCCCCGCCGACATGGGCACCGAGGTCATCGGCGTGCCTCTCGGTGCCGAGCTCGACCTGGACCTGACCCTGCAGGCGGTGGCCGACGGCGTCCTCGTCACCGGCACCGCCGCCGCGCCCCTGCACGGGGAGTGCGTGCGCTGCCTGCGCGACGTCGACTCCTCGATCACCGTCGACGTCTCGGAGCTGTACTACTACGAGGGTCGCAAGGCCGCGCTGACCGAGGAGGGCGACGAGGAGGCCGAGGACCTCCCCGAGCTCGAGGGCGAGCTCCTCGACCTCGAGCCCACCGTGCGTGACGCGGTCGTCCTCGCCCTGCCGTTCCAGCCCCTGTGCCGCGCGGACTGCGCCGGGCTGTGCCCGCACTGCGGGGTCCGGCTCGACGACGCCGAGCCCGGCCACCACCACGAGGAGCTGGACCCGCGCTGGGCCGCCCTCGGCTCGCTCTTCGCCGAGAACGAGGGGTCGGACCCCGAGGGCGGCGAGGAGGCTCGATGAGCCGGCGCCGGGCCAGGCACGACGACGTCGTGGAGACGCCCGCCCGCGACGACGTCCAGGCGCTGCTGGGGGCGCTCGGCACCGACATCGACCCCGAGCTGCTCGTCCTGGCGCTGACCCACCGGTCCTTCGCCCACGAGGCCGGGGGGCTGCCCACCAACGAGCGGCTGGAGTTCCTCGGCGACTCCGTGCTCGGCATCGTCGTGACGGAGTACCTCTACCGCCACCACCCCGACGTCCCCGAGGGGGACCTGGCCCGGATGCGGGCGGCGACGGTGAGCCAGCGGGCCCTCGCGGGCGTGGCGCGCGACCTCGACCTCGGCGCCTTCATCCTCCTGGGCCGCGGCGAGCTCGTGACCGGTGGACGGGAGAAGGACTCCATCCTCTCGGACACCGTCGAGGCGCTCATCGGCGCGACCTACCTGTGCCACGGCCTGGAGCACACCCGCAGGGTCGTCGAGCGGCTCGTGGCGCCGCTCCTGGGCCAGGCCGCCCGCCTCGGCGCGGGCCTGGACTGGAAGACCTCGCTCCAGGAGCTGGCGGCCGGGCGCGGGCTCGGCGCCCCCGGCTACGTGGTCAGCGGCACCGGGCCCGACCACGCCCGCACCTTCTCCGCCGTCGTCCTCCTCGAGGGCGAGCGGTACGGCCAGGGGGTGGGCCCCTCGAAGAAGGTCGCCGAGCAGAACGCCGCCGAGGACGCCTACGAGCGGCTCGACGGCGACGCCGGCCCGCTCCCCGGTGCGGACGAGGCCGAGCCTCTCGGTCCGGGGGCCGACGAGGTCCGGCGTGCCTGAGCTCCCCGAGGTCGAGACGGTCCGGGCCGGCCTCGCCGGCCGGGTCGTCGGGCGACGGGTGGCGACCGCGGAGGTGCTGCACCCCCGGGCGGTCCGCCGTCAGCCCGGCGGCGCCGCCGAGCTCGCCGCCCGGGTGGCCGGCCGCACGGTCACCGCGGCGGTCCGGCGCGGGAAGTACCTGTGGCTCAACCTCGGTGAGCCCGGCGGGCCCGGCGAGCAGGACGGGCCGCAGGAGGCGCTCGTCGCCCACCTGGGCATGTCGGGCCAGCTCCTCGTCCAGGAGCCCGACGGCAGCCGGCGTCACGACGCCGACGCTGCCGCGTTCCTCGCCGAGGTGCCCCGTCGCGACCTCACCGCGACCCTCCCGCCGACGCTCGTGCGCACCGTCCCGCTCTCGACCGCGCACCTGCGGGTGCGGCTGGTCTTCGACGACGGCGGCCAGCTCTGGTTCGTCGACCAGCGCACCTTCGGCCACGTCATGGTCGCCGGCACGGTCCCCACGGCCGACGGCGGGCCGGGCGGCCACGGCAGCGCGGCCCCGGTGCTGCCCGTACCGGTGGCGCACATCGCCCGCGACCTCCTCGACCCCGTGCTCGACCGCGCCGCGCTCGTCCGGCGCACCCGGGCCAGGCGCACCGAGGTCAAGCGCGCCCTCCTCGACCAGACCCTCGTCTCCGGCGTGGGCAACATCTACGCCGACGAGGCCCTGTGGCGCGCCCGCCTCCACGGCTCCCGGCCCACGGACCGCCTCGCGCCGGCGCGCGTGCGCGAGCTCCTCGACGCCGCGACCGACGTCATGCGCGAGGCGCTGGCGGTCGGGGGGACGTCCTTCGACGCCCTCTACGTCGACGTCGAGGGGGCCGCCGGGTACTTCGCGCGCTCCCTCAACGCCTACGGCCGCGAGGGCCTGCCGTGCCCGCGGTGCGGGCGGCCGATCCGGCGGGAGCAGTTCATGAACCGCAGCTCGTTCTCCTGCCCGGGCTGCCAGCGCCGGGTCCGCGCGTGACCACCGCGCCCCAGGCCCGTGATGTGGTCCGCGCCACGTCCGGTGGGCGCCGAGATGCCCGTAATCCCGGCCACCTTGGGTAGGCTCGGGGCGTGCCGAACACGCAGGAGACGCCCGTTCACGACATCCGGGTCATGATCATCGACGACCACGAGGTCGTGCGTCGTGGGATCGCGGAGATCGTCGACCGCGCCGAGGGCCTCACGGTCGTCGCGGAGGCCGGCTCGGTGGCCGAGGCCGTGCGCCGGGCGCAGCTCGTCCGGCCCGAGGTCCTCCTCGTCGACCTGCAGCTGCCCGACGGCACCGGCATCGACATCATCGCCACCCTGCGCGAGAAGGTGCCGGACGCCCGGCCCATCGTCCTGACGTCCTTCGACGACGACGACGCGCTCGCGTCCGCCCTCGCCGCCGGCGCCAAGGCCTACCTCCTCAAGACCGTCCGCGGCGCGGAGATCGCCGACGTCGTGCGGGCCGTGGCCGCGGGCCGCACCCTCCTGGACGAGCGGACGGTCACCCGCCGGCGCGCCGACCACGAGGACCCCACCGCCGACCTCACCCCGTCCGAGCGTCGCGTGCTCGAGCTCATCGGCGACGGCCTGTCCAACCGGGAGATCGGCGACCGGCTGGGCGTGGCGGAGAAGACCGTGAAGAACCACATCACGGCGCTGCTGTCGAAGATGGGTCTGCAGCGCCGCACCCAGGTCGCCGCCTGGGTCGCCGGGCAGCGCGCCGCCGGCTGGCGCGGCTGAACCTGCCGCACCGTGCGCCTGAGCCCGCCGGACCGGCTCGGCTGATCCTGCCGGCCGTGGCTAGCTGAGCGGCACCTGCCAGCTCATGAGGCTGCCCTGGCCGTGCTCGCTCTTGCCGAGGGAGAACGTCCCGCCGTGCCGCCGGGCACGGGTGGCGAGGTTGGCCAGTCCCGAGCGACGGCTCACGGTGGGGTCGACGCCGCCGCCGTCGTCCTCGACGTCGACCACCACCCGGCCGGTCGGGCCCGAGCCGAGCACGCTCACGCGCACCTGGACCGAGGCGGCCCGGGCGTGGCGGGCGGCGTTGGACAGTCCCTCGCGGACCACCGCGACGACGTCGTCGGAGATGTCGGCGTCGACCCGGTCGTCGATGATGTCGACCAGCCCGGCCTGGGCGTCGTCGTCGGAGATGACGGTGCCCTCGACGTCGATGACGAGCGAGGGCGCGTACCCCAGCGAGGTCCGGGCGAGCGAGGCCTCGCGCCGCAGCCGCTCGACGAGCACGACGGCGGTGTCCGGCTCGCGCAGGGAGTGCACGATGGCGCGGATCTGCTTGACGGACTCGTCCACGCTGGAGAGGGAGTCCTCGAGGAGGGTGGTCAGGGCGGGGTCGCCGCGCTCGGCGGCGGCGGTGCGGGCGGCCTCGAGCTGCATGCCGGTGGCGAAGAGCTGCTGGATGGCCAGGTCGTGGAGGTCCCGGCCGATGCGGGCGCGCTCGTCGAGCAGCGCCGCGACGTCCTGGGCGTGCCGGGCCGCGGCGAGCTCGAGGGCCAGCGCGGCCTGGCGGGCGACCGACTCGGCCATGGCCCGGTCGGAGGGGTCGAACTCCGGCCCGCCGATGCGCCGGAGCAGCAGGAGCACGCCCTTGCCCTCACCGCGCAGCATCATCGGCGCGTAGAGGGCCGGGCCGAACTGGGCGAGCTCGCGCAGGCGCAGCGTGCGCAGCCGGGTGAGGGAGTCGACGATGAGGCCGGTGCCCTCCTTGAGGACCGTCATCGCCCGGCCGTCGGGCGGGAAGACCAGGCCGAGGAGGTCCCCGGCGAGGTACCCGTCGGCGATCTCGCACGCCCAGGCGTCCCCGACCGAGGGCAGCACGATGAGCGCGGTGTCCGCCTCGGCGACGTCGCGGACCCGCGAGACGATCATCTCCAGGGCCTCCTCCTCCTCGGTGCCCTCGAGCAGCGTGGTGGTGATGTCCTGGCTCACGGCGATCCAGCGCTCGCGGTTGCGGGCCTCGGCGTAGAGGCGGGAGTTCTCGATGGCGACCGCGGCCGCCTCCGCCAGGCTCATCATGTCCTGGGCGTCGTGCTCGGTGAACCCACCCGGCTTCTCGGCCAGGTACAGCCGGCCGAAGACCTGCTCGTTGACCCGCACCGGCACCCCGAGGAAGGAGTGCATCGGGGGGTGGCCGGGTGGGAAGCCGCCGAAGTCGGGGTGCTGGGTGAGGTCGTCCAGCAGCAGCGGGCCGTCGACGGGGATGGCGCCGAGCACGCCGTACCCCCGCGGCGGGTGCTTGAGGACCGCCTGCTCCTCCTCGCTGACGCCCACCTGGACGAACGCGGTGGTGTTGCCGCGGCTGTCGAGGACGCCGAGCGCGGCGTAGCGGGCCCCGGACAGGCGGGCGGCCCGGTCGACGAAGTTCTTCAGCGCCGACTGGACGTCCAGGTGCGAGGTGAGGTCGATCGCCGCGCCGAGGAGGGAGGAGGTGTTCGAGGCGATGGTGTCCGGTCGCCGGTCCGCGCCGCCGGTGGCGTCGGTGGCCCGGCGGACGTGGATGCCGTCGTCGCGGGTGGCCTCGGCGCTCATCGTCGCTCCTCCTGCTCGGCGGCCCACCGGTAGGCGGGCACGGTGGCCAGGAGCTCCGCGTGCGAGCCCCTGGCCTGCACGGTAGCCGGTGCGGGCGGGCTCTCGCCCGCGTCCCCCGCCGGGCCGAGGACCACGACCTCGTCCGCGGCGCCGAGGGCGGCGAGCCGATGGGTCACCAGCAGGACCCCGCGGCCGGCGACGTCCCGCCCGGCACGCAGGAGGTCGGTGACCAGGCGGTCGGCGGTGGCCGGGTCCAGGTGCTCCGCGGGCTCGTCGAGCAGGAGGAGCCGGGCCGGGCTGGCGAGCGCCCGCGCCAGGAGCAGGCGCCGGCGCTCCCCGCCGGAGATCGTGGCGGCGTCGGTGCCGAGCCCGGTGGCCGTCCCGGCGGGCAGCCCGGCGAGCCACTCGCCCAGACCGGCGCGGCGCAGCAGGTCGGCGGCGGCGTCCTCGGTGAGGTCGCCGCGGGCGACGCGGAGGTTCTCCAGGACGGTCGTGGCGAAGACGTGCGCCTCCTCGGCCGTGAGGACGACCTGCCGGCTGACCTCCTCGCGGGAGCGGCCCCACACGTCCGTCCCGTCGAGGGTGACCGTGCCGGCCCGCGGCGGCAGCAGCCCGGCCAGGGTGAGGAGGAGCGTGGTCTTGCCGATGCCGCTGGGTCCGACGACGGCGAGCGCACGGCAGGGCGCGAGGTCCAGGTCCAGGCCTGCCGCGACGACCGGGCCGCCGGGCCAGCCCACGGCCAGGCCCCGGGCGCGCAGCCACGGTCCGCCGGGGTGGGCGCCGGTGGTCAGCGCCGGTGCCGCGAGGGCCGGCCCGACGGCTGCGGGTGCGGATCCGGCGGGTGCGGCTGCGGGTGCGGATCCGGCGGGTGCGGGTGCGGGTGTCGGTCCGGCGGGCGGCTCGGGCCCGTCCGGGTCGGCGGCGTCGAGCAGGGCCATGACCCGCACCGCCGAGCCGGCGGACCGGACGAGCTGGACGGCCGCCGGGCCGAGCATGGCGGTGCCCTCGAACGCGGCCAGCGGGGTGAGGACGACGACGGCGAGCTCGACCGGCTGGAGCGTGCCCGCCACGGTGGCGGGGATGCCCAGCACGAGGGCCCCGAGCACGGCCGCCCCCATGGCGAGGGTGTCGATGCCCGCGGCGAGCGCGGCCGGCCGCGCGGCGGCGTCCTTGGCGGCGGCCAGCTCGCGCTCGGTGCGGCCCAGGTCGCGCAGGAGCGGTGCGACGCGCCGCGAGACGGTGAGCTCGGCGGCGCCGTCGACCATCGTCATCGCCGTGGCGGCGAGCTCACCGCGGGCGAGGACCTGGGCGTGCTCGGCGAGCCGCGCCGACCGCATGCTCAGCCACGGCCCGAGGACGCCCGCGACGAGCAGGCAGACGGCCAGCACGGCGCCCGCGGCCGGGTGCAGCCACGCGACGAGGACGACCGACCCGACCCCGACGACCGCTGCGACCACCGCGGGCAGCAGGGCGCGGACGACGACGTCGCCGACTGCGTCGACGTCGGCCCCCGTCCGGGCCAGGAGGTCCCCGCGGCGCAGGCCGGCGACGGCGTCGGTGCGACCGGCGGCGAGCCGGCGGTAGACGGTCTCGCGCAGCGCCGCCATGCCGCGCAGCGCCACCAGGTGTGAGGCGAGGCGCTCGAGGTAGCGCAGCACCGCGCGGGAGATGCCGAAGGTCCGCACGGCCACCGCGGCGACCGACAGCTCCAGCACGGGCGGCATCTGGGAGGCGCGGGCGATGAGCCAGGCGGAGGTCGCCGTGAGCGCCACGGCGCTGCCGAGGCCCGCGCTGCCGGCGAGGACCGCCCACAGCAGGCGCACCCGGTCCAGGGCCAGCAGGCCGACGGCCCGGCGCAGCGCCTGGCGCTCGTCGGCCGGCAGCACACCGGCGCCGGGACGCTCGGCCACCGCCGGCGGTGCCGGTGGGGCGGGCGCGGTCATGACCGCACCTCGGCAGGCTCGGCGGTGGCCGGGGCCGAGGCGACCGTGACGACGTGGTCGGCCAGGTCGAGCAGGGCGGCCCGGTGGGCGATGACGACGACGGTGCGGCCCTGGTCGCGCAGGGCCGCCACGGCGTCCAGGACCTGCTGCTCGGCGGCCGCGTCGAGGTGGGCGGTCGGCTCGTCGAGGACGACGAGCGGGGCGCTCCCGAGGAGGGCCGCGGTCAGGGCGAGACGTTGACGCTGGCCCACGGAGAGCCCCACCCCGCCGTGGCCCAGGGGCGTCTCCCACCCGCGGGGGAGCTCGGCCAGGACGGTGTCGAGGCCGGTGGCGCGCGCGGCGGCCGTGGCGTCGTCGTCGACCGGCCGGTCACCGAGGACGTTCGCCCGCACGGTCCCGGGCACGATGACCGGGCGTTGCGGCACCCAGGTGACCTGGTCGAACCACGAGCCGGGCTCGACGTCGGCGAGGTCGAGCCCGGCGGGTCCGGCGTCGGCGTCGGCGGGCTCGGCGCCGGCCGGCCGGGTCCGGCCGGCGGCAGGAACGTCCTCCAGGCGCACCGACCCCTCCTCCGGCCGAAGGAGACCGAGGACCACCTGCGCGGCCGTCGTCTTGCCGGCGCCCGAGGGGCCGGCGAGGGCGACCACGCGACCGGGGTGCAGGCGCGCGCTCAGCCGCCACGGCGCCCACGTCGCCCGGCCCGGTGCCGCCACGCTCACGCCGTCGAGGACGATGTCGGTGCGGCGGAGGTCGGGTGCGGGCACGGTGCCGGGCGTGGCCGGGCGCTCCTCGAGGACGGCGAAGGCCTGCTCGGCGGCCGCGACGCCGTCCGCGGAGGCGTGGAAGTGCGATCCCACCTCGCGCAGCGGGCGGTACACCTCGGGCGCGAGCATGAGCACGGTCAGGCCGGTGGTGAGGTCGAGCCCGCCGTAGACCATGCGCATGCCGATCGTCACCGCCACGAGCGCCACGGAGATCGACGCGAGGAACTCCAGCACGGCGCCGGAGAGGAAGGCGACCTTGAGCGTGGCCATCGTCGTGCGGGTGTAGGCCTGCCCCAGCTCACGCACCCGCGCGGCGGGTCCGCGCTCCCGGCCGAGGGCCTTGAGGGTGGCCAGGCCGGCGAGGAGGTCGAGGAGCTGGGCGCCCAGACGCTGCATCGCGACGAGCCGCTCCGCGGCGAAACGCTGGGTGAGCACCCCGATGAGCCACATGAACACCGGGATGAGGGGGATCGTCGCGGCGACGATGAGCGCCGAGGTGAGGTCCAGGCCGAGGATCACCAGGACCGTGGCGGGGGTGACCGTGGCGGCGAGCAGCAGCTGGGGGAGGTAGCGCACGAAGTAGGGCTCGAGGTCGTCCAGCCCCCGCGTGGCGAGGGTGACAACCCGCGGGCCGTTGCCGTCGGCGAGCCACCGCGGGCCGAGCGCCACCGCCCGGGCGAGCACCTGCTCGCGGAGCTCGGCGACGACGTCACGGGCGGCGCGGTGGGCGAGGGACTCCTGGACGACCAGGACGACGGCGCGCAGCACCAGCACCCCGGCCAGGGCGGCCACGAGCGGCGCGGCCTGCGCCCAGCCCGCACGGCCCTCGACGACGGGGGAGACCGCGCGGGCGACGAGCACGGCCTGGGCGACCACGGCCGCGGCGGTGACGAGCCCTGTCACCGCCGTCAGGGCGATGTAGCGGCGGGCCGCCCGGGCGTGCCTGAGCAGGCGTGGGTCGAGCGGCTTCACCGCCTCAGTGTGCCCCAGTGGTCGACTCGAACGCGCGGACGTCGGTGGGGTGGAGGCCGTCGTCGCCACCGCCCGGGGCGGCGACGATGCGCTTGCGGAACACCCAGTACGTCCAGCCCTGGTAGGCCAGGACGACCGGCACGAAGAACAGGGCGACGATGCTCATCACCGTCAGGGTGGCGTCGGTCGAGGCCGCCTGGTCGATGCTCAGCGACCACGCCGGGTCCAGCGAGGAGGGCATGACGTTGGGGTACATGGTCCCGAAGATGAGGACCACGGCCGCGACGATCGCGACGGCGTTGAGGACGAACGCCCAGCCCTCGCGGCGCTCCCGGGCGGCCACGACGACGCCGACGAGCGCCACGGCGGCCACGACCAGCGGGACCCAGGTGAGGGCGTGGGCGGAGAACGCCAGCTGCGCCCACACGGCCCACACCCCGGCGACGACGAGGGACAGGACCGAGAGCCGGGCGGCCAGGGCGCCGGCGCGGTGGCGGATCTCGCCGTCGGTCTTCAGCGCGAGGAAGACCGCGCCGTGGGTGAGGAACACCGTGGCGGTCATGACGCCGCCGAGGAGGGTGAACGGGGTGATGAGCGAGAAGAACCCGCCGACGAGCTGGTGGTTGCCGTCGACCACCTCGATCTCCATGCCCTGGACGAGGTTGGCGAACGCCACGCCCCACAGGACCGCGGGGATCCAGGCGCCGACGGTGTGGGCCCAGTCCCAGCGGCCGCGCCAGCGCGGGTCGTCGATCTTGGCGCGCCACTCGATCGCGACGATGCGGATGATGAGCGCGAAGAGGATGAGCAGCAGCGGCAGGTAGAAGCCGGAGAACATCGTGGCGTACCACTCGGGGAACGCGGCGAAGGTGGCGCCGCCCGCGGTGAGCAGCCACACCTCGTTGCCGTCCCAGACGGGCCCGATGGTGCGCAGCATGGCGCGGCGCTCGTTCTCGTCACGGGCGAACGGGCGCAGCAGCATGCCCACGCCGAAGTCGAAGCCCTCGAGGACGAGGTAGCCGGTCCACAGGACCGCGATGAGCAGGAACCACAGGAGGGGGAGGTCCACGGCGTGTCTCCAGGTCGGGGGCGGTCAGTACGCGAAGGACAAGGTCGGCGCGGGCTCGTCGGTGCCCTGCGGCGCGTCGGTGACGTCCTCGGGCAGCGGGCGCACCCCTTCGCGGACGTAGCGCCGGATGAGCATGAACCACACCACGCCGAGCGCCGCGTACAGCAGGGTGAAGACCACCAGCGAGGTGATGACCGAGCCGGCCGAGACGACCGTGGAGACCCCGTTCTGGGTGAGGAGGTACACCTGGTCGACCGGGTTGGCGGGGTTGGGGTGGACGACCCAGGGCTGGCGGCCCATCTCGGTGAAGATCCAGCCGAAGGACGCCGCGAGGAACGGCATGGGCAGGGCCAGCAGGCTCAGCCGGGAGAACCACACCTTGTCGGTGACCCGGCCCTTGCGCAGGAGCCACAGGCCGGCCAGCGCCAGGGCGGCGGAGAAGACCGCCAGCCCGATCATGAGCCGGAAGCTCCAGTACGTGACCATGAGGTTGGGGGTGTAGTCGACCTCGCCGAAAGTCTCGGAGTAGCGCTCGGTGTACTCGGCCTGGATGTCGTTGACGCCGGGGAGGTAGCTCTCCGGGCCGCTGAAGGAGCCTGTGCCGAGGAAGGAGGTCAGGCCCGGGATCTCGAGGATGGCGTGGGCGCTCTCGCAGCTGTTGGACAGGTCGCCGATGGTCAGCAGCGAGAACGAGGCCCCCTCGGTGCCCTCGCACAGCGCCTCGGCGGCGGACATCTTCATGGGCTGCTGCTCGTACATGAGCTTGCCCTGGATGTCGCCGGTGCCGACGACGCCGATCCCGGCCAGGACGATCGTGACGAGGCCGACGTACGCCCCGCGGCGCCACACCTGGCGCGCCTCGTTCTCCCGCCCGGCGCGCACCGAGCGCACGATCCACCAGCCGCAGATGCCGGCGACGAACGTGCCCCCGACGAGGAACGCCGAGGTGATGGTGTGCGAGAACGCGGCGAGGAGGGTGTTGTTCGTCATCACCTCGAGGAAGCCGCCGACGCCGTCGAGCTCGGCCCGGCCTGTCTCGGGGTTGTAGACCGCGCCGACCGGGTGCTGCATCCACGAGTTCGCCGCGAGGATCCAGTACGCGGAGATCGTCGAGCCCAGTGCCACCATCCAGATGGAGAGGCTGTGCAGCCAGCGGGGGAGCTTGCCCTCGCCGAAGATCCACAGGCCGAGGAACGTCGACTCGAGGAAGAACGCCGCGAGCGCCTCCACGGCGAGCGGGGCGCCGAAGATGTCGCCGACGAAGCGGGAGTACTCCGACCAGTTCATCCCGAACTGGAACTCCTGCACGATGCCCGTGGCCACGCCCAGGGCGAAGTTGATGAGGAGGATCTTGCCGAAGAACTTCGTCAGGCGGTGCCAGTGCTCCTTGCCGGTGCGCACCCACGCGGTGTGCATGCCGGCCACCAGGGGCGCCAGGCCGATCGTCAGCGGGACGAGGACGAAGTGGTAGACGGTCGTGATGCCGAACTGCCACCGAGCCAGGTCGAGTGTCTCCACCTGCGAAGCCCTTCTCAGATGCGGGGAGGGGGTCGCGCCGCGCCCGGGACGGGCTGTGCGAGCACGAGTTCTGCCACGTCCAAACCTACGATCGGGCCCTGCCACCGACCGGGACCAAGGTCCCGGGAGATGACGGGACGTCAGGACCACCCGGTCCGCCCCGCGCGCGTCCCGCCCGGACGGGGCCGCCCTGTGAGATACTCCGTGATGGTCGGAGAGCAGATCCACACCCCGTTCTCCGGTCCGACGACGTCGCGACCGCCTCGTACCGGGCGCCCACCTCGCGCCGCCTCGCCAGACCAGGTGAGTGCGCTGCAGCAGGGGCACCGGTGCAGGCACCGCCGAGCCGGAGACGGCAGGCGGGTCGTCCCGTTCGTCGGCGGCGGGCCGCGCACCGGATGCGCACCCGACGTACACCAGGACTTCCGTCCACGGCTCGCCGCGGACGATTGACGCCCGAGGGCGCCGGCAGGGTGTGGACGGCGTCCCGGGTGGAGAGGCTCACCCCATGAGCGACAACGACAGCACCACCCCGGCCGAGACCACCACCGCCGAGGCCACCGGCGCCGAGGCCACCGAGGCCCCCAAGCGACGCACCCGGTCCCGCCGCGCCACCGCCCCCGCCGGCGCAGCGACGACGGCGGAGGGGGCCACCCCCGAGGCGGGTGCACCCGACGAGGCCGCCGCGGCCCCCGCGGCGAAGAAGGCACCCGCCCGGCGCAGCCGCGCCAAGACCCCGCCGGCCACCACGGAGGGTGGCGACGCCGGGCCGGCCGGGCAGGCACCTGCCGAGGCTCCCGCCGCGGACGCTCCCGCCGCGGACGCCGGCTCCACCGTGGCCCCGGCCGCGGAGGGCGAGGCGCCGAAGAAGCCCCGCACCCGCCGCGCGTCCACCCGCAAGACCGCCGAGGCCGTTCCTCCCGCCGGCGACGCACCTGTCCTCGCCGGGGACGCACCTGTCCTTGCCGGGGACGCACCTGTCCTTGCCGGGGACGCACCTGTCCCCGCGGGCGAGGCACCGGTCCCCGCCGAGACGGCCGACCGGTCCGAGGCCGAGCCGGCACCGAAGAAGACCCGCGCCCGCCGCACCATCAAGAAGGCGGCGTCCACCGACGCGGCCACCGACGCCCCGAGCGAGACGATCGCCGGGGGACAGACCTCGCCGGCCGCTGAGACCGCGGAGACCGGGTCTGCGCCGTCCGCCGAGGTCCGCAGCGCCGACGCAGCGCCCGTGGGGACCGCCACCGGGAGCGGCGCTGCCGAGACCGGCGTGTCCGAGACCGGCGTGTCCGGGACCGACGTGGCCGAGGACGGCGCGGCCGGGACCGGCAAGCGCCCGGCCCGTCGCAGCCGCCGGGCCACCGCGCCCGCCCGCTCGCCGGAGCAGAAGATCGACGTCCTCGCCGAGCTGGGGCTCGGCGGTCCCGCCGCTCCCGCCGACGAGCCGCCGACGGAGGAGACGGACGAGGACGAGGACGACGAGCTCGCCCTCGCCGACGAGACCCAGAACGCTGCTGAGGTCAGCGACTCCGGCGCGGAGCCGGCCGAGGGGCCGCGACTGCCCGCGGCCGCCCTGCTGTTCCAGGCGCCCGACACCAGCCGCGCCCGCCCGCGCCGCCGGGCCTCCGCCCCCGCGGGTGCACCGGTCCCGGCCACCGAGCGCGCCGAGCGGACCCAGTCCGAGACCGCGACCGCCGAGGCCGCGACCACCGAGTCGGAGCCGGCCGCCGAGGAGCCGCGTGGCCGTCGTCGCGGAGGCCGTCGCAAGCCGGCCGAGCAGCCGGTGACGGAGCAGCCGACCGCCGAGGACGAGCTGCCGGAGGAGACCGGTGGCGCCACCGAGGAGCCCGAGGAGGGCGCCGAGGACTCCGGCGACGAGGAGCGCGGCGGTCGCCGTCGTCGTCGCCGTGGCGGACGTGGACGTCGTAACCGCGGCGGCCAGGGCGAGAGCGGTGGCGAGGACGACGAGGAGCCGCCCACCGAGGACGAGCCCGAGGAGGAGCCCGAGTCCGGTGAGGACGAGGGCGAGGAGGGCGGCTCGAGCTCGCGTCGCCGTCGCCGGCGCCGCCGTTCGGGCCGGTCCGGGGAGGCCGAGGAGCCCCGTCCCGCCCGGGACGAGGTCACCGCGCTCAAGGGCTCGACGCGTCTGGAGGCCAAGCGTCAGCGTCGCCGGGAGGGCCGTGAGGCCGGGCGTCGCCGACCCACGCTGAGCGAGGCCGAGTTCCTCGCCCGCCGCGAGGCGGTCGACCGCAAGATGATCGTCCGGGAGAAGGACGGTCTCAACCAGATCGCCGTGCTCGAGGACGGCATCCTCGTCGAGCACTACGTCGCCCGTCACACGCAGACCTCGATGGTGGGCAACGTCTACCTCGGCCGCGTGCAGAACGTGCTGCCGTCGATGGAGGCCGCCTTCGTCGACCTCGGCAAGGGCCGCAACGCCGTCCTCTACGCCGGCGAGGTCAACTGGGACGCCGCCGGGATGGAGGGCCAGCCCCGCCGCATCGAGCAGGCGCTGAAGTCCGGCGACACCGTGCTCGTCCAGGTCACCAAGGACCCGATCGGGCACAAGGGCGCGCGTCTGACCTCGCAGATCACCCTCGCGGGGCGGCACCTCGTGCTCGTGCCGTCCGGGGCCATGACGGGGATCTCCCGCAAGCTCCCGGAGAACGAGCGGGCGCGGCTGAAGAAGCTCCTCAAGGAGATCGTCCCCGAGGGGGCCGGGGTCATCGTGCGCACGGCGGCCGAGGGTGCCTCGGAGGAGCAGCTGCGCGCCGACGTCGAGCGCCTCACCAAGCAGTGGGCCGACATCGAGTCCAAGGCCAAGAACGCCAAGGCCGCGCCGCTGCTGCTCAAGGGCGAGCCCGAGCTCGCCGTGCGGGTGGTCCGCGACGTCTTCAACGAGGACTTCGAGTCTCTCGTCGTCTCGGGTGGCGGGGCCTGGGAGACGATCTCGGGGTACGTCCGCGACCTCTCGCCGGACCTCGCCCACCGCATGCACCACTGGACGAGCGAGCGCGACGTCTTCGCCGAGCACCGCGTCGACGAGCAGCTGGCCAAGGCGATGGACCGCAAGGTCTGGCTGCCCTCCGGCGGCTCGCTCGTCATCGACCGCACCGAGGCCATGACCGTCGTCGACGTCAACACGGGCAAGTTCACCGGCTCCGGGGGCACGCTCGAGGAGACGGTCACCCGTAACAACCTCGAGGCCGCCGAGGAGATCGTCCGCCAGCTCCGCCTGCGTGACATCGGCGGGATCATCGTCATCGACTTCATCGACATGGTCCTCGAGTCCAACCGCGACCTGGTCATGCGCCGGCTCCTGGAGTGCCTGGGCCGGGACCGGACCCGTCACCAGGTCGCCGAGGTGACCTCGCTCGGCCTGGTCCAGATGACCCGCAAGCGCGTGGGCCAGGGCCTCGTCGAGGCCTTCTCCACCCCCTGCGAGGTCTGCAACGGCCGAGGGTTCGTCGTCCACGACGCCCCGGTCGAGCGCAGCGCCAACGGCACCGCCGTGGAGGAGGCGCCCCCGAGCGCACGTCGTCGTGGGGGCCGCAAGGGCAGTGGTGGCTCCCAGCCCGAGGCCGCACCCGAGCCGAAGGAACAGGCGGAGGACCCGGCCGCCGTCGCTGCGCGCGAGGCCGTCAAGGCCACGCTCGCGACGATCGCGGCGGCCGCCGCCAGCGCGCACGAGCACGACCACGAGCACGACACTGAGCACCCCAGGTCGGAGTCCGACAGCTCCGGGACGGGCTCGACGGGCAAGGAGACCGAGCTGACCGCACGCGCCATCGGCGAGGAGCTCGGCGCACTGCGGGCGTCCGCGGGCGCGCCGTCCGAGGTGGACGGGGCCCGGTCGGAGCAGAGTGCTGTCGCCGAGGTCTCTGCGGCCGACGTCACCACGGCCTCGGTCGCCGAGCCGGCGGAGGCCGCCGAGCCGGCCGTCGAGTCCACCGGCGTCATCGGTGCACCGGCCCCGGCCGCAGCGGTCACGCCGGCGTCGCCCGGCGATGTGGCAGCGGATGAGACGCCTTCCGCCCCCGCACCTCGGCGGGCGCGACGCAGCCGACGGGTCGTCGCGAGTGGCGTCGTCACGCCGCCGTCCTCGACGCCCGAGGGCCAGCAGCAGTAGTCGAGCGCAGGTCCTCGGACCTGGCAGGCGGGGGTCGGACCACACGGTCCGGCCCCCGCCTCGTCGTGGTCCGCTGGTTCGGCCGGAGTTCGCGAAGTTTCCACAGAAGCGGCCAAACGCTAGCCGGACACCGCGGGTCGCTAATACCGTCTGCCCATGGTGCTGGGGGAGAGACGACCGCGGACGATCGTCGGGGCGACGGCGGCGCTGTCGCTGTCCGTCCTGCTCGGCGGGTGCACTGACGGATCAGCGGGAACTCCGACCCCCACCGTCTCCGCGTCCGAGGCGCCGTCGGTGGCGCAGTCCAGCGCGGCGCCCGAGCCGACGACCGCCGCTCCCTCGGCGGAGGTCGAGAAGCCCGTGCCGCCAGAGGCGATGCGCCGCGACGACGTCGCCGGCGCGGAGGCCGCCGCGCAGTACTTCCTCGAGCTGTACCCGTATGTCTATGCCACCGGTGATCTGACCGAGTGGGACGCGATGTCGGATCCGGCGTGCAAGTTCTGCGAGAGCGTTGCTGAGAATGCGCTGCAATTGCACGCGTCCGGCGGGTACCAACTCAGTGACGGGTACGAGGTGACCGCTGTCGATTCTCGAAGTTCTGATGACGCGACCCCGTATACAGCCGTATGGGTTGATGCGACCGAGGGGCGCTCCACCCGTGTGACGGAATCGGGTGAGGCTGAGGAGTTCGAAGGAGGACCGGTCGAGTTTGATTTCGCCATGGCCCGACAGGGTGAGGAGTGGACGGTGCGAGGTGTAGAAGTTAGGCACGCTGAGGCGGAGGGCGCTTGATGCATTCGGCAATGAGGATCGCAGGCGCTTCAGTTCTGATTACCGCTGCCTCGCAAGCCCTACTGATGAGTGCTGCATCCGCCGCGCACAGTGGCTCAACAGTGGTTACCGGCGAGGCGAGCGACTCTTCCGTGGAACTCGGAGCGTCTCGAAGTGAATCCCATGGGGGCGTCCCAACAGGCTCGTCTCAGCCGAACCGCGGATCAGGTTCAGGTAATGCAGGTGGTGGTGGCTCGGCGTCGGGGCCAGCCGCGCCCCCGCCGTGCTTCGTGTACATCCCCATCGGCAACGGCGTCTACGAGATCGACTTCACCGCGTGCGGGGAGTCGTTCCTCGTCGACTACACCGACACTGCGCCGTGGATGATCGCTCCGGCCCCGGGGGACCCGGCAGCACCGGGCGCCCCTGCGCCGCTGCCCGTCGTCGTGACGGCGCAGGACATGCAGCGACTTCCCATCGAGCCGGGCGGCCTGACCGTGCAGCCGGACCGCGGCTGGGTGCTCGTCAACCTGGACACCGTGGTGTGGACCGACGGCGACGCCCAGACCTTCGACACGGTGGTGCTCGGCACGCCGGTCCAGGTGCGGGTGACCCCGGTGGACTACACGTGGGACTTCGGTGACGGCTCGGCGCCGCTGGTGACCACGGACCCCGGTGCGCCGTACCCGAACCACTCCGTCTCGCATGTCTACGACCGTGCCGCGGAGGGCACCGCCGTCGAGCTCACCACGAGGTGGTCGGGCGAGTTCCAGGTGGCCGGCTCCGGCACGTGGCTGCCGGTGGCGGGCCTGGCGACGACGACCGAGACCTCCGCGCCGTTCGACGTTCGCACCGCTGAGGCGAGCCTGACCGACGGCTGAGCGCAATGTCCCGAGTGGCGAGGCCCCCGACGGGGGCATCCTCGGTGACAATGAGGTGCTTGCACACGACGGGAGAACCAACATGACCAGCTCACTGCGCCATGCGCGCGGCGTCGTCGGGGTGGCCGCGCTCGCGGCCGCGTCCCTCGCCCTCGCAGCCTGCACCCCTGGCTCGAACACCGGCTCGGAGGAGACCTCGGAGCCCACCACCGGCGAGGCGGCCGAGGTGGTCACCGACATCTCGGACCTGGAGGACCAGACCCTCGTGGTGTGGGACCAGGAGGTCCGTGGCGGGCAGAACGAGCAGATGGAGCGCCTCAACGAGGCCTTCATGGAGCAGTACCCGAACATCACGATCGAGCGGAACTCGCAGGCCTTCGAGGACCTCGAGACCACCCTGCCGCTCGCCCTCACCGGTGACGACGCCCCCGACGTCGTCCAGGCGAACAACTCCCGCGGCCAGATGGGCCGGTTCGTCGGTGCCGGCCAGCTCGTGCCGCTCGACCCGTGGGCCGAGGCCTACGGCTGGACCGAGCGCTACCCCGAGTCGGTCCTGCAGTACTCCAGCTACAGCGAGGACGGCGCGACGTTCGGCGAGGGCAACCTCTACGGCATGCCGCAGGTCGGTGAGATCGTCGGCGTCTTCTACTCCAAGCCCAAGCTCGAGGAGCTCGGACTGGAGGTCCCCGAGACGTGGGCGGACTTCGAGGCCCAGCTCGCCACCATCAAGGACGCCGGCGAGACCCCGCTCCTGCTGGGCAACATCGAGCAGTGGCCCGCGCTGCACGTCTTCGGACCCGTCCAGGGCGCCTACGTCGACAGGGCTGAGATCCGCACCCTCGGCTTCGGCAACGAGGGCGCCAGCTGGACCGCCGACTCGAACCTCCAGGCGGCCACGACCATCCAGGAGTGGGCCGAGTCCGGCTACTTCAACGAGGGTTTCAACGGCGCCGACTACGACGCCGTCTGGCAGTCCCTCACCGAGGGTGGCGGTGTCTACCTCATCGGCGGCTCGTGGCTCGCGGCCGACCTCGAGGCTGCCATGGGCGAGGACGTCGGCTTCTTCCCGCCGCCGGCTGTCGAGGGCGCCGAGACGTCGGTGACCACCGGTGGCACCGGCCTGCCCTTCACCATCACCTCCGCAGCCGAGACGCCCGACGTCGCGGCGGCGTACATCGACTTCATCACCAGCGCCGACGCCATGGCGATCCTCGCCGAGACCGGCAACATGCCGGTGGTGGAGACGGCGGAGCACCTGCCCGAGGGCGGCGTCCAGTCGGAGATCTTCACCGCGTTCGACGAGGTCAGCCAGAACGACGGACTCGTGCCCTACCTCGACTACGCCACCCCGACGATGGCGGAGACCATCGGGCAGGCCCTGCAGGCGCTCATGGCTGGGGAGATGACCCCGGAGGAGTTCGCCGAGGCCGTCGAGGCGGACTATGCGGACTTCGTCGCCTCGAACCAGTGACGCGGCGGTGCGGGGCCCCGGCGGCCCCGCACCCGTCCGTCGGCGGAGCCGTTACGGCCTGACGCCCTACTGGTTCCTGCTGCCCGCGCTCGTCGTCTACGCGCTGTTCCTGCTCTACCCGCTCGGCCGGGCCGTGCAGATCTCCCTCTACGACTGGGACGGACTGAGCCTGGCGACCTTCGTCGGGCCGGCGAACTACGCCGACGTCCTCACCGACGACCGGCTCCGCAGCGCCTTCGGGCACTCCCTCGTGCTGATCTTCTTCTTCGCGGTGCTGCCGCTGGGCATCGGGCTCGTCCTGGCCGCCCTGCTGACCCGTGGCCAGGTCCGCGGCATGGGGTTCTTCCGCACGGTCATCTTTCTCCCGCAGGTCATCGCGATGGTCGTCGTCGCCGTCGCCTGGCGTCAGATCTACGCGCCGGACGGGCAGCTCAACACCCTGCTGCGTGCCGTGGGCCTCGACGCCCTCACGCGCACCTGGCTGGGGGACTTCACCCTCACCCTCCCCGCCGTGGGGCTGATCGGCACGTGGGTCTCCACCGGCCTGGTGACGGTCCTGCTCATGGCCGGGATGTCGCGGATCCCCACCGAGCTGTACGAGGCCGCCACCCTCGACGGCGCCGGTGCGGTGCGCAGCTTCCTCTTCATCACCGTGCCGTCGGTGCGTGCGGAGGTCGTCGTCGCCCTGACGATGACGATCATCGCCGCGCTGAAGACCTTCGACCTCGTCTACGTCACCACGTCCGGGGGCCCGGGGGCGACGACGACGGTCCCCAGCTTCGAGGTCTACCGTCGCGCCTTCCAGCTCGGCGAGGTGGGTTCCGCCGCCGCGGTCGCCGTCGTCCTGACGGTCCTCATCTTCGGGATCAACATCGCCGTGAACCGCATCGGGGAGCGGGAGTCATGAGCGCGTCCCGTCCGGCGGACGCGTCATGAGGATCTCCGCGGGGGAGCGCGCCACCAACTACGCCATCCTCATCCTCTTCGCCGTCGTGGCGCTCGCGCCCGTCCTGACGATCCTCCAGGCGGCGCTCGCCCCCGAGACACCGCAGGACGCCCTGACGGGCCCTCCGCTCCACGTGGAGAACTTCGGCCGCGCCTGGGAGCAGGGCCGGTTCAGCGAGTACATGCTCAACTCGGTCGTCGTGGGCGTCATCGTCGTCTCGATGGCCACGACCTTCTCGATCATGGCGGGGTACGCCTTCGGGGCGTTCACGTTCCGCGGCTCCCAGGCGCTGTTCTACCTGTTCCTGCTGGGCATCATGGTGCCCACCGAGGCCATCGTCGTGCCACTGTTCTTCGACCTCCAGGCCCTGGGGCTCACCAACACCGTGTGGGCGATCGCCCTGCCGCAGGTGGCCCAGTCGGTGGCCTTCGGCACCTTCTGGATGCGCGCGTACTTCCGGGGCGCGAACCGCTCCCTCATCGAGGCCGCCCGGCTGGACGGCGCCGGGCACCACCGGGTGCTGTGGCAGGTGCTCGTCCCGGTCGCGCGCCCCGCAATCGTCACGCTCGTCCTGCTGACGTTCATGTGGACGTGGAACGAGTTCCTCATCCCGCTGGTGATGTCGCCCAACGCGCAGCTGCGCACGGCGCCGCTCGGGCTCGCGCTCTTCCAGGGCCAGTACGTCCAGGGCACGACGCTGCTCGCCGCCGCGGCCGTGCTCGTGGCCCTGCCGGTCGTGGTGCTCTACCTCGTCCTCCAGCGCCACTTCATCCAGGGGATGCTCGAGGGAGCGGTGCGCGAGTAGCGGGACCGCGCCCCGGCGCGCGAGCGGCGGGTCCGGGTAACGTCGACGACATGAGAATCGTCATCGCCGGTGGACACGGCAAGATCGCCCTCATCCTCTCCCGTCAGCTCGCCGGCCGCGGCGACGAGGTGGTCGGCCTGATCCGGAACCCCGCCCACGAGGCCGATGTGCGCGACGCCCGCGCCGAGCCGGTCCTGCTGGATCTCGAGACGGCCTCCCTCGACGAGGTGGCCGCGGTCCTCGCCGGCGCCGACGCCGTCGTGTTCGCCGCCGGGGCGGGGGCGGGCAGCGGTGCCGCCCGCAAGGACACTGTCGACCGGGGCGCGGCCGTCCTCCTCGCCGACGCGGCGGAGCGCGCCGGGGTGCGGCGCTACGTGATGATCTCCTCGATGGGCGCCGCCACCGGCGGCGAGCCGGGCATGGACGACGTCTTCGCCGCCTACCTCGACGCGAAGAAGGCCGCCGACGACGACCTCATGGCCCGCGACCTCGACTGGACGGTCATCCGGCCCGGTGGGCTCACCGACGACCCGGGCACCGGCACGGTCAGCGTGGGCCGCCCCGGCCGGGGCACGATCCCGCGCGAGGACGTCGCCCGGGTCGTCGTCGCCGCCCTGGACGACCCGGCCACGGCCGGGGTGGTCACCGAGGTCGTCTCCGGGCCGCACCGGGTGGCAGTCGCCCTGGCGGATCTGACCGACTGAGCGCGCGGCGCCGGTCCAGCCCGGCCGCCGCTCGCGCCAGCCTGGTCTCGATCTCCAGGACCGAGCACGACATCTCGCCGGCGTCCACCGCCCCGGAGGCGAGGAGCCACCGCACGAGCGAGTCGACGACGAGCAGCTGGGCGTGCGCGTCGGCCACCGAGGGCAGGAGCCACTCGGCGTCGACGAACCCGGGCAGGGCGGCGACGAGTGCCTCCGGCCCGGTCACCCGGGCCACGGCGCCCGCCGGGTCGAGCTGGCGCTCGGCCTCGACGAGCGCCCGCTCCGGGGTGGTGAGCCACTGCTCGGCCTCGGTGTCGAGGTAGACGTCGAGGTGGCGGCGCACGAGGCGGCCGCGCGCGTGGAGCGCGGGGTGCTGCAGCAGCCGCGACCGCGCCCAGAAGACGCCGATCACCTGCTCGGCGGAGAGGGGCACCGTGTCCATGAGTGCACCGTCCCACCCACCACTGACATCGGGCTCAGCCGCGCCGGAGCAGCCGCGGCTCGATCCGCTCCTCCGCGGCGGCGCCGGCCGCCCGGCGAGTGACCACGTACGCGCCCTTGCCCGGCACCTCGGTCACCGCCTCGGCCAGCTCGGTGCCGCGATACAGCAGGCCGACCCCGTCGTCCGTGCAGTACGTGGTCCCCAGCTCCCCGGCGGCGACGAGCTCGTGCACGAGCGGCCGGCGGCGAGGCTCGGAGTCGTAGTGCACCCCGTTGGCGTACGGCACGAGTCCCAGCCCGTCGTGGACGGCGCGCAGCTCGGGCCCGAAGGAGTCGGTCGTGCCGGACGTGTGCCAGCAGATCGAACCGGCGCTGACGCCGGCCAGCACGACGCCGGCCTCCCACACCCGGCGGAAGATCGCGTCCAGACCGTGCACCCGCCACACCGCGAGGAGGTTGGCCACAGACCCGCCGTCGACCCACACGACGTCCTGCTCGAGCAGGTAACCCTCGACGTCGTCGACGTTGGGCATGGTGAACAGCCGCAGAGGGCTCAGCGTGTAACCGGCCAGGCGCGCCGCCTCGTACCGCTCGGCGATCACCCAGCGCTGGTCGCCGCCGGCGGTGCCGAGGTAGCCCAGCCGGGGCGCTCGCCCGCTCACCCCGGACAGCTCGACGGCGTGGTGGACCAGCGGACCGAGCTCGAGCTGGGTGCGCCGTCCGGGCACGTACCCGCCCGACGTGGCGAGGATGGTGGGGGAGTCGGCGGGCACAGGACCTCCAGGTCTCGGGACGACCGACGCTACCGGTGGGTGCGCCGGCTGACCCGACGTGACGGGCCCGGTCCCGCTGGGGCGGGGCCTCCGCGCTGCCCGAGCGGCTGCCGCGCTCGCGTATCCTTGTGCCGGATCCCACAGGGCAGGACCGCTGGTGGGGCCCCGTGGACATTTGCCCGTAGGACCCCCAGCGCGTAACCTAGAGCGTCGGTGCGCCTCCGCGGCGCGCCTGTTCCGTGAAGTCCGGCAGGCCCGGCGGGATCTCAGGTCCCCGGGCAGCTGTGACCCCACCCGTAACGACAGAGATGAGCAGCAACGTGGTGTACGCGATCGTCAAGGCCGGCGGCCGTCAGGAGAAGGTGTCCGTCGGCGACGTCGTCGTCGTCGACAGGCTGACCGGTGAGGTCGGCGAGACCGTCGAGCTCGAGCCGATCATGCTCGTCGACGGTGACAAGGTCACCACGGGCGCCGGCGACCTCGGCAAGGTCAAGGTCACCGCCGAGATCGTCCGGGCCGAGAAGGGCCCGAAGATCTCGATCATGAAGTTCAAGAACAAGACCGGCTACCGCAAGCGCCAGGGCTACCGCAGCCAGCGCACGCGCCTGAAGGTCACCGGCATCAACTGACTCGCGGCCCGCCAGGGTCCGTTCGTACCAACCACACGAAAGCAGGTTCGAGATGGCACACAAGAAGGGCGCCAGCTCCTCCCGGAACGGCCGCGACTCCAACGCCCAGCGTCTGGGCGTCAAGCGCTTCGGCGGCCAGGTCGTCAAGGCCGGCGAGATCATCGTCCGCCAGCGCGGCACCCACTTCCACCCCGGCCTGAACGTCGGCCGTGGCAAGGACGACACCCTCTTCGCCCTCGAGCCCGGCGCCGTCGCCTTCGGCCAGCGCCGCGGCCGCAAGGTCGTCGACATCGTCCTGGCCGACGCCTGAGCAACACCTTCAGCTCCGGGCAGGGGCGGACGGCGCACAGCCGTCCGCCCCTGTTCCATGCCTGAGGCAGGCAGGACCGCACCACCCACGGAGCGCCCCACGGCGCGCCGGACCCGAGAGAGAGGACGACGGCGATGGCCACCTTCGTCGACCGCGTGGTTCTCCACGTCGCCGCGGGCGACGGCGGGAACGGCTGCGCCTCCATCCGGCGCGAGAAGTTCAAGCCGCTCGCCGGCCCCGACGGCGCGAACGGCGGCAAGGGCGGTGACGTGATCCTCGTCGTCGACCCCCAGACGACGACGCTGCTGCCGTACCACCACTCCCCGCACCAGCGCGCGACGTCCGGGACCCAGGGTGCCGGTGACATGCGCGCGGGCAGGACGGGGGAGGACCTGGTGCTCCCGGTCCCCGACGGCACGGTCGTGAAGACTCTCGACGGTGACGTCCTCGCCGACCTCGTCGGTGCCGGCACCCGGTTCGTCGCCGCCCAGGGCGGTCACGGCGGGCTCGGCAACGCCGCCCTGTCCTCGCCGCGTCGCAAGGCTCCCGGCTTCGCCCTGCTGGGCGAGGAGGGCGAGCAGGTCGACCTCGTCCTCGAGCTGAAGTCCGTCGCCGACGTCGCGCTCGTGGGCTTCCCGAGCGCCGGGAAGTCCTCCCTCATCGCGGCCATGTCCGCTGCGCGTCCCAAGATCGCCGACTACCCGTTCACCACCCTCGTGCCCAACCTCGGCGTCGTCCAGGCCGGCTCGGAGCGCTACACCGTCGCCGACGTGCCGGGCCTCATCCCCGGTGCCTCGCAGGGCAAGGGCCTCGGGCTGGAGTTCCTGCGCCACATCGAGCGCTGCGCCGTCGTCGTCCACGTCCTCGACTGCGCCACGCTCGAGCCCGGCCGCGACCCGGTGAGCGACCTCGACACCATCGAGGCCGAGCTGGCCGCCTACGCCGGGGACCTCGACCTCGCCGGGGGGCGGGTGCCGCTCATGGAGCGCCCCCGCGTCGTCGTCCTCAACAAGATCGACGTCCCCGAGGCGCGGGACCTCGCCGAGATGGTCCGGCCCGAGCTGGAGCAGCGCGGCCTGCGGGTCTTCGAGATCTCGACGGCGAGCCACGAGGGTCTGCGGCAGCTGTCGTTCGCGCTGGCCGAGATCGTGGCGCGGGCGCGGGCCGAGGCCCCCACGCAGGAGGCCACCCGGGTGATCCTGCGGCCCACCGCCGTCGACGACGCCGGGTTCACCGTCACGCGCCGCAACGGCCCGGACGGGGTGTTCTACCAGGTGCGCGGCGCCAAGCCCGAGCGGTGGGTCCGTCAGACCGACTTCAACAACGACGAGGCCGTGGGCTACCTCGCCGACCGGCTCAACCGGATCGGCGTCGAGGACCAGCTCTACCGCGCCGGCGCCGTCGCGGGCGACACGGTCGTCATCGGCGCGGTCGAGGGCGGGGTCGTCTTCGACTGGGAGCCCACCATGCAGACCGGTGCCGAGCTGCTCGGTCCGCGCGGCACCGACCTGCGGCTGGAGGAGACCGCTCGGCCGACCCGTGCGGAGAAGCGCCGCGGCTACCACGAGCTCATGGACGCCAAGAGCGCCGCTCGCGACGAGCTGTGGACCGAGCGTCAGCACGGCGTGTGGACCGATCCCGAGGACGTCGACGACCAGACCTCCTGACGGGAGTCGGCTGACGGCTGGGGCGACGGGCGCCCCAGATGTCCGGCGGCGCCGGGGCGGTGCCCCACTTGCCGTGCCCCCGCGTGAGTTCGGTGCGACCGTAGGCGCATGAGCGAGGACGAGCGCATCGCACCGCCCGACGAGGACTCCGGCCGCCGCGCGGCGCGGCCGACCACCTCGGGTCCCGCCGACCGGACCTACGGCGCGGCGGACGCGGACCGGTCGGACGAGCTGGCCCCGTCGCCCGCCGTGCACGGCGAGGAGGGCGGGGGCGACCCCGCCGCCGGCGCCGAGGCGGACACGGCCGTCGGGGACGACGAGGACCGGGAGCGGCCTCGCGGCTTCACGCCGTAGCGGGGCTCCGGGCTCTCAGCCCGGCGGGATGTTGTGGTTGAGCCGGAAGAGGTTCTCCGGGTCATAGCGGCGCTTGAGCGCCACCAGCCTGGCCGTCGCCTGCTCGCCGTAGATCGTCCGTGCCCAGGCGGCACCGTCGCTCACCTCGGACCCGCCCATGAAGTTCACGTACAGCCCGCCGGTCGCGAACGGTGCCATGTCGGCCGCGAGGCCACGGACGAAGGCCGTGTGGTGGGCGTCGTCCGCGGGGTCGGCCCAGAAGCCGTAGACGTTGAGCCAGAACCTGGCCGACCGTGCCGGGAAGGGCGAGCCGCCCGCGGGCTCCCGCTCGTACGCCCCGGCCATGTGGTGGATGTCGTACCCGGTGCCGACCCAGGTCTGCTCGGTGCCGCGTCGGACGAGGACCTCGATCACCTCGTCGTCGAGACGGTCGAACGAGGCGTTCTTCCAGTAGGCGCGGGAGCCGGGGGGCAGGAAGGCGTCCTGCGCCGTCTGGACGTCCCTCCAGGTGGCCGGTCCCGACTCCTCGGCGTCCGGCGGGGCGACGGCCCGCAGCTCGGCGACGACGGCCTCGCCGGCGTCATGGTCGGGCAGGGCCCAGACGTAGCCGACCATGAGGATCGGGTCGTCGCCGGCGTTCAGCTCCGGGGGTGGAGTCATGACGGAGACGATGGTCTGCATGGCCTCGGGCATCTTGCGGGTCCACCGTTCGTAGGCAGCGAGCACCTCCCGCCAACGGGGCCGGCCGTACAGGAGCGTGCCCGCGAGGACCCGTTCGGGCAGGGGGTGGGCGCGGAACGTCAGGGAGACCGCGACACCGAAGTTCCCGCCGCCGCCCCGGAGGCCCCAGAGCAGCTCCGGGTCCCCGTCGTCGGCGGCGCGCACCACCTCGCCCGTCGCGGTCACCACGTCGGCCGCCAGGAGGTTGTCTGCCGCCAGCCCGTACGCCCGTGTCAGCCAGCCGACACCACCGCCGAGGGTGAGCCCACCGGCCCCCGTGCGTGAGACGACCCCCAGCGGGACGACGAGACCGTGCGGCGCCGTCGCGGCGTCCACGTCGGCGAGGAGCGCGCCGCCCCCGGCGGTCACGGTCCGTGCGCCGGGATCGGTCCTGACGGCGTTCAGCGCCCCGAGATCCAGGACGATGCCGCCGTCGACCGTGCCGTTGCCGGCGACGCCGTGCCCGCCGCCGCGCACAGCGAGCGTGAGCCCGTGGTCGCGGGCCACGAGAACGGTGTGCCGCACGTCCTCCACCGAGGAGGCCCGCACGACGGCGAGCGGACGCGCGTCGACCATGCCGTTCCAGACCCGCCGCGCGTCGTCGTAGCCGTCGTCGCCTGGCTCCAGTACCTCTCCTGCGACCCGCTCGCGCAGGCCGTCGACTGGTTCGGCCACGGTTGGTCCGTCGTCCATGTCCATCCCACCTCGACCGCCCGGCAGGGGCACGGACGACCCAGGGCGGCATCGGGCGAGCCCGCGACAGGGGCCGCGCACGCGCGCCGCGGCTCCTCGCCGTCGGGGTGCAGCAGCCCCGGCACCCCCTGCAGTCGCCGGAACGCGCGCCCGGCGGTGAGACCTCCATGGTGCGCCGGGGACGAACCGGGCACAAGGGTCAGGACTCGGGACGAGACGCCGCCGTACGGCCCTAGCGCCATCGGGGCTCTTCGCATCGGCGTCGCATCTGCATCGTCGTCGCAGCTGCATCCGAACCTCTCAGCGATGCTCTCGCTCCATCGAGTGACCTCGAACATCGGGTCTGACAACGGCCGCGGGATGACGTCCTGAGTCGTCAGCAGTCAGCGTGTCCGATCAGTACGGCGGGTCGTCGGGTGCGGGACCGTCCTGCCGTTCGTGCGCTGGTCGGCGGTTGTGGAGGTAGGGGGGTGTGTGGGGGAGCATGGTGATGGTGCCGTTGATCTGGCGTCGGTAGGCGTGTCCGGTGGGGGTGAGCCATTCGAAGATGCCGGGTTCGGGTTGGGCGACGGTGAAGATGCCGGCGGTTTTGATGGTGTGGTCGCGGGTGCACAGGGGTCCGCCGTTGTGTGCGGCGGTGTGGCCGCCGTGGGCCCAGGCTTGGGTGTGGTCGTACTGGCAGCGGTGGGCGGGGGTGGGGCAGCCGGGGCGGACGCAGGTGCGGTCGCGTTGGCGGACGTGGTCGAGGAGGTCGGCGGGGGGCCGGTAGCGGGTGCGTCCGACGTCGAGGACGGCGCCGGAGAGGGGGTCGGTGACGATCCGGCGCCATGTTCCGCCGGCGGCGAGGGCGCGGGCGACGTCGGGGGTGATGGGTCCGTAGCCGGCGAGGGTGGCGACGCCGGCGGGTGGGTCGTCGGGGAACTCGCCGGTCAGGGCGGGCGGGTCCTGCGGCGGGTCAGACGTCGGCGTCGTGGTCGGTGGCGGCGTGGTGGTCGGCGGCGGGGCGCTGGTGGGTGGTGGGAGGAGGACGGACAGGGGGACGTCGAGGCGGAGGTCGACTCGTGGGGGGTCGCCGAACCACTCGCCGTCGGCGGGGATGAGCAGGTGCAGCGGGGGCAGGCGGGGCCCGGGGTCCTGGGGGATCGGGCACCGGCACGTCGCCCCGGCCCCGACGGCCCTGGCCCCGACGCCCCCGGTCCCGATGGCCTCGCCCCCGGCGTCGGGTGCCCCGCGCCCGGGGTCCGGCCCGGCCCCGGGTGTGTGGGTGTCGGTGGTCGGTGGGGCTGCGTGGCCGTCGTCGCCGTCGCCGTGGCCGTCGTCGCCGTCGCCGTCGCCGTCCCCGTGGTCGTGGTCGTGGTTGTGGTCGTGGGTGTGGGTGGTGGGGCGGAAGCGGCCGGTGATGAGGGCGAGGAGGATGTCGGCTCGGAGCTGGTCGGTGGTGCGGGTGTCGCCGGCGGCGCGGGCGGATTGGGCCATGTGGTCCAGGACGAGGTCGATCTGGACGCAGCTGGTGGCGGTGGTGATGGCGCTGATGCGGCCCATGCCGTCGGGTAGGGGTTGGGTGTGGGTGACGTGGCGGTGGCCGCGGGCGCGGTGGTGGCGGGCCTGGGCGTCGGTGGGGTCGACGGCGATGAGCTTGTCGGCGAGGTCGCGGACGAGCTGGGGGTGGGTGCGCCGGTCGGCCTCGGTGAGGATGTCGTGCTCGACCATCCAGGCCACGGGGGTGGGGCTGTGGTGGAGGGTGGCGACGATGGTGGCGGCCTTGCGGTAGTCGATCTCGCCGGCCTCGAGCCGGTCCCGGGTCTGGTGGAAGGACCGGGTCAGGCCCTGCCCGGTGGCGACGAGCTTGGCGGCGTCCTGGCGGGTGGTGGCCAGGCGTAGGGCGAGCTCTTCGGCGGTGCCGTCGATGGTCTTGGGTGCGGCCGCGCCGGTCTGGGCGTACATCACCGGTTCGGTGGCGACGTGGGCGGCGGCGAGCGCGGCCCGTCCGGCGGACCAGGACTCCAGGCGTTTGTAGGCGGCGACGACCTCGACCTTGGCGAAGGGGGCGAGGGACTCCAGGTCGATCTCGTCCAGCAGTGCGGCGAGCTCGGGTCCTGGGGCCATGGCGGCCAGGACGTTCAGGGCGACCCCGAGGGTGGCCGCGTGCTCGGCGTAGACCTGCGCGATGACCTCCGCGATCGGCCGGTCCAACCGCCGCCGCCGAACCCGACCACCATCAGCGTCAGATTCAACGTCAGATTCAACGTCGGCACCGGCATCGGAGCCGGCGTCGGCGTGGGTGTCGGCAGTGGGGTCGTCGTCCTGGTCGTCGGGATCGAGGCGCGCGACGGAGCCGGACTCGGTGCCGGAGCCGGCGGCCGGGTCGGTGCCGGAGCCGGCGGCCGGGTCGGTGCCGGAATCGGCGGTCGAGTCGGAGTCGGTGCCGGAGTCGGTGCCGGAGTCGGTGCCGGAGCCGGCGGCCGAGCCGGGGTCGGCGGCCGGGCCGGTGCCGGAGTCGGCGGCGGTGCCGGTGGGCTGGGGGAGGGTCTCGGCGACGGCCTGGTACCCGCCGGGGCCCAGGAGCTGGTCGAAGACGCCCTGGGACCACCGGTTGCCGTCGTGGGCCCGCTCGGCCAGGCCCTTGAGACCGATCGCGGTCAGGGTCCGGGCCCGGGCGATGCGTTCCTCGGCCCGCCACTCCCGCTGCACCGCGATCAGGTGCTCGCACCCACCGTTGGTCAGCGCGTCGGCGTAACAGCAGTACCCGCGCTCCCGCGCCTGCGCATCCCGCGCCTCGGCATCCCCGACCGGGCCGCCGCCACGCCCCGGGGCGTCCCCCGCCCGGGCCTGGCCGTCGCGGCCCGGGGCGTCCCCGGGCTCAGCGTCACCGTCGGGGGCCGCCGCACCGGGGTCCTGGTCCACCGCTCCCACCTCCACCTCGAACTGGTGTTCCCACCGTAGAGCCGGGGTACGACATCGCCACCACGACTGTGGACACCACCCCCACCACGGCCCTGTGGGCTCGCCGCCACGCAGGGCGGCCTCGGCGCTACGCAGACGGCGGCCGGTACGCGGGACGGTCCAGCACGAGCTGCTCAGCGGTGACGGCTGCGTGCGGAAGCTGGAGAGGCAGTCTGCTGCAGGGTCCGGTACGTCGAGCAGGCAGCGGTCGTCGTCGCCACCGCACAGGGAGGAGGGTCCACGCAGAGGTTGCCCACCCGACGGGCCCCGGCGGCTCGTACGGACGCACGTCTGTCAAGGGACAGTGGGAACTGCCCAGGGGCGGTCGTGAGACCTGCCCGGTGACGGTCACGGGATGTGCCCGGTGATGGCCATGGGATCTGCCCAGGGGCTGGCCATCACCGGCCCGGGTGGTTAGGCCAAGGGCGTCACTCCTCGACCGGACAGGGCCTGGGACAGGCGGACGGACTCGCCGCTGGTCTGGCAGACGTGGGCGTGGTGGAGGAGCCGGTCGACGGTCGCGGTGGCGATGGTCTTGGGCATGAGCTCGTCGAACCCGGCGGGGTGGAGGTTGGAGCTGATCGCGACGGCTCGTTTCTCGTAGGCGGCGTCGACGAGGCGGTAGAGGCCCTCGGCGGCGTCGGTGGCGACCGGGAGGAGGCCGATGTCGTCAACCTATGCGGACATCCGCATAGGTTGATCTATGCCGATGCGGCGACTATGTCGAGGGCCGTGATCGGGCGGTGTGGGCGGCCGTGAGGTCGTGCGGGTTCACGCGCGTGCCGACGCTGCCCGGCTCGGCATAGTTGCGGGCTGAGAGCAGCCTCGTTCGTGGGAGCACCGCGCTCCCGTGGAGGAGGCGGGTGCAATGTCAGGAACGAGGAGGAAGCCTGGGCAGCTCGGCCCACACGTCGAGGGTTATCGGTCTTGGTTGGCTCGACGGGGCTACACGCCCGGCACGATCCGGAACATGCTCAAGGATCTCGGCCGGGTCGGTCGGTGGCTTTCCGGGGAGGGGCTGGTCGCCGGGCAGCTCAACGAGGAGCGGATGGAGGCGTTTCTCGCTTCCCTGGGTGCGGCGGGCCAGCGCAGAGTTCCTGGGCCGCGCGCGATGGCGCCACTCTTGGGCTATCTCCGGGAGATCGGGGTCACCCCGGCGGCGCAGCTGTCACCGACGGCGTTGAGTGAACTGCTGAGGTGTTACCGGTCCTGGATGGTTCAGGAACGAGGCCTGGCCCCGACCACGGTGTTGCGTTATGAGAACACCGCACGCCGCTTCCTGCAGGAGCGGGCAACCGAGGATGGGGTGTTTGCACCCTCGGCCCTGACCGGGGAGGACGTCAACGCGTTCCTCCTGCGTGAGTGCGCTCGAGTCTCGTCCGGGTCGGCGAAGGGGCGGGTCGCCGAGCTCCGCTCGGTCTTGAGGTTCTTGTACTTGCAGGAGATCACGCCGCTCGGGCTCGGGTCAGCGGTGCCTGCGGTGGGTGGGTGGCGGTTGGCCACGCTGCCGCCCACGGTCAGCGCCGCGGACGTCCAGCTGCTACTCGACAGCTGTGACCGCAACACCTCGGTAGGCCTACGCGACTTCGCGATGATGACGGTGGTCGCGCGGCTGGGCCTGCGGTCCATCGAGGTCGCCCGCCTGGAACTGCGGGACGTGGAGTGGCGAGCCGGTGAACTCCTGGTCCGCGGTAAGGGCCGCAGGCAGGACCGGCTACCGCTGTTGGCGGACGTCGGCGAAGCGTTCGCCGACTACCTCTCGGCCGGCCGCAACCCCGCCGGGGCCCGTCACGTCTTCTTGACCTGTCGTGCTCCCCGCGGACCGATCCGCGCCGACCTTGTCGGCGATGTCGTCGAGCGGGCCTGCAAACGAGCAGGGCAGCCGGTGGTCGGACCACACCGGCTCCGACATGCCCTGGCCGGCGATCTGCTTCGTCACGGCGCCGGTCTGGTCGCAATCAGCCAGGTCCTGCGCCATCAGGACCTGGCCACCACTGCCCTCTACGCCAAGGTCGACCTGGACACGCTGCGTCACGTTGCCCAGCCCTGGCCCGGAGCGGCGCGATGAGCGCCCTGGAGCAGGACCTGGCCCAGTACCTGCAGCTGCGTCGTTCATTGGGCCACGAACTGGCCGAGGCGGGGTGGCTGCTGCCCAGTTTCGTGGCCTACCTCGACGCCCACGGATCACCCACGGTGACCATCAGCGCGGCCCTGGCCTGGATCCACGAGACCAGCACCGGCTCCGAGACCACTCTCGCGGCACGGCGGATGACGTCCGTCCGCGGCTTCGCCCGCTACCTGGTCGGCATCCACGCCGACACCGAAGTTCCACCGCTCGGGTTGGTGCCGCATCGGCAGCGGTGGCGGCAACCGTTCATCTACTCGGCGGCCGACATCGATGCGGTGATGGTCCGGGCCAGATCGTCGATCGCCTCCCCGCTACGGGCCGCGACCTACGACACCCTGATCGGGCTCCTCGCAGCAAGTGGCCTGCGGATAGGCGAGGCGATCAAGCTCGACCGCAGCGACATCGACTGGACACACGGCGTGTTGTTGATCCGCGAGTCCAAGTTCGGCAAGACCCGCCTGGTTCCCCTGCACGAGACCAGCATGCGGTTCCTGGCCGAGTACGCCGCGTTGCGCGACGACGTCCAACCCCACCCGGAGGACGGCAGCTTCTTCGTGTCTCTGACCCGTCACCGGCTGTGCTACGCAGTCGTGTCGCAGACCTTCCGGCAGTTGGTCGACACCGCTGGCGTCGGCGCTGCCGCCCCCGCCGCGCCGAGGCTTCACGACCTGCGCCACACCTTCGCGGTCCGCACCCTGCTCGGCTGGTATCGCGCCGGCGAGGACGTGCAGGCGAAGATTCCCTCGCTGTCGACCTACCTGGGGCATCGCGAGCCGTCCTCGACGTACTGGTATCTGTCCGCGGCGCCCGAACTGCTCGCCCTGGCCGCCCGTCGTCAGCACACCGCCTGGTCGGCGGCCCGACCAGGGGCCCAGCCATGACGCTGATCGCGCCAACGCTGCAGGCGTTCTTCTCCGACCGGCTCGCCCAGCAGCGCCAGGCCAGCCCCCGCACCATCGCGGCGTACCGAGACACCCTGCGGCTGCTGCTCGGATTCGTACACACCAAGACCGGCAAGCTGCCCGCCCAGCTCGACTGGTCCGACCTGGACGCCGCCACGATCTCCGCGTTCCTCAACCACCTGGAAAACGAGCGCCGCAACAGCATCCGCACCCGCAACGTCCGGCTTACCGCGATCCGGTCACTGTTCTCCTACGCCGCCCTGCGCCACCCCGAGCACGCTCTCCTCATCCAGCGCGTCCTGGCCATCCCACCAAAACGGTTCGACAAACGGGTCATCACCTTCCTGACACCGCTCGAGGTCGACGCCCTCGTCGCAGCCCCGGACCAGTCCCGATGGGAAGGACGACGAGACCGGGCCCTGCTGCTGCTGGCCGTCCAGACCGGGCTTCGGGTCTCCGAGCTCACCGGGTTGAACTGCCGCGACGTCACCCTCGGCACCGGCGCGAACATCCGCTGCGAAGGCAAAGGCCGCAAGCACCGCGCAGTCCCGCTCACCACCCCAGTCACGACACTGCTTCGAGCCTGGATGGCCGAGCGAGCCGGACTTCCCCACGACCCACTATTCCCGACCCGCACCGGACGGCGCCTCAGCCGCGACGCCATCGCACTACGTGTCAGCACCCACGCCGCGACCGCAGCCCGGGACTGCCCCTCACTGCTGGGCAAGCGAGTCCACCCCCACGTCCTCCGCCACACCTGCGCGATGTCCCTCCTACAAGCCGGCGTCGACACCTCAGTGATCGCCCTCTGGCTCGGCCACGCCGGCGTCCGCTCCACCGACGCCTACATCCACGCCGACATCACCATCAAGGAGAAAGCACTCGCCCTCACCACACCAGCCTCCGCGAAGCCAGGACGCTACCGACCCACAGACAAGGTCCTCGCCTTCCTCGAGAGCCTGTGACTATGCCGAGACGGCCAGCGGTCGCCGGCCCGTGAACCCGCACGACCTCACGGCCGCCCACACCGCCCGATCACGGCCCTCGACATAGTCGCCGCATCGGCATAGGTCAACGACCACGAGGTCGGCTCGCAGTACCTTCGCGATGGCCTTGGTGACGGTGTCGTCGGCGCGGTGCCTGCGCAGGAGTGCGCCGAGGTCTTCGAGGGTGAACCACGAGACCCGCAGGCCTTGCTCGACGGCTTGGTGACCCAGGGCCTCGAGCAGGAACGTCTTCCCGGTCCCCGACGGCCCGCAGACGACGAGGTTCTCCTTGCGGTGGACCCATTCCAGGGTTCGTAGCGCGTGCTGGGTCGGGACCGGGATCGAGGACGCTGCCTCGTCCCAGGCGTCGAACGTCTTGCCGGTGGGGAACCCGGCGGCGGTCCGGCGGGTGGCCAGGGAGGCCCGGTCCCGGCCGGCGGCCTCCTCGGCGAACAGGGCCCGCAGGACCTCGACGGGTTCCCAGCGTTGGGCCTTGGCGGTGGCGATGATCTCGGGTGCCTGGTGGCGGATGTGGGGCAGCCGCAGCCGGCGGAGCAGGGTCTCCAGGTCCGCGGGGAGCGGCGGCGCGGACGGCACCCCCAGGGCCGGCACGCTCGTGCGTGTGGTCGTGGTGGTCATCAGGCCACCTCCTCGACGCCGGGGCTGGCTGGCGGTTGCTGGCCCAGGGCGGCCCAGCCGGCGGTGCCCTGGGTCAAGGAGCGGTCCTCCCCGGCGCGGTGGACCTCACCGTCGCTCGTGCCCGCGTGGTTCAGGATCGAGGGCAGGTCGGCCTCGGCGAAGCGGGCGTGGACGGCGGCGTGGCCCAGGGCCCAGTCGACCTCTCCGGGGTCGAAGAGCTTGGCCAGGGCGACGGCCTCGGCCATCTTGACCCGCATCTTCGTCGTGCCGGCCGCGGCGGCCTCGCTCAGCCAGAGCCGGGCCCCGTCGCCCAGGGCGAGGAACTCGATCTCCGCGGCGCTCTTCGGACGCGGCCGGCGCTCCAGGGCACCGGCCGGGGCGGGCGGGAAGTGCGCGTCGTCGATGCTCGGGGAGCCCGGTGTGGCGCGGGCGTGGCGGGCGACCTCGACCGGGCCGGACTCGCCGGCGTGGACGATGACGACCTGCTCCCCAGGCCCGGCGCCGTAGGTGCGGACCCACACCCTCTCCCCGAGGAGGTGGTGCGGCACGGAGTACTGCCCGGCCTCGAAGGTCACCATCGGCGAGTTCGCCGGCACCTGCCGGGTCAGCCCGAACGCGACCGTGTGCGGCGCCGCCGGCAGGGCATGCAGGCGGGCGCGTTCCTCGGCCAGCATCTCCGCCGGGACCCGCCGGGTGACCCGGTGGACCCGGTGATTGACCAGATCGGTGAACGCCTGACAGGCCGCCTCGAGCTCGGCGAACGAGGCGTAACCGGGCAGCAGGTTCGTCTCCTTCGGGACCAGGTCGGCCTTGGCGACCTTGACCGTGGCCTCCGTCCCACCCTTGCTCGCCGGGTCGGCCGGCTCGCACGTGAGCACGCTGACCCCGTAGTGCCGGGCGAAGGCCACCATCTGCGGGTTCCGCACCGCCATCCCGGCGATGTGCTCGACGGTGACGGTCTTCTCGTTGTCGGTCAGCACATACGTCGGCACCCCACCCAGAACCCGGAAGACCTGGTCCAGGGCGGCGAACACGCTCGGCATCGTCTTGTCCCTGATCGCCAGCACGACCCGGAACCTCGACCACGCCAGCCACGCGCAGAACAACACCGTCCGTCCGCCGTCGATGACCGGGCCGTCACCGAAGTCGTACTGCAACCACAGCCCCGGCTCGGTGACCCAGGGCCGATGCACCCGGGCCCTGCCCTGCCGGTAAGCCTTCTTCACCGCCGCGACCGCCCGGCGGGTTGTCCGCTCCGAACCGGTGAACCCCAGGGCAACCAGCTTGCCATGGGCGATGTCGGCGCGGATCTTGCCGTTGCTCTTGTCCACCCACTCCTCGACCTTGGGCAAGAACTCATCGATCAGCTGCGGACGGGCCGCCGGCCTCTCGCTCAACCGCCCCGCGTCACGAGCGGCGACGTACCGGGCGACGGTGTGATGGGACACCCCGGCGAGCTCGCCGGCGTCCCTGTACGAACCAGTCAGATCAAACGCTTCGAGAATTTCCATGATCTCCTCGGCAGACTTCACGTTGTCCCTCCTCGGGGCGATGGGCGCTTCAGCACCGCTATCGCACCCGAGGAGGGGCCCCGAACCACGTCAGCGCGGCAGGGCAGGAATGTCGTGTCGGGCAGATCCCATGACCGTCAGCGGGCAACTCTCACGACCGCCACCGGGCAGCTATCTGGCCGCCTCCGGGCAGTCTCCCGTGGCCGCCAACACACGTCCACCGGACGACCAGGGGCACCACCCGGAGCTGCTCATGGGGAAGGATGGGATCGTGAACAAGCCCCTCGCCGACCGCTCCGGGATCGCCACCGCCACCCGGGTCGTGGTCAAGGTCGGGTCCTCCTCGCTCACCGCCGTCGACGGGCGACTGAGCATGCCGGCCCTGCACACCCTGGTGGAGATCCTCGCGGCGCGGCGCGCCAGAGGACAGCAGATCGTGCTCGTCTCATCCGGTGCCATCGCCGCCGGCATCACGCCGCTCGGTCTCACCGGCCGTCCGCGGGACCTCGCGACGGCCCAGGCCACAGCCTCCGTGGGCCAGGGCATCCTCGTGGCGCGCTACACCGAGGCGTTCGCCTACTACGGCCAGCGGGTGGGCCAGGTGCTCCTCACGGCCGAGGACCTCATCCGACGCACGAACTACGCCAACGCCCAGCGCGCCCTCGAGCGCCTCCTGGCCCTCGGCGTCGTGCCGATCGTCAACGAGAACGACACCGTCGCCACCGACGAGATCCGCTTCGGGGACAACGACCGACTCGCCGCACTCGTCTCCCACCTCGTCCGCGCCGACGCCATGGTCCTGCTCACCGACGTCGACGGCCTCTACGACGGTCCGCCGGGACGCCCCGGCAGCCGGCTCGTCCCCCAGGTCGACGGGCCGGCGGACCTCTCGCACGTGGAGGTCACCGGGCGCGGGAGCGAGATCGGTACCGGCGGGATGGTCACCAAGCTCGACGCCGCCGCGATCGCCACCGGATCAGGGATCCCGGTGGTCCTGACCTCGGCCGACCGTGCCCGCCAGGCTCTCGACGGCGAGAACGTCGGCACATGGTTCTCGGCCACCGGCAAGCGCAAGTCGGCCCGACGGCTCTGGCTCGCCCACGCAGCCCAGATCCGCGGCCGGCTGCACCTCGACGCCGGAGCCGCCCGGGCCGTCACCGACGGCAAGCGCTCACTCCTCGCGGCGGGGGTGGTCGGGGTCGACGGCGAGTTCGAGGCCGGCGACGCCGTCGAGCTCGTCGGTCCCGACGGCGTGGTCGCGCGCGGGCTCAGCGCCTACGGCTCCGCCGAGATCCCGGAGATGATGGGCAAGTCCACCGACCAGCTGCGCGGACCGGAGGACGACCGCCACCCGCGCGCGGTGGTCCACCGGGACGACCTCGTTCAGGTCAGGGTGCGGCTGCGGCGTCCCTGAACGCACCGCCGCTCAGGAGCGGCACCACGGTGTCGGCGTCGACGTCCGCCGCGGCGGCGAGGTCGTCCTGCCAGCCGATGGCCGCGAGCTCGCGGCCCGAGGCGCAGCCGTTCAGCGCCGCGTCGAGGTCGCCCACGCCGTCGAGCGCTGCGGCGGCCGCGCGTGCCTCGGGGGAGGGGCGGCCGGGCTCGACCTCGAGGGCGCGCAGGACGGCGGCGGCGCCCAGAAGGTCCTCCAGGGCCGGGCGCAACGTGCCGTCGGGCCAGCGTTCACCAGCCGCCACGACGTTCACAGGCCGGTCCGGCGTGCCGTAGCCGCGGGCGCTGGCCCACTCCGCCACGGCCCGCGCGTTCCGGAGGGCGGCGGTGACGACGGCGGGTGCCGTGGCGCCGTCGGCGGGCGTGGCGCCAGTGGCCGGCGTGGTGCCAATGGCGGGCGTGGCGCCCGCGGCGGGCGTGGCGCCCGTGGCGGGCGTGGCGTGGGCACCAGACGGGGCGACGGCCCGCATGGCCTCCGCATGACCAGCCGCGGCAGCGATGGCGGAGCCGTTGCGCGAGGGCAGGACGAGCCGGGGCACCGCCGGGGCGCGCAGGGCCAGCGCGGGGGAGAGCGACCACGGGCGCTCCGGTGTCGCCTGGCGGCGCGGCACGGCCAGGGTCGCGCCGGTCCGGTGCGCGAGGTCTGCGGCCGAGTCGTCGTCGGTGCACGGGTGAACCGCGGTGCCGCGGGCGACGGCGATGGCGACGGTGGTACTGAAGGAGAGCACGTCGACGACGACCACGAGCGCGTGGGGGTGCGCCAGGGCCCGAGCACCGGCGAGGCCCCAGTCGAACCGCAACCCGTAGCCCGCCTGGGCGCGGGGGTCGGCGTCCATGACGCACACGATACGGAGAGGGGCTGATCGGCCCGGCCCCGCGCAGGCGGACGAACGGGATCGCGTGGGCGACGGGAACGTGCGCGGACAGACGAGTGGGACCCGGAAGTTGGAGGCTCAGGTCAGCGTGTGCCCGCCGAGGCGGTGGTACGTGCGGTTCTCGTAGACGAGCGGAGCGGCGGCCCGGTCGTCGGCGCGGACCGCCCGCAGCGTGACGAGCAGGCTGTCGCCGACCGGGACGCGCTGCTCGACGGTGCCCCGGACCCAGGCCCGGACTCCCGGCAGCACGGGCTCACCGGTGGGCAGCGAGAGCCAGTCCAGGCCGGCGAACCGGTCGACCCCGCGGCGGGCGAACCGTGCCGCGAGGTCCTCCTGGTCGGCCGCGAGGAAGTTCACCGCGACCCCGCGCGCCGCCTCGACCGCGGTCCGCGCGGAGGAGGTCGAGGCGAGGGAGAAGGCGAGCATCGCGGGCGCGGCGGACACCGAGATGACCGAGGTAGCGGTGAAGCCCACCGGCCCGTGCGGGCCGGCGAGGGTGATCACCGCGACGCCGCCCGGGTGGTGGCGGAAGATCCGCTTGAACTCCTCGGGACCGATCTCCGCGCCGTGGCGGCCCGGGTCCTCGGCCGCGCGGGGGAGCGCGACCACGTCCTCGGCGCTCATGCGGCTCTCCTCGGTCAGGTGACAGGTCTGATGGACCTTACGACGGGCGCGCGCCGTAGGCGCGGGGTCGGACCCGGTCGTCTCGCGGACGGAGACATCGACGCTTCACGGACCCTGGCGTCTCGCTGCGCGAGACGGACAAGACGGACAACGGCGGGGCTGGGGCGAGCCGGGCAGTCTTCCTCCACGAAGGCCCCGGAGACGCCGGAGCCGGCCCCCGCCCGCAAGACGGAGGAACGATGACGGAGAGCACGGGTCCGGCCCGCACCTTCCTCGGTGGTGCGCCCGTGACGGGCACCCGCTGCTGTCGTCCGATGACCGTGCGGGCCTGTATGCGCAGGTCCTGCGCCGCCTGACCGACCTCCCGTCGGACTCCGGCCAGGACCTTCCCCACCAGCCCCGAAGGCGGCGCACCCCGGCGGCGCCGGCCGTAGCCCGGGCACCAGAGGACAGCCTCGTCCTGTTCGGCGGGTACCTGCCAGTTTCCGTCTGGACAGCACCGCCGTCCTGAGACGGAGCCGTCACGGCCTCGGCCGTTGCCCCGGCACATCGTGGCACCGCGTCGCCGGTGCCCGGGCGTACGAGTCAGCGAGACCGGGCGCCTCGACCGG